>CAJUNI010000026.1:0-23901 GCA_910587945.1 uncultured Parvibacter sp.
TTGATCTGGCTGACGTCAAAACCCAGGCCGATTTTGAGAAGCTGCCTTTCTCGGAAAAGGATGACCTACGCGCTGCCTATCCCTTAGGGCTGCAGGCGGTGCCCGATGAGGAAGTGGTCCGTATCCATAGCTCCTCAGGCACCACAGGAACACCGGTCATCATTCCCTATACCCAGCAGGACGTCATTGACTGGGCTACGCAGTTTGCGCGTTGCTATGAGATGGCGGGCATTACGCCCATGGACCGCATTCAGATTACGCCGGGCTATGGACTGTGGACGGCAGGCATTGGTTTTCAGTTGGGAGCCGAGCGCCTAGGAGCCATGGCTATCCCTATGGGACCGGGCAACACCGATAAGCAGTTGCAGATGATGCAAGACCTGAAGTCGACGGTCATCACGGCTACGAGCTCCTATGCATTGCTACTGGCGGAAGAAATCAACAAGCGCGAACTGCGCGACAAGATTTACCTCAAGAAGGGTGTCATCGGCTCCGAGCGCTGGGGCGAGAAGATGCGCAACCGTATTGCTAACGAGCTGGGCATTGAGATTTACGACATCTATGGATTGACCGAGGTCTATGGCCCGGGCATTGGCATTAGCTGCGACGCCCATGCTGGCATGCATATCTGGGACGACTTCGTCTACATCGAAGTGATCGATCCGAAGACGGGCGAAACGCTGCCCGATGGGGAAGTGGGCGAACTGGTGCTTACCACCCTGCGCAAGCAAGGAGCGCCCCTCATTCGTTATCGCACTCACGACCTTACCCGCATTATCCCCGGTCAGTGCGCGTGTGGCTCTCACCATCCGCGCATCGATACGCTGGTTGGTCGCACCGACGACATGATCAAGGTTAAGGGCTGCAACATGTTCCCGGCTCAGATCGAAGAAGTGATCAAGGCCACCGATGGCACGTCCTCGGAATACCAGGTCATGATTGAGACCATCTCGGGTCGCGACATCTTAACGGTGCTTTTCGAAACTCCCTTGGAAGGTGAAGCCAAAGAGAAGTGCGAAGAGGAGTTGGCGCTTATCTTTAAGGCGAAGCTCGGCTGTACGCCGGAAGCTAAGGGTGTGCCTCTGGGAGACTTGCCTCGCTCGGAGAAGAAGACTAAACGCATCTTCGATAGTCGCTACTAATCAGCCGCCGCGCGTCTTCACGGGGAGACACGCAAGCCTTACAAGAGAGCTGTTCAGGATTACGGCCGGGAAAGGAGCGCCAGTATTTGGCCCCTTTCTCGGCCGCTTACGTAGTCACGCCCAAAAATTTCTTGCAAAGGTGCTTTACTGTGCTAAAGTAACGGCCATGCTAACGGCAAAGGGACATAACGGCTTCTATGGTGCTGAGGAATGCGCTTTAACCAGTGCTGTCCGCGCGCAACAGTGTTGTGCGGAGGTGGCTTGCGCCGTCATGAGCGAGCACTTCGCTCAGCAGTGTTTGAAGCCCTCCCAATGGTATAGCGTTCGATATTAATAGCACACGGGTTTTGACCCGGTGCTATTTTTTTATAGCCCCGAGTCAAAGGTCGTGTGCGCCACGGAGAAGGATTGGTAGAAGAGTCTGCTCTTTTACCGGAAAGGGAAGCTGGGCTTCGTGCCCGGCCACGACCAAGGGGACGTTTTATGATTGCAAAGATTCTATTGGTGCTCATTTTTATTGCAGTGGCAGTAGGAGTGGGTATTTACTGTCGCAAGTCAACGAGTACCGTTGACGGTTTCATTTTGGGAGGCCGCAAAGTAGGCCCCTGGATGAGCGCATTTGCCTATGGTACGAGCTATTTCTCGGCGGTAGTGTTTGTAGGTTATGCTGGCCAGTTTGGGTTCAAATACGGCATGGCTGCCACTTGGGCAGGTATTGGCAATGCCATTTTGGGCAGCCTCCTTGCCTGGTGGGTGTTGGGTCCGCGTACCCGCGAAATGACCCATCGACTGGGCGCCTCCACCATGCCGGAGTTCTTTGGCAAGCGCTATAACTCGAAGGCTCTGCGGATTGCGGCTGCTGCCATCATCTTCGTCTTCCTGATTCCCTATACGGCATCGGTCTATAACGGCCTTTCTCGCTTGTTCGGTATGGCCTTTGCACTGCCCTATGATGTCTGCGTTATCGGCATGGCGGTCGTAACCTGTATCTATGTGGTGCTTGGCGGCTACATGGCGACGGTTATGAATGACTTTATTCAGGGTATTGTCATGCTGCTGGGCATTACTGCCGTTATTGTGGCGGTCATCATGTCCAATGGCGGATTCTCAGAAGCGGTGATTTCGCTTTCGCAGATCCCCGCCGAGGGTTCCGCCATGCAAGGGCCCTTCGTCAGTTTCTTTGGACCCGATCTATTCAACTTGCTCGGCGTAGTAATTCTGACCTCGCTGGGCACCTGGGGTTTGCCGCAGATGGTCCAGAAATTCTATGCCATTAAGTCGGGTCCGGCGGTCAAGCAAGGCGCCATCATTTCCACCATCTTTGCCTTCGTGGTAGCGGGCGGCTCCTACTTCCTGGGAGGCTTTGGTCGACTCTACTCTGATCAGATCGAATACGCTGCCAACGGCACGCCGATCTATGACTCTATCATTCCCACTATGCTCTCCACCTTGCCTGACATTCTGATTGGTCTTGTCATTGTGCTGGTGCTTTCCGCTTCTATGTCAACGCTATCCTCGCTCGTGCTTACCTCGTCATCGACGCTCACCATTGACCTTATCAAGGGCAATTTCGTGAAAGACATGAATGAGAAGAAGCAAATTGTATGGATGCGCGTTCTTCTGGTAGCCTTCGTGGCAATCTCGGCGCTCATTGCTCTGTTCCAATATCACTCCAGCGTAGTCTTTATTGCCCAGCTCATGGGCTACTCCTGGGGTGCGTTGGCCGGCGCCTTCCTCGGTCCCTTCCTCTGGGGTCTCTACTCCGGAAAGATTTCCAAGGCGGCCGTGTGGTGCTCCTTCATCTTTGGTGTAGGGTTAACGGCGGTGAATATGGGCATGGGCTTTGCAGGCACGCCGCTTATTGCAAGTCCCATCAACTGCGGCGCCTTATGCATGTTGGTGTCCCTTGTGATTGTGCCAGTGGTGAGCTTGTTCACAAAGAAGGTGCCCTTCCAGATCAATCCGCC
The DNA here is from genome assembly GCA_910587945.1 of uncultured Parvibacter sp. GTDB lineage: Bacteria > Actinomycetota > Coriobacteriia > Coriobacteriales > Eggerthellaceae > CAJUNI01. The sequence continues at coordinate 3,110 of CAJUNI010000026.1, forward strand.
CACAGCGGAAAGCGGCACGGATCGTGAAATCGATCGCGAAATCGAGCAGGATGAACTGCGCTCGGCAGAAGTGGGAGCCGCCGCTGATGTCTAAGTCGGCTTCATAACGAAGAACTGGGTGCCGTTATCTCCCGGGGCAGCGAGGGGATAACTATTCAGAAGAAGGGGTGGGTCCATGGGGCTCATCCCTTCTTTTATGGATGTCGGAGGAATTGGTCCCACCAACAAACGCGAGGTCGTCCGCCAGTTGGGGCCACCTGCTAATCGGGGAGCCCACCAATCGTGGCCACCTGCTAATTAGGGAGCCCGCCCACCCCTTCGCTTAATTCTGACCTCTTTGCCAAACTGATTGGCAACAGCGCAGCAGGAGGGGAGCCCTTTGGGTATACTTTAAATATCTTTGTACCCGAATAAAGGGGAGAGCATGGAAGGGTTCGATCTGATTGTTTGCGGTGCATGGTCCATCGTGCCGCCCTTGCTGGCACTGGGCTTAGCGCTTATAACGAAGGAGGTGTATTCCTCCTTAACGGTCGGCGTTTTCTCGGGCATGATCATTTATCAGTTCACGCTGAATGGCGCTGGTGGCGAGCAACTCATCTCCTCGTTCACTATGGTGCCCCAGATGATGGCCGAGCAAATTGCAGGGAATGGGGCGCTTTTGCTCTTCCTTGCGCTACTGGGGGCATTGACTGTGGTCATAGCCTCATCCGGGGGGTCGCGCGCCTACGCTGAGTGGGTTTCCACGCACATTAAGAATGCGAAGATGGCCTCTATTCTGACCGCCATTTTAGGCATCATTATTTTCGTAGACGACTACTTCAATTGTCTGACAGTTGGCGCGGTTATGCGTCCGGTCACAGACAAGTTCCATATCAGCCATGAAAAGCTGGCCTGGATTATCGACTCCACGGCAGCGCCGGTCTGCATTATTGCGCCAGTTTCTTCCTGGGCTGTAGCCGTTGGTGGTTATATGGGCGATGGCGGCTTTAACACCTTTGTGGCGTCTATTCCCTATAACTTCTACGCGCTTCTGACCATCTTCTTCGTCTTCTTTATGCTGATTACCGGAGACGACTGGGGCTCGATGCGGGCCGCTGAAGATGCAGCAGTCCACAACAAGGTCCCCGCAGAGGATGCGGTACTCGAGGAAGAACTTGAGGAAGAAGCAGCGCGGGAACAGGCACGGCTTTTGGCTGAGGGTGCCGACGCTCCGGCTCCGGAAAGCTATGATCCCGGGTTACCGTCCATAGTGACTGAGCGCTCCGATATAGATGCCGCTGCTGCTCACACCATGGAGGAATACAAGGGCATCAATATTTCTGACAAAGGGAAAGTCTTTGACCTGGTACTTCCCATTGTGGTGCTTATCATCTTCTCTATTTTGGGCATGCTCTATGTGGGTGGCTTCTTTGAAGGCGTTGACTTCGCTACAGCTGTGGGCGAGAACCCCGTCATGGGCTTAGACATTGGCGTTTGCGTGGCGTTGGTGTTTGCCCTGGCTTTGTTCCTGCCGCGAAAGCTTATGAGCATCAACACCTATGTTGACGCCGTATCGGAAGGTGTGCGCTCTATGGTGGGGGCCATTATGATTTTGGTTCTGGCCTGGAGTTTAGGTGGCACCTGCCGCTATCTGTTGGGCACTGGCGAATTTGTCTCTACGTTCTTGAATAATCTAGGCATCGGCCTTGATTTCTTGCCGGCCGTAATCTTTGTGGTTTCGGCCTTCATCGGCTTTGCCATGGGTACGTCCTGGGGCACCGTTGCATTGATTCTTCCCATTGTCATTGGGGTGTTCGATGCAGCCGATCCGCTCTTCTTGGTGGCTATCGGCGCCACTCTAGCCGGTGCGGTTTATGGCGACCATATCTCGCCCATCTCTGATACCACCATTCTTTCCTCGGCTGGCGCGAAGTGTAATCATCTCCGCCATGTGGCAACTCAGATTCCCTATGCCACATTCGTGATGGTGGTTTGCTTGATTGGCTACATTGTGGCCGGCTTTACGAAGAATCCGTGGATCTCTTTGGTGCTGGGCATGGTTCTGATTGTGGTGGGCGTTCTAGTGCTTCGCCGCAGTGGCTTGGGCAAGAAGGGTCAGAAAGAGGCAGACGCTGCTCGCTAGGGGCGCGCAGGCACGAAAACCAACTGCATAACAAGTTCTAAGGTGGGTGACCTCGGGCCGCCCACCTTCTTTTTGGGGTGCCCAGAGGCTAATCCCTAGGGCTGAGGTCATCGATGAGGGGCTTTCTAACGATTTCATGTCGTGGCAACGCGGCAGCAACATAATGTAACCGCCGCGCTCATCGTTCGGTACAAGCCTTGCATGGCATCAATTTCGACTCGTACCATGGGTTCTAGTAAAGGACAGATTCCCAGAAATTGAGGATAACGTCCCATGCAGCTTGTAAAGGCGGAGAAAGTTGCATGCCCTTTCTCATCCGCTGCAAAGAAGAGTCGTCAGAGCCCGGCGTTGAAATGCGGGCAGGTCTGCGGCTCATCACTATTGACAGGAGGCCGGTTATGCAGCTCAAAGCATCCACGGATTACGGCCTGCGTGCTGTGTTGTATTTGGCATCAAAAAAAGGTACGTGCTCGTCGAAAGATATTGCCCAGGATATGTCTATCCCTCGTGATTACCTGATTCAGTTGGCGCAGCTTTTGCGCAACGCGGGCATCATCGAAGCGCGTCCCGGAAAGCATGGCGGTTATCGCCTGGCGCGAGATCCAAAAGATATCACCTTGCTTCAAATCATTAATGCTCTTGACGAGGACTCAAAAGACACTGCTCGTCTACGGCGGGATGATCGTCGAAACGCCACCATGCTGCGCGGAACGCGCGAGGTCTATGACTTGGTGTTAGACAGCTACGATGTTTACTTCGACAGCATTACTCTTCAGATGTTGCTGGACTGCTCGAACGATCCGAAGAATCGTCGCGAGTTTCTTGCGAGCTGTTTAACCGGCGAAGCGCAACGGCTTCTGCATCCCATCGCAAAAATAGCCTAAGCTAGACCGATCAATTGGAGCACTAATAACGCAACAGTAAGCAGGGCTACCACGATCACCGTAGCCCAGAGCAGAAAGCGGGTAATAATACCCGCACGCCAGGACCCCATGACCCGTTTGTCGCTGGCAATAATGGCCATGAATCCCAGCAAGACGGGTAGGATGACTCCGTTGACGAATTGCGCCGTAAGCATGACTGACAGCAAGTTGATATGGGGAATCAACACGACCACTGCCGACAAAACAATGATGAAGGTGAAGATGCCTTTGAAGGTGGGCGCTTCTTTCCACTTGAAGGAAACGCCTGCCTCCCAGCCAAAGGCTTCGCAAATCACGAAGGCCGTGGTGAGGGGAAGTACGCAGGCGGCTAAGAAGGACGCCGCTACCAAGCCAATGGCAAAAAGTGCCTCGGCGTAGGGCCCGGCAAAGGGTGCCAGGGCTTGAGCGGCATCGGCGGCGCTATCAATGGCAATCCCCTGAGGGAAGAGCACCGCGCCCGTGGTGACAATAATGAACCACGCCACCAGACACGCTGCAATGGTGCCGGAGATACTATCCACTTTTTGGGAGAACAGATCGTCGGTAGTTAAGCCCTTCTCCACCACATTGCTTTGAGAGAAGAACATCATCCACGGTGCAATGGTGGTACCAATCATGGCAATGACCAAGGCAATGAAACTCACGTTTCCTGAGAAGTGGGGAACGAAGGTGTCTTTGAGGGCTAAATTCCAATCGGGTTGGGCCATGAATGCAGCTATGACATAGGTCACAAATACAAAGGAGAGCGCCAGAAACACGTTTTGTACGCGCTTGTAAGAGCCCCCTACAATGAGCAGCCACACCGCTAAGGCAGCCACCGGAACAGAAAAGTATTTGGGGACCCCAAACATTTCCATGCCAGAGGCAATGCCGGCAAATTCGGAGAAGGTGGTGGCCACGTTGCCAATGAGCAGCGCAAGCATGGCAATAGCCGTCAGGCGAATGCCGAATCGCTCGCGAATAAGGGCAGCAAAGCCTTTGCCGGTAACAGCGCCCATGCGTCCCGCCATGACCTCCACCACCATCAGGAGCACGCACATAAGCGGAATAACCCAGAGTGTTGAAAAGCCAAACTGGGCGCCGGCGGTGGAATAGGTGGAAATGCCACCAGCATCATTGCCCGCCATAGCAGTTACAATGCCTGGTCCCATGGCTGCCAAAACCAGCAGCAATTTGTTTTTCTTTTTGGGAGTGGCGGGGGACAGATCTGCCGGTGTGCTCTCAGTAGAAGACGGGCCCCCGTCTAAGGCGGCTTTCTTCGAGGAGGCTTGAGCGGTGCGCTTGGCCGGAGCAGTGGTGCTCTGGCGGCGCGGGTCGTTGGCGTCAGGTCCAATTCTCATAGCAACCACGGCCTACTGGCCGCCTCCGATAACGCCTACTACGCGCAAGAGAACGAGCGTGTAGAAGGCAAGAGCTATCACACAGGCGGCAATAATGCCGGCAATTTTTCCTGCGGATGCCCGGCTTTTATCCCCGGCGACATCATCTTCGATGGCGTCCCAGGCGTCGTCGGTGGTGACAATACCTAACAGGGTGCCGCTTTCATCCACAACGGGCATAGCTGGAATATCGTATTTGAAGATGTCGGCCGCGACATCATCCTCTTCTTCGCCCGGCTGTACCGAAATAATCTCGTCATACATAACCGATTCGAGGGAGCACTGATCTTCGGTCAAAACCAGGGTGCGTAACGACAACACGCCGACAAGCTTGTCATAGTCGTCTACCACATAGACATAGTGGACCGTGGGGAACTCTTCATCCAACTCTCGGAGCGCTTCGATGGTCTCGCCCACGGTGGCACTCTTTTTCATGGCGAAGAACTGGGTGGTCATCATGCCGCCCGCCGTGCCATCTTTGTATCCCAGCAGGCTCCGAATTTCCGTGGCGTCTTCAACACCCATCAGGCGCAGGAGGGTTTCGGCCTTCTCATAGGGGAGATCGCGAACAATTTCTGCAGCGTCGTCTGGGTCCATGGATCCAATGAGTTGGGCGGCGCGGATATCGTCCAGGTCATCAAGAAACTCTGCCTGGTATTCGTCTTCCATTTCGGAAATGGCTTCCGTGGCCTGAGCGTCATCAAGATGCTCAAAGACAGCCGCCCGTTGCTTGGGATCCAGCTGTTCCAAGATGTCAGCCACGTCAGCAGGGTGGAGCTCGTCTAAGCGGCGGTGAGTGACTGAGAGCTGTACCTCGGAGAGGTCGCGGTCCAGCAGGTCCATGTAATTCCAGGCAATGAGCTGCTCGTCGATCTTCTTCCCGAACACTCGAGCGGTTTTCACCACAGCAGATTCGAGGAGCGGATGCAGGCCGCGCAGGATGCCACGTACGCCCACCTCGGCACCAAGAAGTCGCAGCTGGCGTCCTGATTGAGAGAGCTTAAGGTCGTTTACGCGCACTACTTTCAGGCCCTGGGTGTCCACAATCTGGCGATTCATAAGATCGCGGGCAAGGAGCACTTCGTCGGGCTGTAAATAGCTGAAGCGAATATCGTGGGCGGGAACGGCAAGGGTAATGCCATCTTCGGTGAACTCGTCAACGTACTTGCGCCACGAGATCATGAAGGGCGTATTGCCCGGCCCTTGAAACGCCAAGCTGGTAATGCGAGGGAAGACTTCGCCGGTTTGAATGGCCAAGTCGGAAATGGTGCCAATTTTCTCGCCCTGGGAATCGATGACAGGCTTGCCAGTCATCTGAGAGAGATAGAGCATGGGCCCTCCTTTGCATTGGGGGCACCAAGGATTCAAGCGTCTATCTTTCGGCGGTTTAGCTTAGCCACTGTCCATTCGGGGGCGCACCCCAAAAAGCCAAGGGCTAAACAAACAGAGAAATCAACGGATTGCGTTGACCCCCGAGGGGGGATATACGTTGAAGCGTTGGTGCACAAGCGGTCCTCTTCCGACCGCCTGTGCCAAGGCAAAGGAGATCGGAAGGGTTACATACTGTGAGGCTTCGATTTTCGAACCTTCAAGGATGTCCTTCCGTCGTGGTTGATAGATGGGTCGGCGCTCCGTGAGGGCAGACCACACTTGCAATCAAGGGAGCAAAGCGTCCCGCTTTGTCGCAAGCTTTATAAGTATAGGCAATTTTGGCTCAAGGTGAAACCGGGCAAAATGTTAGCGGCGCCCGCATGGGGACGCCGCCGGTGGTGAGTTAGGACTGAAGCAGAGCGCTGACCTGCCCAAGCAGGGGCTCGAAGCTCACGCCACGCTCCATAAAGTGCGGTTGAGCAGCCGAGACAATCATAGCGTCATGAACAAAGTTGCCTGCAAATCGTACGGCCTCTTCGAGAGATTGCCCGGCCATAATGGCACCCAATACGCAGGAAGCGTAGACATCACCGGTGCCGTGGAGTAGATAGGGAAGGTACTCGTTGGATACTTCCACAATGCCCATGTCCTGGCCGCCCACAAAGTTGCGCACTAGGGTTTCGCCTTCGCGACGAACGCCCTTGAGTACCACGTGCTTTGCCCCTTTGGCTAAGAGCGCTTTAACCATGCGGTGGGCTTCTTCGTCAGAGATATCGGTGCCTGCCCACTCTTCCCCAATGGGCTCGCCCAAGATGATGGCGGCTTCGGTGAGGTTCGGCATGAGGATGTCGGCATCGGCGGCAAGGTCGGCCATAGCTGCACAGAGTTCGGGGGTGTAGGTGGGATAGACCTGCCCATGATCTGCCATCACCGGATCTACCACGCGCAAGGCCTGAGGATGTTCGCGATAGAGTTGGCGGATGATGTCTACCTGCTCCGGCGCGCCGAGGAATCCAGAATAGATGGCATCCACCTCAACATCGATACCCTTCCAGGCCGCTAGGTACTCAGGCAGAATAGCGGCGGTGTCGTGCATATACCAGCCAGGAAACGCCGTATGGGACGAGAAAATGCCCGTGGGTACGGGACATACATCGCAGCCCGCGGCGGAAAGCACCGGAATAGCTACACCCAGCGAGCACTTGCCATAACCGCAGAGGTCATGAACCGCCGCAATACGGGGAATGTAGCTTCCCTGGCGCTCGTATAAAAATACAGCCGGAACCGGATCAAGAACCTCATTGGTGGGAGCAGCTTCGTTCATGACACAGGCCTCCTTGGGAGTTACGTGGTAGTTGGATGGTAATAGGTAGGGAATTGAAGAGGGTTTAGACCCCGCCGGCTTCCTGAGGTGAACGGATCGCCTCCGAGGGCTGGGTTAGTCCTTATCCTCTCCTTCTTCGTCATCATCGTCGTCAAAAATAGACCAGTCGTCCTCGGTCTTCTCATGATTTTTGTAAAGCTTGCGCGTTTTGCGCTCCATGATGAAACACACAATGACACACAGGATCATCCCGCCGCCGATCAGGCAGCCGGCGCCTTGCATCGTGCCAAAGAGAAAGTCGATGATCTCAGTAAACTCCATGTCAACATCCTCGTTACGAAGGGAATAATGCGTTGTCACTTTTCTGACGTGAACGCTACTCTGTGATAACGGAATTTTCTCAGGCCTCTTGTCGGTTTTGAGAAAACCATCTTAATAGTATGCGATATCGGCGGCATTGTTCGTGGCGGTTTTGAGAGAAAAGAGAGAAAAACCGTGATGAGCTGCCGGTAATGAAAGGTGATGACGGGGGAAGTCCACTTATGAGCACGGCTAATTCGAATCGCAGAGATTTTCGATTCGTTTGTGGGGGCGTCGCCACGCTGCTTGTCCTGTGTATCGCACTCCTCTTTTTCGCTAACCATATTGAAGGTCGCCTGCAGCGCTCCAGTGAGCAACAGGTGGTAGCCATTAGCGCTCAAACCGCAGCCTATGTGGAAGAGCGGGTCAATACTATTCAGGATGTGGTTGGGGCCTATACGGTTGAAAGTACCGATCTGGATATTATTCAGCCCTCCCTGGCACTATTGGTAGATCGGTTTGGTTTTACGAGTGCCGCCTATATTGGGATGGATGGTCAAGGGATTGATGACCAGGGCCACAAATTCAACCTCGACGACGTTGCCCTTGAGGACACTGCTCTTTCGCAAGGTAAGCGCAGTTATTCCCAAGGGTTTTTTGATCGTAATGGTACTTATGCGCGACTGGCTCAAAATCCCCTCTATATTGATGGGGTGCAGGTAGGCGCTCTTTACGTTCTTATCCCGATGACCCTGTTTGTTTCCGATGGCCCTGAATTGGAAAACGACTATCTGGGGCCGGCCGTACTGTTTGATGCAGCAACCGGGGAAGTACTGTGCGCCTTCGGGAGTGCAGAGCTCGCCACGGCGGGTCAGCCGATACGGCCCATTATTCTTGAAGCGTTGGGGTTGGATGAAAATGGCCAAGGCCCTGAGGCTGCAGAGCGGATAGCAGAAATTCGCGGAGCTCTTGATGAGCAACGTACCGAGTTGTTCCAAGGTACTCTTGGTGGAGAAGACTGTTATATCTGCCTTGCTCCCGTAAATCGGGGGTCATGGTATCTCTGTGATGTGCTGCCCGCTTCGGTGGTCCAGACGGAGTCCACTACCATGGCGGCTATGTTTGCGACGATGTTCATCGTGGGCGCACTTTGCGTATTGCTTTGTGTCGTGTTGGGCATTCTTATCGTGCGGCGCTCGGTGCGCAATGCCGAAATTGAGTCAAAGCAGCAACTCTATCGCACGCTTTCTGAGTGCCTTGATTTTGCCGTGGCCGTTTATGATCCGGTTAATAATGAAGAAACACCGATTCTCACGCGAGCAGTAACCATTTTTGGCGTGTCGTTGGATGAGCTGTTAACCGATTGGGAAGTGGCTCGAGCCACCGGACTTTCGGATCGTGGCATTGATTTACTTAAGCGGGTGCGCAACGGAGACATTGTTTCCATCGAAGATGGCGAGTTCTACTTCACCGATAAGGAAACTTCGACACCACGCTACGTAAGCTATATCGTGCGGCCTCTCCTCTATGAAGGTAAGCCGCAGATCCTGGTGGTTATGCGCGATGTTACCTCGGAGCGCACCATTGAAATGTCTATGCGCGAGGCCATGGAGGCGGCAGAAACAGCCAACAATGCGAAGTCTCAGTTCTTGTCTTCCATGAGTCATGAAATTCGCACGCCTATGAATGTGATTCAGGGAAAGTTGCAAATTGCCCGCAAGCATGTGGATAATCCCAGCTTTATTGCGAACAGCCTCGATGATATGGAGCAAGCGTCCATGCACTTGCTCGGCATTATTAATGAGCTGCTGGATGTGTCGCGTATCGAGGGTGGGAAGGTTAACTTCAACGACTATCCCTATGTTTTGGCTGACCTGATTACGTCTGTAGCTGACACGATTGGTGCCGATTGCAAGGCTAAGGGGCTGGTGTTCGAGTGTCAGACCTCCGGTCCAGTGGAAGACCCCATCATTGGTGACGAGATGCGCATGCGGCAATTGCTGATGAACCTGTTAAGCAATGCCGTGAAATATACCCAGCCGGGTGGCCATGTGTTGCTTGGTGTGGAAGTGGGTCCGAGTCTTGCGGTGGGCTATGAGTCCATTACTTTTGTAGTAGCCGATGATGGCATTGGTATGTCTCCGGATTTCGTCGAGCATCTCTATGAGCCCTTCGTGGTGGAAGGACGCTCTCGCTCTCAAGGGCCCGGATTAGGCATGCCCATTGTAAAGAGCATTGTGAATTCCATGGGCGGCGACATTTCGGTGGAAACCCAGCCCGGAAAAGGCACTACCTACACCATCGTGGTGAACAAGCGGCGCGCCGGTGCCCTGGCGGAGGAAGGGGATATCCCCGAGGACGCTGCAGTAGCCTCGCCGTCCACGCTCACCGTTTCTACCGCCGACACCACGCTTACCGTGGATGCGCCCGTGGCGGTCACGGAAGCCTTGGCTGATGCGGTGGCCGGGGCCGTAGCTGATGCGGTGGCTGATGTGGTGGTAGAGGTAGTGAATGATGCCGTTACTGAAGCAGTGGCCGATGCTACGAGCGACCTTGGGGTGCCTGAGCAGTCGTCAGAACGCGATGGCGCGAACGTCGAAACTGAAGTAGTGGCGGTAGCTGAGGAGTTGGACCTACAGGCGAAGAATCTCGGGTCCACGGCTGTGGCTGATAGCGAGGATGTAACAGAGATTCTGGGTGCCACTGGTGCTGTTCCGGAGGCTGAAGTGGTGAGCACTAATCCCACGTTGGCGGCGATGATGAAACAGCGGCGTCAAATGGTAGCGGACCAACATACTTCTCAGGCTGCTGAAGAGGCCGCTTCAGCTACGAAAGCGACGCCCCGGAATCTGCGGGAGCTCAAGGGTATTCGAGTTTTGGTGGTAGAAGACAACGAGATTAATGCCGAAATCGCCAGCGAGCTTTTGACCGATGCCGGTTTGCAGGTGGAATGGGCAGAAGACGGAGTTGTGGCCTGCGAGATGTTCACGCGCTCGCCTGAGGGTTACTACGACGTCATTTTGATGGACGTGCGGATGCCGCGAATGAATGGCTATGAGGCTACCGAAGCGATTCGCGCTATGGAGCGAGCGGATGCAACGCTGGTGCCCATCGTGGCGCTTTCGGCCAATGCGTTCGCCGGTGATATTCTGGAATCCTTGAAGAGCGGCATGAACGCTCATCTCTCCAAACCTATCAATCTGACAGAAGTTCTGAATACCATTGCCGAGGAACTATCTAAGGCCAAGGGCTGTTAGATTCCTGTGAAAGGCCTAAGCCGTTAAACCGGTGCGCTATACTGACCGCACTAATGGCAAACTTGGCTCCGGCGGCAGATCGGTGCCTAGGCAGTTCCTAAGCCAACCCCAGAAGAAGGAGTGTATCCATGCTGGATCTCAAATTCGTTCGCGAAAACCAAGAGGCGGTAGCCGAAGCCATGGCTCATCGCAACGCTGTGTGGGATGGTGCACGCTTCTCAGAGTTGGATGAGCAACGGCGAGCTGCTATTCAGGAAGAAGAAGCGTTGCAGGCTGAGCGCAATACGCTTTCCAAGAGCATTGGCCAGATGATGGCCCAGGGCAAAGCCGAGGAAGCCGAAGCCGTGAAAGAGCGCGTGCGTGCTATCAATGAAGAGCTCGCAACGGTGGGCGCCAAGCGCGAAGAAGTGGATGAAGCTCTTCGCCTTATGCTGCTGTCTACGCCGAACATGCCCGATGCTTCTACGCCGATTGGTAAAGACGAAGACGACAATCCAGAAGTGCGCCGCTGGGGCACTCCGCGTGATTTTGAAGCCGAAGGCTTTGAGGCACTTCCTCATTGGGATTTGGGTCCGCAGCTCAACATCATTGATTTTGATCGCGGTGTAAAGCTGGCGGAGAGCCGCTTCTACGTATTAGGTGGTGCTGGAGCTCGCTTGGAGCGTGCGCTCATTTCCTTCATGTTGGATCAGCATACTTCTCGCGGCTACAAAGAGTGGTGGGTCCCTGCTATGGCCAACGCCACCACGCTTACGGGCACCGCGCAGCTTCCGAAGTTCGAAGAGGATCTGTTCAAGACCACCGGTGGCTTGTATCTCATTCCTACGGCAGAAGTGCAGCTGACCAATCTGCATGCTGAAGAAGTCATCAACGCTGAGGACTTGCCGCTCTACTACACCGCTTTCACCCCGTGCTTCCGCGAAGAAGCGGGTAGTGCCGGTCGTGATACTCGCGGCATTATTCGTGTGCATCAATTCTCCAAGGTTGAAATGGTGAAGTACACGACGCCCGAAGAAGGCTTTGCCGAGCTGGAGAAGATGGTCGAGGACGCCGAAAATATTCTGCAGAAACTGGAGTTGCCTTATCGGGTGATTAGCCTGTGCACCGGTGACATCGGGTTCTCTTCTGCCAAGACCTATGACTTGGAAGTGTGGCTGCCCTGCTACAACGACTACAAAGAGATTTCTTCCTGCTCCTGCTGCACCGATTTCCAGGCCCGTCGTGCCAATATCAAGTATCGGGATCCGGCCAACTTTAAGGGATCTCGCTATGTCTATACCCTGAATGGTTCTGGTCTGGCAGTGGGTCGCACCATGGCTGCCATCATTGAGAATTATCAGCAGCCCGATGGCACCATTAAAGTGCCAGACGTGTTAGTACCCTACATGGGTGGCATGACGGTCATTACTCCTGAGGCAACATTGAGCGCCTAGGACTTGTCCTGCGCATCTCGGGTTATGGCTGCAGAAAAGAAGAAGCCTACACGGCGCAAACCGGTAAAGAAGGGGGAGTCAGCGCCCCCTTCTGAAACTATGGGTCGTCCTGCAGGGTCTGAAACGGTCTCCAGGGCCGCCACTTCGGCCCCTGCCTCTAAGGCGGCAGCTACTACTCCAAAAGCAACGGTATCTGCGTCGGGGGGAGCCCCGAAGTCTCCGGCTGCTTCTGTTGCGCCAACTGCCTCGGATAGCGTTGCAGCATCTCCGTCAAGGCCCGATGTGCCGAGCGACCCGAGCGGATCGAACCCCAAAGCTCAGAGCGCACCGAAGCCCAAAGCTCAAGCTGCGCCGAAGCGCGAAACTCAAGGTCAATCAAATCCTAACCTGCAGGGCGCACCAAAGCCTGAGGCGGGTGGAGCGTCGACCGCAGCGCCGGCCGCCCCGAACGCCACTTCGGCATCCCGGCAGCCAGGGAAACTACGGGGCGGTCAGGGTGCCAACCGCAGTGCCGGTGCTTCTCCGACTCCAAAAGTGTCCACCAAGCGCAAACTCTCGGTGGGACAATGGTTCTATCGTCACTGGCTCAAGCTCGTGCTTGGGATCGTGATCTTGGCAATTGTAGTCTCAGGGTGCACGTTGGCCTGGCTTCGTTGGTGGGGAGTGAACGACGCCCAGGATATCCAAGGTACCTGGATTGACGCGACCGGTCAGGCCACTATCACTATCACGGCTGATGAAATTATCCTCACTGATAGTGTGGCCTATGACTACACCATCGATCCCGAGACCAAACAGCTGCACTTTACCTTCGGCAACCTTGAAGGCGATGCCCATTATCGGTTCTCTCTGGATCGCCAATCCCTGGCTATCTTTGATGGCTCCATGGATTGGTGGGAATCTCTTTCCGCTGATGTTCCCTGGTTGGTGGGAGCGGTTACTTCCTCCTGGGGTGGCACTGTGCTTGAACCCGCAGTGAGTGAAGAAGGGGTTCTTCTCTTGATGCGTCCCGAGGCCTATGCCTCATTGGTGGCGGCAGAGCAACCGGAAGCGTTGCCCCAAGGGGCAGTCGATGCTGCGGAGGCCGGGACTTCTGTGGGTGAATCAGGCGACATGGACGATGGTGCCGGGGCTGAAGATCCTACCCAAGCGGGAGTGGACGCCGGCGCTGAGGGTGCGGATTCGGGCAGTGATTCTGCCTCTGAAGGCGCTACTCAAGATCCGGAAGCTGGGGCCTTAAACGAAACCTTTGGCAGTGACCCGGGCGCCAACGCGGTGGGCGCCTCCGATGATGAGTAGCGAACCAAACGCCTCCCAGCGGCTCGATCGGCCGCAACCCTTAGAAGGCTCCCAGGATTACCTGACACTGTTGCGGCTGACGGTAGCAGAAGATCGCGTGAGTGCCTTGGTGAAAACCGCGGTTCCCTTCACGTTTCCGGGCTTAAGTGCGGCGGCCGAGCAACAGTTTCCGGACCTGCCCTTGCATCCCTGCGTGAATGATTGCGGGCCTCAATTTGGTGCCGTTATGGCAGCAACTTCTCTTCCTCATCTGTTAGAGCATATAGTGATAAGTCTTCAAGCGGCTGATCCTTTGACGCCTGATGAGCTCCCGTTGCTGGGAACGACGGTGTGGCTTGATAGGCGACAAGGTCTTGCGCGGGTAGAGGTGACCTTTGGAAACGACCTGGTTGTTTTAAGGGCGTTTCGCGATGGTTGCCAGTTCCTGAATGAAACGCTCAGAAGGCTGCTAAGCTAGAACCAGACACAGATTGCCAAGGAATTTGGTCAACGTTATACCTAAGGGAGTTTCTATGACCACTGCTCATATCACCTTTGATAAAACGGGCGATAAAATTGCGGGGCGTGTGCGCAATATGCGCTCCAGTGCGGTTCGTGATTTGTTCTCGGCGGCAGTAAGCGACGATGTCATTTCGCTCTCGGGCGGTATGCCGGATGTATCGCTTCTGCCGGCCTCGGCCATTCGTAAGGCCACCAAGGCCGCATTTGATGATCAGCGCACCGTAGCGCTTCAGTACGGAGCCACAAACGGACGCGTTGATACTCGTCAGGTCTTTTGCGACTTAATGCGCGACATTGGCGTGCGCTGCAATCCGGATAACATCCTGCTGACTTCAGGTGCCCAACAAGCCTTGGACTTGATTGCCAAAACCTTTATTGATCCGGGCGACATTATCTTGGCCGAAGGTCCCACCTACCTGGGTGCCCTTCAAGCGTTTTCCGCCTACCAGCCCGATATTCGCTGCATCCCCTTTGACGAAGAGGGCATGCGTATGGATTTGCTGGAGGAAGAGCTCAAGCGCATTGGCAAAGATAACCCGCGCCTGAAATTCTGCTACACCATTCCTAACTTCCAAAATCCCGGTGGTGTCACCATGAGTTCCGAGCGCCGCAAGCGCCTGTTGGAGTTGGCGAAAGAGTACAACTTTATGGTGATTGAGGATGACCCCTATGGTCGTTTGCGCTACGAGGGGGGTCACATGATTCCCTTGAAAGCGCTCGACGATGATGTCATCTATCTGGGCACTATCTCGAAGGTGTTTGCTCCTGGCTTGCGTATTGGTTGGATTGCCGCGCCACGAAGCGTGCTGGCTCGTATCAATCTGGTGAAACAGGGCACGGACCTTTGCGGTAGCTCCTTTGACCAGGTGGTGGCCGAGCATTACTTTACCGACACCCCGTGGCAGAAAACGTTGCAGAAATTCGTAACCACCTATGGTGAGCGCCGAGATGCTATGTTGGAGGCGCTGGAGGAGTACTTCCCGCCCGAGGCTACCTGGACCCATCCCGAAGGGGGCTTCTTTGTGTGGGTGACGCTCCCGCCCTATGTGGATACGGGAGCCATGCTGCCCGAGGCGCTGGATGCCGGGGTGACCTACGTTCCCGGCGATAGCTTCTTCCCCGATGGAAAAACGGGCAAGAATTCTATGCGCATCAACTTCAGCTACGAAACTCCCGAAAACATTACGGAAGCTATCCGGCGTTTAGCCAAAGTAATTGAAGGACGGTTGGAGCTCTATCGCATCTTTATTGAGGCGGGGGTCATTGAGGCTCCGACTCTAACTGACGGGTCAAAGTCGCTGAAGAAATCCTCAGCTCAAGACGTCGATTCCGAAACCCAAGAGGCACCTGCTGCTTCGCCATCTACCACCGATACATCTTCTTCTCCTGCAGAAGCTAAGAAAGGGGAATAGTTATGAGTCTCAAAGTTGCCGTATTGATGGGAGGCAAATCTTTCGAACGAGAGATTTCCTTGCGAAGCGGTAAGAACGTTTGCGAGGCCCTCGAGGCTGCCGGTTATAAAGTGGTGCCTCTCGATGCCAACAACGAACTGGTTCCCACCTTGCGTCGCGAGCGTCCTGACGTGGCCTTTACTACCCTCTATGGCAAACAGGGTGAAGATGGCACTATTCAGAGTTTGCTGGAGTTTTTGGGCATCCCCTTTGTGGGCTCTCCTGCTCATGTGTGTCACCGCGCCTGGAATAAGGACTCGCTGCACTCTGCCTTGGAAAATTATCGATTCATGAGTGATGATGATCCCATTGCTTCGTGGCCTCAAGGTGTTTATATCACGCGAGATGCGCTCACTACTATGGGTGCCGCTACCGCTCTTGAGTTGGTTCCTGACCGGGTTATTGGGGGCTATCCGGTAGCGGTAAAGCCCGCCCATGGTGGCTCCGCCTTAGGTATTCATAAAGTGGAGCGCCATGAAGATTTGGGGGAAGCGGTACTCGATGCCCTTTCCTATGATGATGCCGTCAATATCGAACAGTGGATTGATGGCGTTGAGCTTTCGGTTTCTATTCTGGGCACTGGTTGGGATGCTCATGCCTTGCCTCCGGTGGAAATTGTGGCCCGTGAAGGGTTCTATGATGCAGAAGCCCGCATGAAGGATGACCTCGTGGAATTCTTCTGCCCGGTGCGTCTTGAGTCCCTCTCTCCGGATCCGGCCACAGCGGAATCTATTCGCACTGAAGTAGAGCGGGCGGCGCTTGAGGTCTATCGCGCCTATGGCGTGCGTGATTTCGGCCGCGTGGACATGGTCTGGGATGGCGCTCAGGCTCGCTGCTTTGAGATTGACGTTTCGCCGGGTATGACCAAGCGGTCTTTGTTCCCCATGGCCTGTGAGGCAGCCGGGCTGTCGCTGCCTTCGGTGCTCGATGCCCTGGTGCAGCAGGCTGAAGGACGCACCGCTTTCTAGGCCTTGGGTCGCGTTTCTCCCCAGACCCTGCGGAATTGGGGTAAGAAAGAAAAGCCGGGCTCTCGTTGTGGTGACGAATGGGAAACCAAAGACGGGCGATTACGTGGTTTCGTCGTTCTTGCTTAAGGGCGATGCCTATAATGATCAGACCAGTCAGATTTTGCTTTTAGGAGGCAACTATGGCCAACAAACTTACCTACTTTATCTTCGGTGGCGTTATTGGCGCCGTAGCCGCTCTTATGTGTGCTCCTCGCTCTGGGGAAGAAACCCGTGCGATGGTTGCCGAGAAGGCCAACGATGTGTTGGGCGATGCTCAGCAGTGGGGCAATCAAGCATCGGCTAACGTGCAAACGTTCTACAAGCAGGCCACCGAAAAGGGCCAGGCTGTGGCTTCTGACGTGGCCGCTAAAGGCCAAGCCATCGCCAACGATGTAGCTACCAAGGGCCAAGCTTTTGCCAACGATGTTGCCACCAAGGGTCAGGCCATTGCTTCTGATGTGGCCGCCAAGGGCCAGAGCGCCTATGAGGCCGCTGCTGCTAAGGTGCAAGACGCTACTGCCACCATCAAGCCGGCATTCACCGAGAAGAACGATGAGCTCCGCGAGAAGATCGAAGCTGCCCGCCAGCGCATTGCTGCTCAGGCCGCTAAGAACGCCGAGGAATCCTCTGCTGCAGTAAACGCTCACGCCGAGGCTGATACCCAAAAAGCTGCTGAGGTCATCGACGCTGCTTCCGAGCAAGCCGGCGAAGTAGCTGCCGAAGCTGCTGACGCTGCCGAGAAGGCTGTGGACGATGCGGCTCAGGGCGCAAGCCATGCAGCCGATGCCATTGCTCAGCATGCTGAAGAGGTCAAAAAAGATATTGATGCCCAGTAAGGAGCGTTCATGAGCGCGCAGCTAGTCAGTACGAAAGATCTGTACGGCACGCGCGTCTATCGGTCCCGGGAATCGAAGAAGCACCCAGACGCAACACGCAAGGTCGGCAAAGTCCGGTCTTGCGTGTTTCATCCTACGGGGAAACGCTGTGTGGGATTCCTGGTGAAGCGGCCAGACGCAGCGTTGATGTTCCATCGCAAAGATGTGTTCGTGGCCTATAACGGCTATGACGAGGTGGATGGCGTCTTTTTGATTCACGATGATCCCACCGCTACCGACAAGGGAGCCTGTAAGGCCCTTGGCATCTCTTGGGACGATTGTGTCCTCTGGGAAGGCCTGGCGGTCATGGATGATGAAGGTACCACCTATGGCTACGTGGGCAATATTCTCTTTGATCCCGAAACGGGAGCGGTAGATTCCCTAGAGGTATCCACGGGCGCCACCTCTAACGCGCTGTTGGGAACGCGCGTGATTCCAGCATCTCTTATCAAAGGATTTAAGCGCGGCATTGGTACGCAGCTGGCAGCTCCTCGCGCCGGAGATGAAGGTGAGTTGGGGGCTATTCTGGTTGATGCTTCTGCCCAAGAGCTTGGGGTGGATGGTGGTTTGGCCGCCAAGGCTGGAGCCGCCACTGCCGTAGCGGCGGACAAAATCGGACGGGCCGCCGACAAGGCCAAGCCAAAAGTGGCCGAAGTAACGGCCGCGGCAGGGGAGGCGGTTAATAAGGGCGCCTATGCCACGGGTCGGCAGATTTCCCGGGCCAAAGGCATGTTTTCAGATTTCGCCAGCGAATATCGCAAAGCCAGTGGTACCGAGGCTGAGGATGCTCAGCCAGACGAGATGGATGAAGATGCCCCCTTAACCCTTCAAGAAGGAGATACGGTCACCTACGTAGACGAAGAGGGCAATGAAGTAGTCTTTGTGGACGAAGAGGGCAACGAAATCATCTATACCGATGAAGATGGCAATTTGGTTGAGCCAGAAGATTACGATATTGTCATTCATAGGGAAGCCCCTTCGCCTGCTACGCAAAAGCCCGTAGAATCTAAATCGGTAGGCAAAGCCATTGGGGGTCACTTGCGTAAAGCCGGTGGCATGTTTGATGCATTTAAAGAGGAGTACGACAAAGCCCGTCATGAGTGATAGACAGCCTGGCCCAAAGCAATCGAAGAAGCCAACAAAGACCACCCGTCTTTCGGGGCGCAAACGTACGAAAAAAGCTGCGGTGGATCGGCGCAAGCATCAGCACTCCTTAAAGCAGGAACTAAAAGAAAAGGCTCATACGCCGACCTCGGTTCATGGTCACGTGATGCCCATGGCCGATATCTTCAAGTTGGTTGGACTTATTGCATTTTTCCTTGTCATGGCGGTAGCGCTGTGGCTTATGTGGCCGATGCTTCATGAGATGTTTGAGCCCGGCGGTCTTGAACGGGTTATGACTGAGGTTCGCAATGCGGGTTGGGCCGGTGTATTCATATTGCTGGCCTTCCAGTTCCTCCAAATTGTGGTGGCATTTATCCCTGGTGAAGTAGTGCAAATTGCAGCGGGTCTTTTGTATGGACCGTGGATTGGTGCGCTGGTTATTTTTGTCGGTTGCTTGATATCAAGCGCTTTTATTTTCTTGGTAGTACGCAAGTTGGGGGCACCGTTTGTGCAAGCGATGGTGCCGGCTACATTCCAGGGGAAGTTTGAGAGCTTCGAAGAATCAGGACGCTTGAACCTGGTGGTTTTCATCTTGTTCCTGATTCCGGGCATGCCAAAGGATGTATTCACCTACTTGGTGCCCCTTACCACTATGTCCCTGAAGGACTTTCTGCTTCTTACGAATGTGGCCCGCATACCGGGCATTGTGGTTTCAACCTATGCCGCCAACGGGATCGCCCAAGGGGATTACCTGGAGAGCCTCATTCTCTTTGCCATTGTGGCGGTTATTGCCATTGTGGCCATGATTTTTTCCCAGCGCATTATGAACAGCCTGCAAAAGCGCCACGGGTCTCAATCCAAGCGCCCCTAAGTGGTTTCAACTCCCTTGCAATTTCTCTGAATTCCCCGGCTTTGCCTTTTTTGCATCACCTTCAATGGGTACTATGGACAACGGCTCAAAATCATGAGTCCGAAGGATCTGAGGGAGGCAGCGTTCGCTTCTCGGCTCCACGGGTTCTGATTCGAGTCTCCGGCCAGGGCGGCCGGTTTTTTACGACACTCTTTTAGGAGGATTGCCATGCCCACTATTACCCCCGATCAGGTTCGCGTGCCCGCAGACGTCATGCCCGATGTGGTTGACATCTATGTGGACAACTACATGAAAGCTACCCGCGGCACGGGTCGTTTGATGCTGTTTGCTTGCGATCAAAAGATCGAGCATATGAATAAAGACTTCTATGGCGAAGGCATCGACATTGCTGATGCCGAGCCGGAGCACCTCTTCCAAATTGGCAAAGAGGGCGTCATTGGCGTGCTGGCTGGTCAGCGTGGCCTCATTGCTCAATATGCCAAGGACTATCCGAACATCAACTACATCGTAAAGATGAACTCCAAGACCAACCTGGTGGGCACCAAGCAGGAGGACCCCTATTCTCCGCAGCTCACGGATCTTGATGCCGTTTTGGCCATGCGTGAGGCTGGCGTCAACATTGTGGGCTTGGGTTACACCATTTATTTGGGCAGTGAATACGAGGCCACGATGATGGCTGAGGCGGGCGAGCTGATTGCTCAGGCCCATGCCAACGGCTTGTTGGTAGTGCTGTGGATCTATCCGCGCGGCAAAGCCGTTACCGCCGAGAAGGATCCCGATCTCATCGCTGGCGCTGCTGGCGTTGCTCTGTGCTTGGGCGCCGACTTCGTGAAGGTTAACCCGCCGAAGCCCGAGGATGGCCGTACGCCGGCTGAGGCCTTGAAGATTGCTGCTATGGCTGCGGGTCGCACGGGTCTGGTCTGCGCTGGCGGTTCTACGGTGGATGCCGAGACCTTCCTCACCCAGCTCTATGATCAGATTCATGTGGGCGGCGCTTGTGGTAACGCCACGGGCCGCAACATTCACCAGCGCTCTTTGGACGAAGCTGTTCGTCTGACGAAGGCCGTAAGTGCTATCACGCTGGCCGACTACGAAGTGGAGCGTGCCTTGAAGGTATTCAACGGCGAAGAGGACTTCTCGCTGGATATGCTCTAAGCCATATTGCGCTAAGTGCGTTTGTTCTATTGAGGGCGTCGGATCCATCCGGCGCCCTTTTTCGTGGGACTGCCATTTAGGGGGAGGGTTACCAAAGCCCTGTACTATAATCCAATGTTTGGAGTTCGATAGCAAAACGCAAGAGCGTGAGGCTTTCCAACATCGATCTTGTCATCGACGAAAGGATACATGGATCATGCCAAGCACAGTGCTGGTGGGTGCCCAGTGGGGCGATGAGGGCAAGGGAAAAATTACCGACCTTATCGCTCACGACTACAACTATGTGGTGCGGTTCCAAGGCGGCAATAATGCCGGCCATACCGTCATTCATGGCGATAAGGAACTGGCTCTTCATTTGATGCCCTCGGGGGTTATGTATGAAGACGCTATTCCAGTGATTGGCAACGGCGTGGTCGTCGA
>CAJUNI010000026.1:23911-26416 GCA_910587945.1 uncultured Parvibacter sp.
GGGTGTGCTGGTAAAAGAAATGGCTATGCTCGAGGCCGAAGGCGTGTGCTGCAAGAATCTAAAAATTAGCTGCGACGCCCATGTGATCATGCCCTATCACAAGGACTTGGACGGCGCCGATGAGAAGCGCCTCGGTTCTAATCAGATCGGTACTACCAAGCGCGGCATTGGTCCTTGCTATCAAGACAAAATGGGGCGTAAGGGCATTCGCATTCAAGACCTTATGGACGAGAAGGTATTCCGCCTGAAGCTGGAAGCGGTGCTCGCTCAGAAGAATCCGATTCTGGAGAAGATTTATGGGCTTCACACCTACACGGTGGATGAAATTGCTGAAGAGTATTTGCCCTACGCGCAAATTCTCAAGCCCTACATGACTGAAACGGCTCAGATGCTTAACCAGGCATTACGCGAAGGGAAGTCCATCCTCTTTGAAGGTGCTCAAGGAACGCTCCTTGATATCGACCATGGCACGTACCCCTATGTAACCTCTTCCTCCTGCTGTGCCGGAGGTGCGGCCACCGGTACGGGTGTGGGGCCGTCTCAGATGAACCGCATCTTGGGCATTCAAAAAGCCTATGTCACGCGCGTCGGCGGAGGCCCCTTCCCCACAGAATTGAAAACCGCTGAGGAAGGCGGTGTTGGCCAGGACGCCATTGACGGCGAAACGCTCGGCACGGTGGGCCACGAGTTTGGGGTCACCACCGGACGGAAGCGTCGTTGCGGTTGGTTTGACGCGGTAATCGCACGCTATGCCGCCGAGGTTAATGGCCTTACCGATGTGGCGTTAACCAAACTCGATGTGCTTTCGGCTTTTGACACGTTGAAGGTGTGCGTGGCTTATGAGTGCGACGGCAAACGCTATGACTATTTCCCCATGCAGCAGAGCGTGCTCTTCCATGCAACGCCGATCTATGAGGAACTTCCGGGCTGGAAAGATATCGATATTACCGGATGTCGCACCTATGAGGAGCTTCCGGAAAACGCGCGCAAGTACGTGGAGTACATTGAGGAATTGACGGGAGTTCCCATGAGTATCATCTCCGTGGGCCCTGACCGTGATCAAACCATCTTCCATGGATGGAACGCCGAGGCCTAAGGCCCCAGGGCGCAGTCAGTGCGCTGGCAGGAGTAATGCGCCGGTCGATTCTTACCAGGAACGAACGGGCGTTGTAAGGTTTTGAGAAAGGACCTTTTGTGAACATTCTAGTGTTGGGTTCCGGTGGTCGTGAACACGCTATTGCTTGGGCGCTGGCAAAAGCTCCCAGCACTGACGAGCTGTTTGTTGCTCCGGGCAATGGCGGAACTGCAGCTATCGCCACCAATATTGCTTCCTTAGACATCTGCGACCCCGAGCCGCTCATCGGCTTTTGCCAAGACCACGACATTCGCTTAGTGGTAGTAGGTCCGGAGGCACCGTTGGTCGCGGGTGTGGCCGACGGGCTACGCGAAGCCGGCATTGCGGTGTTCGGGCCCAATAAGGATGCTGCTCAGCTGGAGGGATCAAAATCCTTCTCCAAGGAATTCATGGAGGCTCATGACATTCCCACCGCAGCCTATGGACGCTTTGATTCCTGCGAGGACGCCTTAGCCTATGTGCGGGCCCAAGGAGCTCCCATTGTGGTTAAGGCTGACGGCTTAGCCGCCGGCAAAGGCGTGGTAGTGGCCGAAACCGTTGAAGACGCAGAAGAAGCGGTGCGTCAGTGCTTCGATGGCGCTTTTGGTCAAGCCGGTGCTGTAGTGGTTATCGAAGAGTGCATGGTAGGGCCGGAGTGCTCGCTGCTTTCCTTTGTGTCTGCAGGCCGCTCCATCCCCATGGTTCCCGCCCAAGATCACAAGCGCGCCTTCGATGGTGACCGCGGTCCCAACACCGGTGGCATGGGCGCCTATTCGCCGGTGCCTTGCGTTACCTCCATGGATTATGAGGCGATGGTGTCCATCATGGCCCAAGCAGCAGCTGCCTGTGTTGCGGGTCCGGAGTTTGGCTTTGATTATCGAGGCACGCTCTACGGCGGGTTCATGCTCACCGATGAGGGCCCCAAGATTGTGGAATTCAACGCGCGTTTTGGCGACCCGGAAACTCAGGTGGTGCTTCCGCGTCTTGAAAGTGATTTGGCGGCTGTTATGTTGGCGGTGGCCGAAGGTCGCCCGCAAGATGTTGAGCTTGTGTGGTCCGATGACTGCGTTGTCTGTGTGGTGTTGGCCAGCGAAGGCTACCCGGGATCCTACGAAAAAGGCAAGGTCATCTTAGGTATTGAAGAGGCTGAAACCTTGGAAGGCGTCATGGTGTTCCACGCCGGTACCGCGCTCAATCGGGATGGCGAGCTGGTTACCTCAGGTGGGCGCGTGCTGAATGTAGTAGCGAAGGGCCGCACCTTTGAAGAGGCCCGCGAGCGCGTCTATGAGGCCTGCGAGCGTATCTATTTCGAAGGCAAGCAGTTGCGCCAAGATATTGCGGTAAGAGCGCTAGCTTAAAGAAAGAGAAGGTCTGTCTATGCTCTCAGAGCG
>CAJUNI010000027.1:0-12136 GCA_910587945.1 uncultured Parvibacter sp.
GAATTCCTCAGCACGCTTTGCTTTCTCAGCAGCCTTAGCCTCACGCTCTGCCTTCTTAGCGGCCTCACGCTCGGCAACCTGAGCAGCGCGCTCTGCCTTCTTAGCAGCCTCACGCTCAGCAACCACATCTTTGGCGGAGCCAAAACGATCGGAGAAACGCTGGACGCGTCCACCGGTGTCGATCAGCTTTTGCTGACCGGTATAGAACGGATGACAGGCGTTGCAGATGTCAACGCGCAGTTCGGGCTTCGTGGACTTGGTGGTGAAGGTGTTGCCACAGCTGCACTTCACAACACAGTCCATGTACTCCGGATGAATTCCCTGCTTCATAATGGTTCTCCTTGCTTCCTTGGTTTCCGACCAAGGGGATCAGCGCCTTGGTTTCCGACCAAGGCAGAATACAGCCTTCAGATAATAACACCCTGCTTCTATATTGCAAGATTCTTCCTCGTTAAACGGAATATTCACGCACTTCAAGCGCACGAGGAGCCTTCATGGTATCCCTTGTACGCTCGTCATTCCGTAATCGCCTAAACATAGCAACCCTCCCGTCCATAGATCGGGAGGGTTGTTCGATGCGCACACTAAACTCGAGGCCAGGTAACTGCCTTAGAGCTCCGTCACCCACAGGCCATGGAGATTGCAGTACTCATAAACCTTCAACGGCTCAATACCGTCGGCTACATAGAAGTCCGTAGCAGGAGCTTCGCCAGCGTGGAGCGGATGAATCTCATAGCCCTTGTTCGTAACCAAGCAGATAAACTCAATCCAATGCTCTTCCAGCATCGGGTGATCCACTTCGCCAATATTTACATGAATATGAGACTCTTCGCGGGTAACAAACGGTACGTGCTTTTCCGTAGCAGCATCTACCGTATCAGGCACGAGTTCTACCATCTTTTCGCCGCAGCAAAACAGCGGCACGCCGGCATCATAAACCTTAACGGCAATATTGCCGCAGTGTTCACACTTGTAGAATTTAACATCCATGACCGAACCTCTTTCTTGTCAACAATGCATGGTGTATAACCACTCTCAATTACTGAGAGAAGCTTCCTTGAAAATTCTAAAGAGCCACCCTCGATTCAGCGGCTTCCATTGAGGCGCTGTGAGCCCTTTGTTACCTTACATCCACAGCCCTCAGGTTTCACCCTGACGCTGGCCTTAAACAATCCAACACCCGTCACTTTTGAACGTCTTTGCCATGAGGAGAAGACTCCGAGGATTCCTTCGAAGAAGGCTCTGAAGTTACATTATCAGGAGAGTCTGCAGAACCCTTTGAAGGAGGAACCGTAGTATCAATGGGAGAAGGCGCCGAGGCATCCACCGGAGAAGATCCCGTCGGCGAAACAATCAACGAACCGGAGCTCATCACAGGCAAACCCTGTTGAGGCTTATGAGCCACCACACTATAGATTAAGGCTGCAACGCCAGCCAAGAAGAAGGGTACCGAGAGCAATTGGCCCATGGTAAGCCAATCTCCCCAGAGGTAACCCAGTTGCGCATCCGGCTGCCGCACAAACTCAATGAGAAAGCGAAATACCCCGTAGAGCACTAAGAATGTGCCAGCAAACGTACCGCGCGGCCGAGGAGGCACCTTTCGAGAAAGCGCATATAGTACACAGAAAAGCACCAAACCTTCAAGCACTGCCTCATAGAGCTGAGAGGGATGCCGGGGCATGAGCCCTGCAGCACCACCAAAAATAACTCCCCAGGGACCGTCGGTCGGGGCACCCCACAATTCACCATTA
Source organism: uncultured Parvibacter sp. (assembly GCA_910587945.1). Taxonomy (GTDB): domain Bacteria; phylum Actinomycetota; class Coriobacteriia; order Coriobacteriales; family Eggerthellaceae; genus CAJUNI01. The sequence goes on from CAJUNI010000027.1 coordinate 1,752, forward strand.
ATGAAGTTTGCACAGCGACCGAAAAACAAACCCAGCGGAGCTCCAATACATCCCAGATCCACCAAGGTCAAATAGGGTATATGGGTAATCTTGGCCGCCACAATACCACCAAGAAGTGCCCCAACGAAACCGCCGTGGAAACTCATACCCCCTTGGTTAAAGGCCAAGATCTCTAACGGATGAGCAAGATAATAGCCATCGCCGTAGAACAACACATAACCCAAACGAGCACCAAAAATAATGCCGAGGACGCCACAAAGCATGATGGTCACTAAGGCATCGGCATTAAAGGAAAGTTTCCAGCGTTTCGCTACACGCGTAATAATGATGGCGGCCAAAACAAACCCCACCACATAGGCAATGCCATACCACCGGATCTGAAAGGGACCGAGCGTGAGAGCCACTGGGTCAATGGCCTGATATATATCGTTAAGCAATAGGTTCACTCCCCCATGCCGGCGCCAATTTCTATGGCAGCAAAACGGATTTCTTCCTTAAGCGCTCGAGGAATCCCGTGAAGAGCAGTCACCTTTGATTGACAGTGAGGGCAAGTCAAGGTGAATAAGGCAAGGTCATGGCGCAAAACCATGAGTGAGTCATAGTCAAGAAATGAGAGAGTGGCGTCTTGGCATCCAGGACAGCGCAATTCATCTTCCATGGTGCTCATCTCCCTCTTCTCTCGCCGCCAACCTGTAACCGCTTTCTTTGGATTCTAGCAGAACAAAAGAACAGGAGTTTCCAAACCGCGAGGGCTTCTTAGAGAATAAAGCGGCTCGGATTTCCCTTACGCTGAAGTTGACTCTCTTCCGTCACCACCGGTCCATTCCTAAGGAAATTCTCGCAGAAGCGACAGATTTCTTTGACGGCCGCTTCGTAATCCCGCTCGGGGTTGAGCAAGAGATCAAAGTCTGTGGCCACCACATGAGTGGATCGATAGCAAGCAGCAAAATGACAATCCGCAGGACAAGGCTCTCCCGGCGTATTATGCGGACAACGACCTCTCATCTCGTCGTCACACCCGCGCCGCTCCCAACATTTCTCCACGTTTTATTCCTTCCAACAAAGAGGGCGACGCAATGGTCGCCCTCTTCTACCGTGCCTCGAAGGTAGTTCTTACAGGTCTGCCGGAACTACGCGCGTAACACCGGGCACACGCTCTTTCAGAATGCGCTCAACACCGTTAGCTAAGGTCATCTGAGACATGGGGCAGCCCTTGCAAGCACCCTGAAGCTCAACGGTAACTACGCCATCTTCGTCCACAGACACTAATTTAACATCGCCACCGTCAGCCTGAAGGCTCGGACGGATCAATTCAAGCACTGCTGCGACATCGGATTCTGCAACCATAGTGGTTCCTTTCTCGAAACATAAGGGGGCTATAAAGCCGTTTAAGTACCGGTCGATAATACCACAGGGGAAGCGACCCCCACCCTGATTCACAAAATGTCAGGAGGCCGGCATCCAGTCTTTGCCCACTACCACCAATACATCCCCCGTGAAGGTATAGAAATCGCCACCATTTACCACACGCCCCAACGCCATATCGCTCACGATGGCTCGGGCGGCTGGCTCAAAGGCTTGATCTTTATAGATGACGAGGGTCTCATTGTAGACTCCCGCATTTTCTGCGTTGCCGACATCACCCACCAAATACCCGGCATTTTGCAGGCGCTCTGCCATCTTCGCTGCCGCGCCATTTATACCACCGCCGTTTTGCACTTCTACGGTGACGGTGCTTCGATCCAGATTGATAACATCTTCGGTGCGCGTCTCGGGCGGATTACCGGCAGCGAGGTTTCCCATCATGATCGACCACAGGGTCTCGTCAGCATCAAAATAGGGGCCATCCTCATCACTCAAGAGCGCACCTGGTACCACGGCACTATAGACCGTGCATTCACCAAGGGGGCGCAAGGCATCCCCTAAGGCCATGAGTTCAGTGGTGGTCCAGTTAGTCTCTACGTAATGGGCCAGTTCTGGTAAGAACGTGGCAAAGTCTGTGCTCGAGGTAGTCAGCGCAGAAGAGGCGAAAGCCAAACTAAAGGCAATGCGATTTGCTGCTTGACGCTGGGTTACAGCAGAGAAATTTTTTGCTCGCAAAAGAGTAAGGGAATCTTGAGCATCAAGAGTTTGCCGACCTGGCGCAATGTAGCGATGAGAAGCGGTCGGGTCATCGACCTCTTCGGTTACATCAATGGTGACCCCACCGACGGCATCCACTAAAGACTCAATGCCCGCAGCATCGGTACAGGCAAACCGAGTGATATCCACCGATGCAAACTCACTGACCGCAGTAATAAGTGCCGCGTCACCCCCCAATGCCCGGGCTTCATAGAGTCGGTGGGTTTGACCATCATCGAGAGTCACTTGAAGGGATGACGGTATGGCTACCAATGAGAGCACTTTTTGGCCGGGGTCGATCCGTACCAATAGGTAGGCATCCCCTGCAGGGTCATCGGGTTTTTGAGCAGTTCCGAGCTCCGCAACCGCAAGCAAATATTCCGGCTGTCCCTCGCCTGCCACGGCGAGAGCCTCCGACGCATTGGAATCAGAAAGCGACAGTCGCGCATTGGCCGAAAGGAAGTAGGTGCCAATACCCACGCCGATGGCCACTACAACCACGACCAGGGCAACAACCAGTGCGGTCAGACGAAACCGCCGCCGCTTCTTTCGCTGTAGTTCTTCTACATAGCCAGCGCGAGAGGTTCGCCGCGCATAGGCTTGATTGCTCTCGGCCGAATGACTCCGAGGTGCCACTTGATCGACATAGCCTCGACTCGCGCGTCGCTGACGACGACCATCAGAGAATTCGAGGGAAGCGGCATCGGTGCTTCGCGATCGGCTATGGGCGCCCCGGCGGGTACTCCCCCGCTGAACATGGGTTCCGATGGTAGAAGAATCCATGGAGCGAACCTGCTTAGGCGTTTGCGCTGCACGAAACCCCTTCTTGCGACCCACCATAAAACCTTACGCCCTTCCGTCACTATCGTCAGCCGGACAACGCCTAATATCAGCGCCCAAACTACGGAGTTTGCCTACGTAGTCTTCGTAGCCTCGATCGATGTGTTCAACGCCGTAGATTTTCGTTTCCCCTTCGGCCACAATGCCCGCCAATACCAAGGCGCCACCAGCCCGCAAATCCGTGGAGGATACCGGAGCGCCTTGTAACTCCGGAACACCACGTACGATGGCGTGGTGGTCTTCAATTTGAATATCAGCGCCCATGCGCACCAGCTCAGCAGCGAACATAAAGCGGTTCTCAAACACGTTCTCAGTGATGATAGAAGTACCTTCTGCACAGGCGGCCAACAGCATAAACTGCGCCTGAAGATCCGTGGGGAAACCCGGATGAGGCAGGGTTTGGATATCGGTGGGACACAACGGCTCCTCTCGAGAAACACGAATCCAATCATCGCCACACTCAAGAGAACAACCCATAGCCTGAAGCTTCATAAGCGCCATGTGCAAAAATGCGGGGTTAATACCCGTAACCGTGAGCGGTCCCCCTGTCAGAGCGCCTCCCACCAAGAAGGTACCAGCCTCAATGCGGTCACCCACCGTCGCATGGTCGCAGGGATGAAGAGACTCGAGCGGCACACCCTGGATCTCAATAATGGAACTTCCTGCCCCGGATACCTTCGCGCCCATCTCATTGAGCATAGAGGCAAGGTCTTCAATCTCTGGCTCTCGGGCAGCATTCTCAATGACCGTTGTGCCTTCGGCCACCACTGAGGCCATGAGCAGATTTTCGGTAGCACCCACGCTCGGAAAGTCCAGGGTTACGTGAGCCCCATGAAGCCCTTCCGGGGTGGTGGCATGGAGAATGCCGTGCTCGACGGCAAAATGAACGCCCAAGGACTCGAGCCCAAGCAGGTGCATATCGATTTTGCGGGCGCCAATCTGACACCCGCCCGGCATAGCCACCAACGCTTCGCCAAAGCGACCAATGAGCGGCCCTAAAACCGAAATACTCGCGCGCATTTTCGAGACCAATTCATAGGGAGTCTCAAAGGCATTCACCGGTGCCGTATCAATGGTCATGGAATGACCATCGCGCGTAACCCGAGCACCCAACCGCTCTAATACGCTGGTCATTAGCGAAATATCAGAAATGAGCGGGACATTTCGCAACGTGGTGCACCCTTGGCCTAAAAGCGAAGCAGCCATTAATTTCAGCGCTGAATTCTTAGCACCAGATACCCGAACTTCACCTTCAAGATGGTGGTTGCCATGAACCACAATCATTTCACGAACCATGAATATCTCCCGGAACTCGCGTTACTTGCACAGAAAAGAAGTACCAGTTTTACTGCGTTCCTTCTCTGTACTCTTTAGTTTCTCATGGTATAACACAGCGACGCCCTCCGTCTGAACCGTCACGAAGACAGCAGATTGGAGGGCGTCGGTAGTGCGTAGTTACGCTAAAGAACGCCGAGCGTTGAAGTCTGAAGACTCACAACGGCTTTCGTTCAATTATTCGCCAAGATTGAAGCGAGTAAAGCCGGTGATGGCGATGGTGCCACCCAGCTCCTTGGCGCAATTTTGAGCATACTGAGCCACAGAAATCTCAGGATCCTTAACAAAGGCCTGCTCGGTCAAGCAGTTTTCTTTGTAGTACTTCTCCATGCGGCCCTGAGCCATCTTCTCTTGAATGTTCTCAGGCTTGCCAGACTCAGCAGCTTGAGCCTTATAGATGGACATCTCGTGCTCAACGATGTCTGCCGGAACATCATCGCGGGTGGTGGAAACCGGGTTAGCAGCAGCTACCTGCATGGCAACATCGCGGCCAAACTTCTGGAAGCCCTCAGATGCCGGGTCAATACCCTCCACATCAAAGGAAACCAGCACGCCAATCTTGCCGCCACCATGAATGTAGGAAGCCACACCTTGAGCCTCGACCACAGCTACGCGGGCAAGAATGGTGTTCTCACCCATCACATGGATGCAGTCGGTCAAAACCTCATCGACGGTTTCGCCGTCAACAGTTACGGCCTTCAGAGCCTCAACGTCGGTCACACCAGATTCCAACGCAGCTTTGGCAATTTTGTCGGCATAAGCCTTGAACTTCTCGTTGATAGCCACAAAGTCGGTCTCGCAATCGAGCTCAACCAATACGCCGGTGGTGTGAGCCTCAGACACCAGAGCCACTACCGTACCCTCATTGGTGGCACGACCAGCCTTTTTGGCCACGGCAGCCAGACCACGAGTGCGAAGAACGTCTACTGCTGCTTCAAGGTTGCCCTCAGCCTCAGTCAATGCCTTCTTGCATTCCATCATGCCGGCACCAGTCATTTCACGAAGTTCCTTGACCAGAGATGCAGTAATTTCTGCCATAGTCATTCCTTTCTTTGGGAGGGTGGCAAAACCATTGAGAGCTTTGCCACCGAAGATTCCATGGAGTGTCGACTTGAACAAACCTAGGTCTAAGCCTTAGCTTGCCTAGTAAGCGCTTTCGTTCTCGGCCTCGGGGCTTTGAACAATCCAGCGCTCTAACGCTTCAGTACCGGTGAGAGTTACTCAGCGAAGTTCTCGGAAACCTCTACATCGTGAGGACCGTTTTCCACTGCTTTAACCTCAGCCTCGGTAGCCTCATCCTTGGCAACGTCAGCAGCCGTCGGAGCAGCCTCTACCACTTCAACCTCGGTAGTGCCAGCCATCTCAGCCACCGTAACCTCAGCGCCATTGCCAGCGATAACAGCATCGGCAATGAAGTCTGCCAGCAGACGCACCGAGCGAATAGCGTCGTCATTAGCCGGAATACCGTAATCGACATCATCGGGATCGCAGTTAGTGTCCAAGGTGCCCACAATCGGAATATTCAGACGACGAGCCTCATGAATGGCGATCTCTTCGCGGTTCGTGTCGATAACAAACACAGCGTCGGGAACACGCTTCATGTTGCGAATACCATTAAGGTTGGTTTGCAGCTTAGCCAGCTCCTTGCGAAGGATGATTTGCTCCTTCTTGGGCAGGAGTGCCATGCGGCCATCGGCCTCCATAGCCTCAAGCTCTTCCATGCGATCCACGCGGGTACGGATGGTCACGAAGTTGGTGAGCATACCACCGAGCCAGCGAGCGTTCACATAGGGCATACCGCAACGATTAGCGGCGTCAGCCACAGCCTCCTGGGCTTGCTTCTTGGTGCCCACAAACAGCACAGTGCCACCCTTGCGAGCCAGATCAGACACGAAGGTGTAAGCCTGGTCAAGGCCGATAAGGGTTTGCTTTAAGTCGATGATGTAGATATCTCCGCGGCTACCGAAGATATAGGGCTTCATCTTCGGATTCCAGCGACGGGTTTGATGGCCGAAGTGGGCTCCGGCATCAATGAGCGTAGTGATACTGACTTTCGCCATGATCTCTCCATTCGTTAGTCCTCTGCTTGGGGTCATCCCCACGATCCGCAGCCTTTTCCGGTGGCCACTAGCGGGCGTGAGTCGCCTAAGCATGTGTGATAGTTTCCACTGCCTTCACCATGTCGGAAGAGCAGCCTTTCAAAAATAGCGCAATCCCCTGTAAATGCAAGGGTTTTTCCAAAAGTTCCGGAAACTGGTTACTAAAACTCTGGCCTTCTTGCAGCGCGGGCAACAATCTAGCAACTAGCCCGGGCAGCACCCCATTCATCCGTCATTCTTTTCTTTATAGCTCGTAGCAATACCATCTTGAGGAAGGATCGCGCCATGATTGAGCCCAACGATAGGAAAGTCGCCATCATAGGCTGTGGATTTGTAGGCTCCGCTTCTGCGTTCGCGCTGCTTCAATCGGGCCTTTTCTCGGAGATGGTGCTGATTGATGTTGATGAGCAGCGAGCAGAGGGCGAAGCCCTCGATATTAGCAACGGCATGGCCTTTGCCTCCCCCACCACTATTTATGCGGGCACCTACGAGGACATTGCTGATGCGGGTATTATTGTGGTCACTGCTGGGGTGGGGCAAAAGCCTGATGAAACGCGCATTGATTTAGTTCAGCGCAATGTAGCAATCTTCCGCGAGATCATGGCCTCGATCAAAGCCCAGGACTGCGGTGGTATCTTGCTGGTAGTCTCCAACCCCGTAGATATTTTGACCTACGCCGCCACGCGACTTTCGGGTTTTCCTGAGAACCGTGTTATTGGATCTGGCACGGTTTTAGATACCGCACGTCTGAAAGAAATCATTGGCCAGCGCCTGGAAGTGGATCCACGCAATGTACATGCGCGCATTTTAGGAGAACACGGCGATAGCGAAATCATTGCCTGGTCAAGCGCCCATGTAGCCGGGATTCCTTTAGAAGACTTCTATGGTATGCGAGCTGTCGACCTCGGTCTTAGCGCCAGCTATGAACAATTTCGTCAAGAAATGGGAGATCTCGTCCGCAATGCTGCCTATGAAATCATCAAGCGCAAGCGAGCGACCTATTACGGCATAGCCCTTTCGGTTAAACGCATCTGTGAAGCCATCGTCCGTGATGAGAAATCAGTATTGTCCGTTTCAAATACCTTACACGGAGAGTACGGACTCAATGATGTCACTCTCTCAACTCCTTGTATTGTAGGAAAGCAAGGCATCGAAGGTCGCATGCCTCCGGCGTTGAGTTTTACCGAACAGCGTGCCCTTAAAGAGTCTGCTGAACTATTGCAAGCAGTGGTAGCGAAAGCAGGGATCAATGATCCAGCCTCCGCTGAACCTGACGCCTAAGCATTCCAAAGCTACCTCCAACGCGTGCACGCACCCAAAGCGATATTCAGAAACGGTTGGCCTCAACAGCTCTTCCCCACCTGTCACCCATGGATTCCCATCAAAAAATGGGGCGCTTTTTCAAGCGCCCCGTTGCCCCGCGTTGTTTACTCTCGACTGTGACCCCGTTATTTATATTGGCTCGGATGTTTTTTGAAGAAATCAAACCGAGGAGCCAAGGCCTGAACGCGATGATAGCCTTCATCAATCTCGGCGGCGCCACAGAGTTCCCCATTGCCTTCAAAATCATAATTCCAGGAGAAGAACTCGGCGGGATCAAAATCCAGATGTTCACAGATTTGCTCGCACCCCACCGGAACAATGGGATGCATCAATAAGGTTGCAATGCGCAGGATAAAGAACGAATCCAACAGAACTTGTCGGCGCTCATCTAAGGTCTCGTCGCCTTCAGTGCGACGGGCCCCTTCCGTCCAATAGCGGTTACCCCACCGGATAAACTCATCCATCTGCGCCATGATGGAATGAAACTCCACCCGCCGCATGGTCTCTTCGTAAAGCGCCATGGTTTGGGCCACTTTCTCGAGCACCTCTGGAGAAGGGGTGCCTAAGGGCATAGTTCCATCAAAATGATTCTGCGCCTCGTAGAAGCAACTCCGAGCGAGACGATTGAATACATTGGTGAGCAATGCCCCTTCTTTAAGGGCCGGATCGGCCACCCGCGGATCATTGCGCTTTGCCTCATCCGGGTCAAAGGGTTTGGGACTAAAACCTACCGACTTCTGATCAAGGCCAAGGGCTAAGAAATGAGCGCGCAACTGCTCTACCGTGTAGTGCTCAAGAAGCTGCTCTCCCGTGGGAGGCTTCACCGCTCCCGAAGAAGAGGCCTTGGTCTTTCCAAACAGAATATGGTGATTTGCTACCAGCGTCGTTTGCTTGAGCGCCGCTCCCTCTTCCGAGAAAATCGCTCCGGGGCGCAGAGCCTCAAACAGTGCAGGCTGGGCGACACCATAGAAATACAAATTGTCTTGGCCAATGAACTGGAATACTTCGGCATCCTCTGCGCACCAAAATTCCTGCCAACTTTGACGTGGCAATCCACGAGCGTCGTTAGCGGCAATAGTAAAGGAAATAGGAGCCCAAAGCGATTCAGGCCAGCACCATACGGTGAGATCCTCCACCTCATCCATGACGGGAGCTTTTACTCCCCATTCGATGTTGCCGGTAATCCGAAATGGCACCAAGGTCTTCCCCATGCGGAAACGAATACCAGCTGCCACCAGCTGAGGACGGGCCTCATCGCGCTCGGCAATGGTGGCAAACTCCACCTCGAAGCTGGATTTGCCCTTTTCTGCTTCGCGAATTTGATGCGGAGGCAGGGTGGATGCGATGGCCTCAAAATCCTCACGGCATTCGTTTTTAATAAACACAATAGGAGGTACCAAAAACTCCTTTATGGTTTGCGGCACGATAGAGCGCACCCAGGGATTGGCTTCCGCCGCCTGCACCTGCTCGCGCAAAAACTCCCCATAGGCAGGCAAGTCAAAATACCAGTTACGTACTGGTCGCATCTCGGGAACCGTTCCCGTCACGCTTGAGATGGGCGCAATAAGATCCGTAGGTTCGTATTGATGTCCAAGGGAGCACTCATCGGCATAAGCTTGGTCAGACTTACAACCTTGTACGGGACAACGGCCATGAACTTGACGGCCATTCAAAAACATCTCGGCTTCGCTGTCATAAAACTGAAGAGTCTCGTCAAGGACCAATACCCCATGATCATGGAGTTTTTTCAGAAGAGCATCGGTAAGCATTTGATGCACATCACCCGCATGGCCAATGCCGGAACCCTCATAGATATCGAGACTGATATCAAAGGCATCGAGCGTCTGCTTCTGAGAATTGTGATTCTCCTTAACGTAGTCAGCGATAGTGCCTTCATAACCACTATCTTCCACCCGCTTACGAAAGCCCTCATCAATAGGAGAGCCAAAGCAGTCAGTGCCCGACACAAACCGTACATTATCGGCCCCTATGCGATCACGCAAAAAGCGCGCAAAGGCATCAGCCGGAACAAACACCCCTCCGATATGCCCAAAGTGAAGTGGTTTATTGCCATAGGGCATCCCCGCCGTAACCACCGCTCTCGAGGGCCAAAACGCTTTAGTGTCAGCGGATTTCAGACTCACCGTATAACTCCTTTAAAGCGGCTGCCAGTTCAGCAGCACTGGATTTATCTTCCATACCTAAGAGAGAAAGCAACGCATCGATATCTTGGGTGTTCGGGCGCAGGTACATCACACTATAGGAGTCGAGACCCGCCATAGCCGCTGCCGCGTCCTGGGCATCTTCAAGGGTGCCAATCTCATCGGCCAGACCATTATCCACCGCATCTAATCCGGTATAAGTCATACCATTGGCGAGCTGGCGCACCTCATCCATTGACATCGAGCGACCCGCAGCCACGCGCTGAACGAACGTTTCATTGATTTGATCGACCATAGCTTGATAATGAGCACGCTCTTCTTCAGTCAAAGGTCGATAGCCATAGGAAGAATCTTTAGAGTCGGCTGAGGCAATAGAATCTACTGAGATGCCGAGCTTTTCCATGAGCCCCGACATATCCGTGATTTGCATCACCGTACCAATAGAGCCAATAGCTGTGGTCTCAGCCGTGAAGATGTAATCAGCCTGGGAGGAAATCTCATAGGC
>CAJUNI010000027.1:12146-26394 GCA_910587945.1 uncultured Parvibacter sp.
CAGCCGAAGCATTCATCGATGCACTTGATACCACCACAGGCTTAGAGAAATCTCGGACGTACACGCTCATTTCTTCCCCAGCCGTAGCCACACCGCCACCGGAATTAACACGCAAAACTACGGCACGAATATTGGGGTCAGACTCGGCACGATCCAGTTGAGCCCGCAGCCCCTCAGGAGATGACGTGGTGCCATCATATTGAATCGTGCCATCAATCTCGATAACAGCCACCGTGGGGCTGGTGGCCCGCTGGGGCTCTGTCGCTTGAGGTGTCATAGCCCCAAAGACCGAAGAGCAGGAGGCAATGCCAGCCATAGTAGCAACAAACATCAAAATGACGGCAACTAAACCCACAATCCAGCCGCGACGCTTTTCGGGTACGGGCGCATAGACTACCCCGTCATAGGGAGTAGCAGCGGCAGGGGTTGGAACTCCCGGAGCGGGGCTCGGGGGCGTTGCCGCAGAAGATTGCGAGGCTGCTACCCCGGGATCTTGCTGAAATGGTGCATTACCAGGACATGAGGGATTTGAAAACGGCGTGTTAGGTTGCGTCATGAGAATACTCCCGCCTTAAAGCTCAAAGCCTTCGTCGGTTTTACCGTGCTGAGACTGAGCCTTCTTTGCTGTACGCATAAGGAACTCTTCGTTATTGTTCGTTTGATTCAAGGACTTAATGAGCATATCCATAGCGCGCTCGGTATTGTTCATATTGGCCAACAGACGACGCACAGCCCAGATAAGAGGCGCCTCTTGAGGATCAATGAGCAGATCCTCCTTGCGGGTACCAGAGGTTACCGGGTCAATAGCAGGGAAAATGCGGCGGTCAGCCAAAGAGCGATCCAGCTTCAGCTCCATATTGCCCGTGCCCTTAAATTCCTCAAAGATAACTTCGTCCATCTTGGATCCGGTATCAATCAACGCCGATGCCAAAATGGTCAAGCTGCCTCCGCCCTCAATATTACGGGCGGCACCTAAGAAGCGCTTAGGCGGATACAACGCCGTTGAATCAACGCCGCCGGACAGAATGCGACCGGAGGCCGGCTGGGCCAAATTATAGGCGCGAGCCAAGCGAGTAATAGAGTCCAGAAGGATTACCACGTCTTTGCCTTGTTCCACTAGACGCTTGGCGCGCTCAATAACCAACTCAGCCACCGCAATGTGATTTGTGGCGGGCATATCAAAAGTTGAAGAAACCACCTCACCACGCACCGAGCGCTGCATATCAGTTACTTCTTCCGGACGTTCGTCCACCAGAAGGCAGATCAGATGCACTTCGGGATTATTAGCTGCAATGGAGGCCGCAATATCTTTCAGGATGGTCGTTTTGCCTGCCTTCGGCGGCGATACAATCAGACCACGCTGACCTTTACCCACCGGGGCTACCAGATCGATAACGCGCGCCGTAGTCGTAGAGCGTCCATGCTCCATGGTAAGTCGCTCATCGGGATACACCGGCGTCAGATCCGAGAAGCGCGGCCGCGGTTTCATTTCCTCTAAGGGAATCCCGTTTACGGAAATGACTTTCTGAATAGGAGGCTTGCCATGATTGCCCGGTCGCGTTTGACCCGTTACCAAGTCACCTTTACGTAGCCCATTGCGGCGAATATTGTTGGCGCTAATGAACGCATCGCCATCCCCCGGCAGATAGCCTTCGGCACGCAAGTAGCCAGAGCCGTCATTCACGATATCCAAGACGCCGGTTACTTCCTTGAAGCCCTCGGCTTTCATGGTGGCATCGAAAACCTGCTCTACCAATTCAGCTTTCTTAAGACCTGCTACCTCAAGTTCGAGCGCTTCGGCACGTTCCCGGAGCTCAGAGACCTTCAGGGCTGCTAACTCTTCTTTGGTCACACTGGGTTGAATTTCGCGATTATGCTGACGCCGCTGCTGATGATGATTTGAGCCTTGATTGCCGCGGCCTCGTTGGTCTTGACGCTGATTGCGTCCGCGACCCTGATTAGAGCGATCTTGCTGGCGGAACGAGCGCTGAGAGCGATCCTGACCGCTCGCTTTCCCGCTGCGTTCTTGGCTATCGCGCTCACGGCGGGGGCTACGAGAACCCTCTTCGCTTCCTGACTCTTCGCCCGCAGTATCAGAGGCGTTGGCGGCAGCTTCCTGAGCGGTAGCTTCGCCTGCATCCTGGGCAGGCAAAGATTCTTTGGCGGAACCTTCCTCTGTGTCCGCTTTGCGGGTTCTCCGCTGGCGCGTCGTACGACTAGGAGTAGAAGCCGGCTCATCTGAAGCGGTTTCAGCAGATGCTGGAGCAGATGCCTTGGCGTCAGAAGACTCCACTGAGCCCTCGGAGGTCTCTTTGACGTCCGCGGCCGCTTTCTTAGCGCGACTGCGGGTAGCCTTCGCCTTGGGCTTAGTTTCCTCTTGATCCCCTGCCGCCATCTTGGAAGCTTTGACTTCTGAAGACTCTGCTTCTTCGGCTGTTTTCTTCGTGCGGCGCGTCCGGGGCTTGGGAGCTTCCTCAGTACTGGAAGCCTCTTCTACCGGAGCACTTTCCGCAGCCGGTTTCTTCGCGCGCGTTCGCTTTGGTTTCGGCGCTTCCTCAGCCGTGGTGGCTTCTGGCGCCGGAGCTACCTCCTTAGAAGCAGCCGCTTTACGCGGACGGCCGCGGCGAGGCTTAGGGGCTTCCTCGGAAGACTCGGTAGCTTTTACTTCTTCATCACTCATGCGTTCTGCACTTTCTCCCAGTCCTTAAGGAACGCCTCAAGGCCACGATCCGTAAGAGGATGCTGAACCATTTTCTTCAGCACGCCAAAGGGTACGGTGGCAATGTCGGCGCCCAGCAAGGCTGCCTGGGTTACATGGTTTGCGCTGCGAATCGACGCAGCAATAATTTCGATCTTCTCGCCATTGACGGTATTGGCGCTAAAGTCATAGTTACCAATGGCATCAATCACATTGGCCAACTGGTTCAAACCGTCATCAGAGATATCGTCAAAACGGCCAATAAAGGGACTGATGTAGCGAGCACCAGCCCGAGCTGCCAAGAGCGCTTGAGGCACCGTGAAGCAAAGAGTCATATTTACCGGAATACCCCGGGCCGCCAGTTCGTGGGTGGCAGCCAAGCCCTCGACCATCGTTGGAATCTTTACCACTACATTGGGCGCAATGGCTGCAAGCTCAACGCCGTCAGCCACGATAGCATCTCGCTCCATGGCTACCGACTCCGCAGACACCGGACACTCAGGTCCTACGATGTCGCAGATACGCTTGATATGAGCCGGGAAGTCTTCCAACTTCCCTCCAATGCGTGCATAAAGCGACGGGTTGGTGGTGACGCCAGCCAAGGCGCCCCAGCTGGCAGCTTCCTCGATTTCAGCTAAATCAGCTGTGTCCAGGAAAAATTTCACGGGTCCTCCTCAGGGTGCTTTTGACAGGAAATGCTCTATATAGTGCGCCCAAGGCGCACCGAAGCCGAGGTGAGGGATGCGTTTCACTGTTACGATTGGAGCGCTTGATGCGCATAAAAAGAAATGTCGCCTTCTGCGCGACGAGAGAAAACGCAGGTTATCAAGCAATTGAATCCTAGCGCAACCACGGGTTTGGCGCAACAACAAACCCGGAGCAACTTTTAGATCATGGACGAAGACTCGGCGTTGCGCTCCTCTAGGAGACTGCGATAAAAACAGCTTTGAGCTCCTGTATGACAGGCAGGTCCAGCCGGATGCACCAAAGCCAAGAGCGTGTCACTATCGCAGTCGTAGCGCAAATCAACCAGCGCTTGAGTATTGCCCGAAGTGGCTCCTTTATGCCACAGTTCTTGGCGACTGCGACTCCAAAATACCGTCTCTTTGAGTTCAAGGGTTTGGGCTAAGGACTCCTCATTCATCCAGGCCATCATAAGAACTTGGTGAGTTGTGGCATCTTGCACAATACAAGGAATGAGTCCGGCCTCATTAAACGTGAGCGTTGATAGGTCCATAGCGCTACCCTCCTTATGCGTTAGAGGCGAACGGGAATACCGTAGCTTGCCATAGATTCCTTCACTTGCCGAATGGTTAATTCACCAAGATGAAATACACTGGCCGCTAACACCGCGTCGGCTTCCCCTTCGAGAATACCTTGGGCAAAGTGCTCCAGCTTCCCCACGCCACCGCTCGCAATAACGGGAATATCTACGGCGCGGGCCACGGCGCGAGTCAAAGCGCAGTCAAACCCATCACGGCTGCCATCTCGATCCATAGAGGTTAAAAGGATTTCCCCGGCACCTCGCCTGGCCGCCTCTTGGGCCCATTCCACTGCATCGAGACCCGTAGCCTTACGGCCGCCCCCCACATAGACTTCCCACTTATTCGGGTTACCCGGCACTACCTTCGCATCAATGGCGCAAAGAATAGCCTGACTGCCAAAGGCGCGGGACGCCAGCTCAATAAGCTCCGGATTGGCCACCGCCGCAGAATTCACTGACACCTTATCGGCGCCGGCTTTAATCATGGATCGAATATCAGCCACGGACCGGAACCCTCCCCCCACACAATAAGGAAGATGAAGAGATTCGCTGGCCCGAGCAGCAAGGTCAATGGTGGTATCCCGCTTGTCTGAGGTAGCAGTGATATCCAAGAAGATAACCTCATCAGCACACTGAGCATCGTAGGCAGCAGCAAGCTCAATGGGATCCCCCGCATCTCGTAAATTAACGAAATTCACTCCCTTGACCACGCGGCCATCTTTAACATCCATACAAGGGATAACCCGTTTCGTGAGCACTGCCTTACGCCTCCTGTCCGTCCGCATAGAGAGGCTTCATCTCATCACTCAGCACGGTTGCATCCACGTCGTAGGTGGAACGGGCGCAAGCAATGGCATCAGCCACGCTAAAGGCGCCTTCGTAAATGGCACGGCCAGCAATAACCCCTTCAATGAGATCGCCCAGCTCTTTGAGAGCCTCGATGTCTTGCAAAGACGCAACCCCACCACTGGCAATCACTGGATACCCGAACGCTTCAGCCATAGCTTTATAAGCAACAGGATCAATGCCCGTTTGCATACCATCCCGCGCAATGTCGGTATAGATCAAGTGGCGATAGCCCAACGCTGCCATCGCAGAGGCGACCTCTGTCGCAGCCTTACCGCTACCCTCGCACCAACCAGCAACGGCTACTTCACCCTCCTTAGCATCAATTCCTGCCGCAAGAGCTTCGCCATAGTGCTCAATGGATGCTTGAGCAAAATCCGGATCGCGAACCAATGCCGTTCCGAGCACCACCCGGGTAGCGCCCGCGTCCAACAAGCGCTCAATGGCATCTCGGGTGCGAACGCCGCCCCCTACTTCAACTTTGAGGTTGGTGGCTTTAAGAATGGCCCGCACCACTTCGCTATTATCAGGATTTCCCGATTTAGCTCCATCCAAATCCACCACATGGAGCCATTGGGCACCCGCTTCTTCGAATAACTGGGCCTGGAGCACAGGATCTTCGTTATAGACCGTGACGGCATCGTAGCGCCCCTTCGCTAAACGCACCGCGCGCCCCTCCAAAATATCTACGGCAGGAAGAATATTCATGAATCACTTCTTTCTATTGAGCTTTCACCAGGGAAACAAAATTCCGGAGAAGACGGGCGCCGGGGTCCGAGCTTTTTTCTGGGTGGAATTGCACTCCATAGATCCGATGATCTCGAGCTACCGCACTGGTAAAGGGCGTGGCGTGGGTAGTATGGGTTAGGCTATAGGCGCTCTCAGGGGCACAAAAGCTATGGGTGAAGTAGAAGTATTCCCCCGGCTGGATACCGGCCAAAAGCGGTTCTTCTTCCCAGGCGAGTGCTGTCTCATCAATGCTATTCCAACCCACATGGGGAATTTTCACTCGCTGACCTTCGGGGGTATAGGCCTCAAGAGGTCCAACCACCCCGGGCAGAATACCTAACCCCGGCACCGGCCCCTCATCACTGGCATGTTCAAGGCCACCCTCAAACATAAGGTGCATGCCGAGGCAAATCCCCAGAAACGGCGCCCCTCGCTCTACTGCTTCCAGGATAGCGCGATCAAGACCTAATTCACGCAAGGTGGCGGCTGCATCAGCAAACGCCCCTACCCCCGGTAATACCACTGCAGCGACTTGGGCCACCACCTCAGGGTCATCGGTGACTACCACCGAAGCTCCCGCTTGAACCAACCCGCGCTCTACGCTCGTAATATTGCCTTTGTGATAGTCCACCAAGGCGATTATGGGTTCTTCCAACGAAAGCTGGTCACACGCCACTAAACCCGAGCGGATCTCACCTCCATCACCATTCAGAGCAGTAGCCATTAGAGCGCTCCCTTGGTGGAAGGAAGAGCTCCGTGGAGGCGCGGATCCTCTTCACAAGCAAAGCGCAGGGATCGACCGAAGGCCTTAAAGGCCGCTTCGATGATATGGTGGGCATTTATACCCGCCCACTGGTTCACATGAAGCGTGATACCCGCATTAGCAGCAAAGGCAATAAAGAACTCGCGCGCTAACGCGCAATCAAAATCCCCTACCATGCCAAAGGGAAGATCAAGATCACCAAAGTATTGCCCGCGCCCCGAGATATCAAGGGCCACCATTACCAGGGCTTCATCCATCGGAATCGTAGCGGAAGCAAACCGCGTAATACCGGCCTTATCTCCTAAGGCTAAGGCGACCGCCTGTCCCAACACAATGCCGGTATCCTCCACGCTGTGATGGCCATCCACAAAGAGATCTCCCTCACAGCGCAGGGTAAGATCCATTAACCCGTGGCGCGCAAAGGCATCCAGCATATGATCGAAAAAACCAATGCCCGTTGTAATATCGGTTTTGCCTGTACCGTCCAGATTAATCGACACCGAGATAGCCGTTTCTTTGGTACGACGCTCAACCTCCGCAACCCGCTCAGTCATGACCTATCCTTCCTGTACCGGCAACGTATCCAAGAACTCTTCAAGCGCTTTCAGGAAACGCTGGTTTTCCTCTGGCGTTCCCACCGATACTCGCAAATGCCCTTCGAGATAGGGTGCTGAGGAAAAATCCCGTACCAGTATCCCCTGCTCGTAGAGATATTCCCAGGCTTGGGCCGCCTGAGGAACCGAGATTAAGAGGTAATTGGCCTCGGAGGGGTAGACGGTCACCCCCGCAAGGGCTGATAAAGCCTGGGCCATCGTCTCCCGCTCAGCAATGGTCTGGGCAATGCGCGGAGCGAACTCCTCCCGGTGATCCATGATCACTTCACCAATGGCCTGAGAAACGCTATCCACCGAATAGGGCTGCCGGACTTTTACAAGCTCAGTAATGACCTCCGGATGAGCCAGCACATAACCGAGCCGCACCCCGGCCAAGCCATAGGCCTTGGAGAAGGTCCGCAGTATTACCAGGTTCTTATGCTCGGGCAGCCAATCAACCAAGCTATGTTCCGCAAATTCGGCATAGGCCTCATCCACCAAAATCAACGCATCAGTGGCCTCAAGTAAGCGGCGAAGGAAACTATCGGGAGCGCAGGCGCCCGTGGGATTATTAGGGCTGGTAACCACGATAAAGTCCACGTCACCGGATGCCGCTATTGCAAGCGCCGCTTCTTCATCAATAGACCAGTCTGCCTTGCGCGGCACTTCAATCACGGTCGTGCCTGTCAAAAGAGCATTGGCTTCATAGGAAGAAAACGTTGGCGGAAAATTCAAGAATGCGCGCCCGGGACCACCCCAAGCTAACGCCAGATTGAACAGCAACTCATCGCCACCATTGCCCACTAACACCCAATCTTTTTCAAGGTCATAGGCTTGAGCAATGCGCTCCCGCAATCCGTTGGCTAAGGGGTCGGGATAGCGATTCAGAGAAACTTTTGCGATGGCTTGGGCAATAGCTTCACGCAATGCCCCTTCGGGGTTATAGGCATTCTCATTGGCCGAAAGATAGGCATCGGCCGGAAGGTATTTTGGGTCATAGGGCACCAGCTGTTCCAACAGTGGCGCTGCTGCACGCAGCTTATTCATGCATAGCCCCCACATTCGCCCCGAGTGATGCCCGGGTTTCATCCAGCAAATTCATACGAACAGCCACTGATTCTGCATGAGCCCAGAGACCCTCATGACGAGCAATGGCCATGATTGCCTGCGCATCCGTTTCAAGAGCCTTGGGTGTGTATTGGATGATGCTGGTCTTTTTCACAAACTCATCGACCGAGAGTGGTGAAGCATAGATTGCCGTGCCGCCCGTCGGAAGCGTATGGTTCGGACCAGCCACATAATCTCCTACTGCCTCCGGCGTCCATTCTCCCAAAAAGATTGCGCCCGCATTGCGAATAGAGCCCACCAAATCCATAGCGTGAGCTAGATGTAATTCCAAGTGTTCAGGGGCAATGGTGTTCACCGTTTGCACCGCTTGTTCCATGGAATTGCAAAGGACAATGAGTCCTTGATCATCGAGGGATGCTTGGGTGATTTCTGCGCGGGTGGTTCGCGTCATCCACGAAGCGATAGCCTCTTGGACTTCTTGAGCATAGGACTCATTAAAGGTAACCAAATAGCAGGCTGCCAAGGGGTCGTGTTCAGCTTGAGCCATCAAGTCAATCGCAACCAACGTGGGATCTGCTGTTTCGTCAGCCACCACACAGACCTCGGAGGGTCCCGCGATCATGTCGATGCCCACATCGCCGGACACGAGCTTCTTGGCCGCCGCTACATAGGCATTACCGGGCCCCGTAATTTTTGCAACCGGGGCAATGGTTTGGGTGCCGTAGGCCAGAGCCGCAATGGCCTGAGCCCCACCAACGGTATAAATCTCAGACACTCCCGCCAGTTTGCAGGCAAACAGAATAGCGGCATCGGGAAGACCGTCTTTGGCCGGGGGCGTCACACAGACAATGCGCTCCACCCCTGCCACCGATGCAGGGATGGCATTCATAAGCACCGTGGAGGGATAGAGGGCGCGGCCACCGGGCACATAAATACCTGCCGATTCCAAGGGTGCCACTTTAGCTCCCACAATAGCGCCATCTTCTCGGGCAAAGAACCAGCTTTGCTGCTTTTGGCGCTCGTGGAAATCGCGAATTTGTTTTGCCGCATGACGCAGCGCGTCCACGGTTTCGGGAGCAACCCGAGCTTCCGCGCCATCAATCACTTCCTGAGGAACCCGCAACGAGGTAAGCGTTACCCCGTCAAGCTTCTCGGTCCATTCGTAGAGGGCGGCATCTTTGCGCTCTCGGACGTCTTCCACAATATCGGTAGCCGCTTTCAGCGCTTGGGCATTAAAGGCGCCTGTACGATTTATGAAACTGCTCTCGAACTTTTGATCAGGGGCTAAGGTGATGCAGCGCATGATTCCTCCTTGTATCAGTAGCGCATTACTTACGGCATTCCATGGTGTTTTAAATGCGGCTCAATACCGCATTTGACTTCTATCCTGTGGCACCAGCAATCGGCTCGTAGTCCATCTCGCTGGCATGCTGTACCAACTTGCTTGTTACTTCCATAATGCGCGGGTCGGTGCGCAGTGCACAGGGGTTAGCAAAAAAGCGTGCCGAAGAAGACAGGACATCTTCCACAATCTCAAGATTATTCTCCCGCAACGTAGTGCCCGTTGCCGTGATATCGATGATCCGGTCGGCAAGACCTGTCAAAGGAGCCAATTCAATATTGCCATGGAGTGAAACAATCTCGACCTGGATACCCGTTTTTTGATAATGGGCTTTTGCAATGCGCGGATATTTTGTAGCTATGCGCAATGAGCCCAGTTGACGATAGTGTTCCTCCACCAAAGAAGCCGAACCCTTAGGCTGAGCCACCACAAACCGACAGGCACCAAAGCCAAGATCAGCCAGCTCAACCACATCCAGGTCTGCTTCAAGGAGTGAATCTTTCCCACAGATACCGCAATCAGCAGCTCCCAGCGCCACAAACATCGGCGCATCCGAGGGGCGCACGATGATGTAGTCCACACCTGGCCGAGAAATAATAAGCTGCCGGCCCGGATGCTCCAGACCGTCCACATCCAGTCCGACGGCAGCCAAAGCTTCAATGGCATCTTTGTTTAATGAACCCTTGGGCACTGCAATCCGCAACGGCCGCGGTTCGGCATCAGCCAGAGGAGGCTCACAGGCCGCAGCTAAGGCCTGCTCTACCGTAAAGGCAAAACCCGCCGCCGGTCGCGGAGCGCCAAAGGCACCAAGCATAGTGTCATAACGACCTCCGGACCCAAGCGGCGCTCCCAAGCGCGCGTCATAGGCTTCAAACACCATGCCCGTGTAGTAATCAAAGGAGCTCATAACCGAAAAATCCACTAACAAGTGAACGGGCAATTGGGCCTGTTCGAGAGCATCATAGGTTTCCTCGAACTGATCTAGGCCCTCTTCGCAACCCAACGGCGCTACCAGGGCGCGTACCTGAGCAATAGCCTCTTTCCCGCCGCGAATCCGCGGCAGCGCTCGAATAGCCTCAGCGTAAGCGGGCGCTGTACCTTGCCACTCGATTGTTAGGTCAGGACCTAAATTTGTAAGGGTATCCAGCGCCACAAAATTTGACTCATGAAAGGCTTTCAGCACTGCTTCTTGCCAAGCAACAGGAGCCCCGCTTCGGCGCAGGAGGGCACGAAGCACTCCCACCGTTGCCAACGCCACAGTAAAACCCGTAACCCCGGCAACTTGTAAGCCTTCGCAAAAGAGAGAAATGATCTCACTATCAGCCTGAGCCCCTTCTTCACCAATACACTCAATACCCATTTGAGTGACTTCCCGGGCCGGAGCAGCAGAATCAAAATCCGTCTCCCGAAAAACCCGTTGGGTATAGCGCAGGCGAAGGGGTTCTTGCTGCTGTTTATAACGACTGCCCCAAGCGCGGGCCACCTGAAGCGTCACATCGGGACGCATTGCCAGCAAATCGCCTGCACTATCGAAGAACTTAAAGGGACTCGCGGGAGGACGGCCTCCTGCCTCCATCACGTCCATGAACTCTAAGGTGGGAGTTTCGATCGGTTCAAAACCGTGGGCAGCAAACAAGTCCTGCACCGCACGGGTTATCGCCTCACGGCGCAGCGCTTCATTGCCTACTACATCGCGAAATCCCGAAGGAGTGGTAAAGCTCACGATTTTCCTTTCGTGGTTGGTTTCTTTGTAGCGTCAAATCTGTTCGAACGCTCTGGTTACCGCATCAAAGGCGCTCGAGTGTTTTGATACTTTATCACAGTAGAGTAGTAAAGTGTTCACCCCGTCAAAAGATTTTTCTATTCGATCAAAAATGCCCGCAAGATGCCCGATGTCCCCACATAGGTTCGCTTACCCGCTCCCATACCTACTTTTTGAATGGTGAATGTTTCAGGAAGTTCAGATGCGCTACGGGCGGCTGCCACAAAGGAGGCACCGGTTGGGGTAACCAATTCCCCCACTACCGACCCCACAGACAACGGGATTTGCCATTCTTGAGCGATGGCTGCCACCGCCGGCGCCGGAATCGGAATGATGCCATGCTGGCAGCGAATAGAACCTTGGCCTTCCACGAGGTGAGTCACAATGACCTCTTCAGGGGCTAAGCTATCCAATGCCACCGCACAGGCCACAATGTCTACGATAGAATCCACGGCTCCTACTTCGTGAAAATGTACCGTGTCGGGTGTTTTTCCGTGAACCGTTGCTTCGGCTTGGGCCAGGATGGCAAACATCTTCTTGGCAAGTGCTCGGGCTCCCTCCAATAGATCCCCCTGATCTAAGATGGCATAGACATCGCTCAAAGTGCGGTGGCTATGACGATGCTCACAAGCAGCGGGTGAATGATCCTCATGCCGAGGGGCACCCGGATCGCCAAAGAGCCATTCCATATCGTGGTCATGATTCTCATGGACCCCATCGAGCTGAACATCAAAATCGCAAACAGCGAGCCCGGATTTTTCTACCGTGCTTATTTCAACGCGAAAGCCCTCCAGGGGAAGACTCTCTAATGCCCGCAGTATTGCCTCACGATCGGCGCCCAAATCTATCAGAGCAGCCGCTGTCATATCTCCACTAATACCTGCTGAACACTCAAGATAGAGTTTCGCCATTGCCTGCCTACGCTTCCTTGCTTGATAGATGATTGATGAGACTGGCCTGATAGGCAGCCCCAAATCCATTGTCGATATTCACTACTGAAACGCCGCTGGCGCAAGAATTGAGCATTGCCAGCAAGGCGGTTATGCCCCCGAAGGAAGCTCCATAACCCACCGAAGTAGGCACCGCAACGACAGGACAGGAAACAAGGCCGCCTATCACCGAAGCCAACGCCCCCTCCATCCCAGCAACAGCTATCACCACCTGAGCGTGGGAAAGCTCTGCTTCATGGGCGAGGAGCCGATGAATACCTGCTACACCCACATCCATGAGGCCTACTACTTCATTCCCTAAAAATTGCGCCGTCAACACGGCCTCTTGAGCTACGGCAAGATCGCTGGTTCCCGCAGCAGCCACCACAATGGTCCCATTGCCATCTGGACAAGGCAGTGATCCATACCATCCCAAACGCGCGTCCTGGTTATAGGTAAGCGAGCCCCAAGAGCTCTGAGAATCTTCAAGCTGAATCAACTCTTCAGCCTTCTCCGCCGAAAGCCGCGTGATAAGCACGCGCTCTTGACCGGCAGCTTGAAGGGCACAAGCAATAGCGAAAATCTGGTCTGCGCTTTTGCCTTCGCCATAGATTACTTCCCCTACCCCTTGACGTCGACTGCGGTCAAAGTCAGGAGTAGCAAAGGAAAGCGCAGGCTTTGTGGTTGACTGAAGTACCGCACAAGCCTCTTCGGCCGCCATAGTTCCCGCAGCCACTGATTCCAAAAGGTTTGTAAGCTCCGTTTCGTTCAACCTCTCACCTCATTGAAAAGGATGCCGAAGTCCCCCTACATTGACTTCGGCATCATGAACGTTCCTTACCCTCTGAGAGAAGCGCCCTACTTCCCTCTCAAGCGTTTTAGCTGAGATAGCCGCTCGCTTGAAGAGCGGACCATGCTGAGAACACAAACCACACCATAATAAGAAGCACAATGGTGATGATGATCTTAGCGGGCACCGGCCAGGTGCTTCTCCACAACAGGACAAGCCCGACAGGCCAAAACATCAAGAGAAAAAAGACAATCCAGAAGGTTTGCTTGTGCCATTTTGGCGCCCCTTCATCAGTCACGATGGTGTTAGCCTGCTCATGGGTACGTTGTGATTTATGAAGCCAGTCTCCCGGTCGGCGTTCTTCAGCCATGAAAATCCCCCTTACTGGCAACTAGGCCAGTTTTTGTCCAAGCAGCTCGTTAATGACCTTCGGATTCCCCTGGCCCTTCATGGCCTTCATGCATTGCCCAACGAAAAAGCCCATGAGTCCGGTTTTGCCATCACGATACTGCGCAACCTTATCAGGATTGTCGGCCAAGACTTGATCTACCACTGCCTCAATAGCACCGGTGTCAGAAACTTGTTTCATTCCTCGCTGCTCCACAATGGTGGCAGGGTCTGCGTCATCTGCCAGAATGGCCGTAAACACTTCTTTGGCCTGCTTAGAAGAAATGCTGTCATCGTCCACCAGGGCAACGAGATCCACCAAGCGCTCCGGCGTCAATGGAGTTTCCGCCAGAGCTACGTCACTATGACTATTCAGATAGGCCGTCACGTCATTGATGAGGAAGTTCGCAAGGGGCTTTGCGAACTTTGAGCCTGACTCTTGGGCCTTTTTGCAGGCCATAGCTGCGTCGAAGAAATCAGCCACATCAAGGCTGTCCACTAAATGCCGCGCATCATAGGCGCTCAAGCCATAGGAAGACTCATAGCGCGCTGCCCGAGCATCGGGCAGTTCGGGAAGCTTTGCCCGCACGCTCTCGATGAACTCATCGCTCAAGTCATAGGGAGCTAAATCGGGCTCAGGGAATAAGCGATAGTCGTCGGCCGTTTCCTTCACACGCATCACAATCGTGCGCTTGGCCGAGGGATCCCAATGGCGCGTCTCCTGATAAATGACGCCGCCCTCTTCAAGAACCTGAGCTTGGCGGCAGATCTCATAGGCCAGGCCATCGTGGAGATTCTTAAAGGAGTTCATATTCTTGAGCTCGGTCTTGGTGCCAAGCGTGGTGGATCCGCGGCGGCGCAAGGACACATTGCCGTCGCAGCGCAGAGACCCTTCTTCCATGGAGCAGTCAGAAATGCCGATAGCCAAATAAATCTGGCGAAGCTTCTGCATGAACAAGCGCGCCTCTTCAGGTGTGCGCAAATCAGGCTCCGTCACGAGCTCAATCAAGGGCGTTCCTGCGCGGTTATAGTCCACTTTGGAGTGAGTAGCGCCCGCAATGCGGCCTTCCCCGCCAC
>CAJUNI010000028.1:0-4424 GCA_910587945.1 uncultured Parvibacter sp.
CGCCCACGCAGGGCATAGACAATGATGAGGGCGGCAATGGCTATGGTTAAACAGGCATAGCCCAAACGGGTAGGGGTCGTAAAAGCAATGGGTAGGCCATCGGGATAGCCACGCAAGAATCCATCCACAATTCCCAGAAGTCCAATACCGATAGCGGTGCTTACAAGGAAACGCTTATCGTCTACGACAGAGCGAACGTAGCCAAAATAGGCTGCAGGTCCTTGGCGTTTTTGGAGGTTGCGCATGGGAGTTCCGTGGAACACGAGCCCGAGGCAGCCCAGCTGCAAAAGGGATGCCGCTCCTGCCACAAAAAACGAAGAGTCTTCGGAGAGAAATGATATGGCGGCCAGAAGGATTTCGCTGGCAATAAGTGCGCCATAGACATAGACAATGGCAACGGTGTTGGTAGCTCCTTTTGCTCGGCGCAGCCAGTAATACATGGAGCCACTGGTGGTGAGCGTGAGACCCACGGCAAAGATGAAACGCATTTCATCGGTGCACAGAGGATTAAGGCAGGCAAACCCCTGAGCAAAAAGCAGAGCACTTTCGCCAATCATGCAAACCAGGGCCAAGATGGTGACCGTGCGCCGCCGAAGTTTGACTTTCGAGAGCCCCAGGGCTGCCAACAGAATGGCCATGACGATGAGCGAGCAAAACGTGGCGCCATCGGTGAAGATACCCGCATCGGTTTCGTTGTAGCTGGTGTAGGTGCCCGTCAAGAGCCCAATGCGCGCCAAGGCAAGGCCTAGTATGCCACCACCAATGCTTAAGATGGCGCCAGCATTTTGAAGGAGACTTCCTTCGCTTTCGGCCACCGATGAAGCTGTGCTGTTCTGCTGTGATCCCGTTGTAAACGAAGCATGCTTCGTTGAAGTTTTTGAGTCGTGCGCGGGTAAGACCCCCGTTGCCGAGGCGTCGAATTCGCAGACGTTCATGTATACCCTCCCAAAGTGCGTCCTAGCCATTCGACACCTTCCCCGTGGCCGAATGACCATAACACTCCCAGTGTAAGCGCCCGGGGAGGGGAGTAGGGTGAGGATTTTTATTGTTTACGGGATGTCAACGTGCCGTACCCCAAAGAGGGTATACCGCAACGGGCGTAACGGGCACAATTATTGCGGCCCATGTTTTTAGGGAGGAGTACGGAATGGGAGAATCGCGTAACGTCTATGTGGAGTTGGAAGACAAGGTCCTTTTGCGGACGGAAGACGTCTATCAAAACCCCGTAGGCGAGGACATAACCAGTTATTCCGATACGCTGTTATCGGTGGTGGCAAACTTTAAGAATTCTGGTCGGCCTGAGGGATTTAATGCCCAGTCAATGGTGGGCAAATCAAAGCGAGGCGAAGTAGCTTGTCGCCTCTTTGCTGTCATCAATCCCGAGACGGAAGTTATTGAAAAGGTGGGCTTTAAGAGCCGCGGCTGTTTGGCCATTACGGCTTGTGCCAGCGTAGTCTGCACCATGATTGAAGGCCGCACCTTAGCCGAGGCGCTTACTATCACCGTCGATGAGGTGCGCGACGCTCTTGATGGGGTGCCAGCCGGCAATGCGAATACCCTCTATTTCTCCACCGAAGCGGTGCGGGCGTTAGTGGGCGATTATCTGGCGCGCCAAGGCGCTACCCTGGCCGAGATCGATGCTGTTGTCGGTTGTGACGAAGACTCGGTGGCTTGCATGATGTGTGAGCATTGCTCGCTTCGCTCCATTCGCATGGATATGCGGGTGGAGGAACTAGAGGCAGCGGCTCAGAGCGCACCCACTGGCGCTGCGGTGATCGTAGCGGCGGTAGGGGATGCTTCGGGGGATGCTCCGCTCGATGAAGGGGCGGAGTCCTTTGAGGACCTTTCGGTGGTGACTGAAGTACCGGTGGCGGTGGCGCCCGTTGAGGTTTCTGAAGAGGTGGCAGTTGATGACGCAGCCGAAGAGGCTGAGGCTAAAGCCAGCTATCATCCCCAGACTGAACACGATGCCATTGCTTTGGCGCTCGAGGCGGTACGCGGGGCCTCTCGTGCCAGCCGTTTGACAACGCCTGAGCTCTGGGAGGAACTGGATTTGGTGCCGGAATCCATGTCGTTGGAAGACTTGGAAATGGCCGTCTACGATGAACTTATGGCCTGGCAAGAAGCCCATCCCGAAGAGGCGGTGTCTACCGAGAGCGCTACGGCCCTCGATGCGTCCGGCAACACGCCCGCCATGGCAGGGAAGGCCCGCGCTGCTCGACGCTCACCCTTTGGTTCCCAGCGTGCTGTGGGGGCTCCGCGGCTGTTTGCTAAGAAGAAGTCTGCTCAAGCCGGCGAAGGCGTCGCCGCAGAGGCTTCTTCAGAGGAAGCGGCAGAAGCGTTAGTGCCGAGCTTTTCTCAGGGAACCGATGATGGTGCCGCCCATGTCACCGCGGTGGTAGAGGTAGTCCACGAAGACACGCCGACATCGGCAGCGCCCTTGTCAGAGGCTCCAGAAACGGAAGAGGCTGATGAGGCGGCAGTAGCGGCTGCGTTGGCAGCCTTGGATAGCTTTGTGGAAGAGCCCGATGATGAGCCCTTAGACGACGACAATCCGTTCCCCACGCTTCAGATGCCCGAGGGAAAGCGCATGGTGCGTCGAAACGGTGTCTATCAACTCGTTGCCGAGGAAGAAGTTGAAGGCGCTGGCAATGAAGAGCAAGAAGCAACGGCGGTAGCTCTGGTGGAAACGCCTGAGGATGGGCAATCAGCCGAAGGCGCCGTTGAGAGCGAAGAGGAGCTTCCTATTCGCTGCGAGAACATTGCCCTGTTGATGGGACGGAGCGGCTATTACCTCTACGACCGAACGGTGATGACGGACGCTTACGCCCATTGGTCATTCCTGGCTGCTGAAGCTGATCCGCTGGTTACGTTTGCCGACTGCGTGCGTGAAGATTCCCGCGTCTATCCGCGACCCTATAATCGCGACAATCTTGCCAATGAGCCGTTCAATATGGATGCCGACGCCGTTGAGGCAGCATTTGCGGCGGCTCAGGCTGACCCTGACTATGCAGATATTGAGCGGCTTGAGGCCTCCAACGGGGACGTGTACTTCTATTCAACGCGCTATCTTGCCCGGGATTATGCCCAGTCCTTGGCTGAGTGGGCATCGGTGGAGCGGTTCCGCAACGTCTAGGGCACCCGCTCATTCGCGGTGTCTAGGCCCCACACCTAAGCTTCGCGCCTAAGCTTTACCAATTTTTCGAGCATACAAAAGCCCCCGCCGAAGCGGGGGCTTTGCTTTGAGCGGCATCTGGAGGGATGACACAACGCTCGCCTGAAGGTGAACCTCAACCTCTGGTATCGAAGATCAAACCTACCCTCGGTGTCTCGGAACTACTGCCGAAGTAATAATGAGACGGGATACTTCTCAGGGAAGGCCGAGGGGCGGCCCTGCCACCAGAGGTGACAGGGCCAGGGAACGAACTCCGTGGAGGGAACCTAGTCGGAGAGGTTTCCGCCCCAGGGTTTAGGGAAGAAGTCCGAGTCCGGCCAACTCTTCCTTCACATCCGGCATACCATAGGCATCCAGGCATTCAGCGGTGGGGCAACCCAGGTCAGGATCCCAGCCAAACTTCTCGTAGACCATGGTTAAGGCCAAGTCGAAGTCGCTGCGCTCCATCTTGTCGGTGCCCTCAGTAAAGGGCTGCTTGTCCGGATCCTTCGTGAATACCCACTCAGTAATAACGTCGTGGTCGGCACGCAGGTTGTTATCGCCATAGGTGCCATCAGCATTTACCATACCGCGGACGGTGTTTGCACGCTGCAGGGTCATGATCTTGGCGCCCGCTTCGTAGAGCTGCTCGGTGGTTACATCTTCGCCCGTAACCGCCTTGAAGAACTTCGCCTCAAGATCCAAGTCGCCACGATAATCACGCTGACGCGTGGGGCTCATGGTCATCGGCCATACCCAGTTGCACAAGGTCAAAGAGTCATGGAGTACGTCGGTGACCACTGACCACCAGCAGAAGTTTGCCTTGTTTTCATTCATGGGCGTGTAGTTCTTGTCCGGCGTAATGGCGTCGGCGCCACCCCAAACTTCTTCAGCGATAGCTTGCTTGATATCGAAGGGCAAGCCGCAGCCCTGGAAGTTAACAGCGGAGTGGATCATGTCGTCACGGTTGAACAGCATGTTGTACACGCCGCCTACCTGGCCAAAGCACTCGATAGCATGGTGTACCGGCCAGCCACGATAGTTGATCAGCGTGGACTTAGAGTTGTCGAACCAGGCCTCTTCGCCCCAGCGTGCGCACCAAGTATAGGGGCCATGAGCCAGGTAAGAAATCTCGGTAGTGGGATCAACGATCTTATTGATGATCTCTACCATGACCGTGGGGTCGCAGATCTCAGGGGAGAACTTCTCCCAATGGATGGAAGCATATTCCTCGGGAGGAAGTACGCGCTCAAACACGCCGGTTGTGTAG
>CAJUNI010000028.1:4434-26027 GCA_910587945.1 uncultured Parvibacter sp.
TGTCACGATAGAGTTGAGCATAGTTGCACCACAAGCCCATGTTGTCCATGGTATTAGAGTTGGTGGTGTCCCAGAGCACGGACAGATCGCCGCGTTCCTTCAGTCCCATCTTCAAGAAGGGCTCCATGTACACGCTAACCGGGAAGTTAGCGGCGCAGGTATTACCGGTGGTAGCAAAGCCGGAAGTGTCCTCGGCTGCCTCTACGCGCATGTCGGAATAGCAGTGGATGGGGCAGCTGTGGCAGCCATCCATCTTGATGGTGTACTGCTCAGCCGCAAGGCCCAAGTCCTTGACGGACTTCATGCAACGATAGCCCACCTTGTTGATTTCATAGGGCTTCGGCTCGCCGGTATCAATGGGGCCACCCTCAGCAGCTGCCCAATAGAGGCCGTTGCGTGCGGTCCAACGAGAGCCAGCGTCATAGAATTCAGCCCACTCTTGCTGGGTGGACGGAACCACGTGGTTGTTGTTGGAGCCAATGATTTCATTGAGCATGTAGTCGGAGAGTTCAGCCACTTGCTGGGGATCGGCAACGTTGACCGAACCCGTGCCGCGGACGACCAGGGCCTTTACCTTCTTGGAGCCCAAGACCGAAGCGGTGCCAGCGCCAGCAGAGTGGTTACGAGAATTGATAATGCAGGCATAGGGGAGAAGGTTCTCGCCAGCCGGTCCGATGGCAGCAACGCACACATCGGTGCCTTCGCGGCGGGAGAGCACTTCAGTGGTGGCGCGGGTGCCCAAGCCCCAGACGCCCTCGGCAGACTTAATGGTAACTTCGCCGTTGTCGATGTTGACATAGACGGGCTCGGGGGAAGCGCCTTCAAGCACTACCGCGTCCCAGCCAGCTTGCTTAAGACGAGCGCCCAGCATGCCGCCGCAGTGAGCGTCAATAACCAGATTGTCCTTCGTGAAGGTGGACAGTGAGCAAATGGTGGTACGGCCAGCCAGAGGAACACCAGAGGCGGTCAGGGGGCCCACAGCAAAGACGATCTTGTTCTCAGGAGAATAGGGATCGGTGCCTGCAGGGACTTCGTCGTACATGATCTTGTTGGCTAAACCCATGCCGCCAATGTAGTCCTTATAAGGATCAGTGGATTGGACGGAAATGGTGCCGTCAGTCAAATTGACGCGAAGAATCTTGCCGGTCCAGCCGTAGGACGTATTCGCGTCTTTCGATGCATCAGCCATGTTCTTACTCCAAATCTCTTGCGTATACGAGACGGTGTTGTGTGGTCTCCGGGGACGCATAGGGGAGTGAACGGATGATGCTTATTCCGCTGAAGGCACTATAAACACCAGTAAAACGTCCGTGTACCCTCCTTCGGGGTAATCCTTGTGACGAACAAACAACAGGGTGACGAATAAAAAACAGGGAGAAATTACTCCCATAACAGGGGACGGGGACATGGCTTTTTTCTATTAAATTTGCACACGTTGTGTGGATACGGGAGCCGATACGGCATTGGACGCAAGGAGAGTTGCTAAGGAAACTGATTCGAACACATTCGACACCCACTTATTAAAGCGAGGGGGAACGAACATGACAGATGTCAAGAACAGTGCGACTTCTGAAGAGCAGGCTGCACCGAGCACGCCCGCTTCTGCGGCACCGGCCGAGCCTACCAAGAAGTCAAACGTAACGCGTCGCCAAGTGTTAGCTATGACTGGTTGTGGTGTAGCTGGTTTAGTCGTTGGTGGAGTGCTAGCCTCCTGGGGCGTCACTCAACAAGCTATTGCTTCGGGACGCATCGATTTGCGTACCACCCCAACAAAGATGATTATTACCGACCGAGCTCGTTGCTCCGGTTGCCAGCGTTGTGAGATGAGCTGCACGCTGAAGAATGATGGCTATGTGGATCAGCACATTGCTCGCGTTCGCGTGTGGGATACCTACAACTTTGGCTATGGCGTTGGCTCCGGCGGCGGCATTTACGGTGACTGCGAATTCACCGTCAAGAATTGCTATCAATGCAAAGATGCCCGCTGCATGGAATTCTGCCCCACCCACGCCATCCATCCCGATGAGAAGACGGGCGCTCGCGTCGTAGACGCCGAGCTCTGCATCGGCTGCGGTATGTGTACCCAGGCTTGCCCCTGGAATATGCCCCGCGTCAACTCCAAGACAAACGTTTCAACGAAGTGCGTTTCCTGCGGTCGCTGCGCAGAGCAGTGCCCCAACGGCGCTATTCAGTTTGTCGACTGGGAGGACATTGCGCAGAAGGCTATTGATGAAGGCGTGGTTTCAGCCACCACTATCTATCAGTATTAAGCCTTCCGCTGGTGTATTCGATGATGACTACAGAAACCTCGCGCAATGAAGGAAAGGAGCAGGGAGTCATGGATGACGCGGCAGTGTTCTCAATGATGGCCCAGTGTTTCGGCCCGACTGATGAAACCCTTTGGGATGAACTCACTGAGTCAGCCTCTTGGGAACAGTTTCTCGATAGTGCCCGGGTGCTTTTGCAAGACGAACACCCCCTCGGAGAAACCGCCCATCGCAGCATTTCATTGACTGATCGTGCTCCGCTCCAAGAGTTTCTCTCGCCGCGAACCGTTGATGCTCTTTTTAATCCTCCGAGCTACGAAGCCCATCGCAGCTTTGTGGCCCAGCACTTTACCGGGGGATTGCCGGTGTCAGCTGTGCCGGTCGAGTCGCTCTATCGTCAGCCTCATCCTTCCGATGGATCTCCTGCCGGTGGCGAATACTTAGGGGATGCTGCCCACTACATGGAATTTCTTTTCACGCAGCTCGGCCTTGAAGTACCCCCGCAATTTGCTGCCTGCCCCGATCATCTGGCTTTGGAATTAGATCTTTTGGCCGTGATGCTTCGCTCCTCTATGAATCGTCAAGCAGAAGTGTTCTTCCTCGAGCGATTCGATTGGTTGACTGAGTATCGCCGCCGCCTTGTAGATCTTGGTTCGGATGCTGATTTTTATGTAGGCCTCATTGATGTGATTATGGGCATTCGTGCTCAGCAAGAGAGTTTCTGCGAGAGTTCGTCGTTCGAGTACACCGCCGATTCTGTCGCGTGACAGTAAGAGAGGAAACAGCTATGTCAGAAAACGCTATTACCAGGCGGAGCTTTCTGGCGGGAAGCGCCGGCGTAGCCGCAGTGGCGGCAACGGTCGGGTTCACCAGCTTCGGGGCATGGCAAAGTGCTCAGGCTGAGGAAGAGGCGACTCCGGGTCGCACCGATACCGTTCATACGCTGTGTAATGCCTGTTCAAGCAAGTGCGGTTATACCGCCTATGTGGTCGACGGTAAGCTCACCAAGCTTATTGGCGATCCCAATAATCCAAATTCCGAGGGTCACTTATGTGCTCGCGGTTATGGCTATTCGCAAATTGCCTATTCCAAGGACCGCTTAACGGATCCGCTGAAGAAGAACGCCCAAGGTCAGTTTGAGGCAATCTCTTGGGATCAAGCCTATGCAGAAATTGCCGAAAAGGTGCAAGAAATTATTGCCTCTGACGGCCCTGAAGCCTTAGCCCTGGTTCAGGATCCGCGTCCGTCCGGTTCCTACTATTGCAACCGTTTCATTGCCGCATTGGGTTCTCCCAACACCTATACCCATGGCGCTGCTTGCAACCTTTCCAAGGTTTCTGGCATCACCCAAGCTATCGGTGCGGGCGACTGGGTATCTGATGTCGAGAATTCAGCCATGACCATGTTTATTGGTCGTAGCTACTGCGACGGCATTCGTCCAAGCCAGGTAGCTGCCTTAAAGCGCGCCCATGAGAATGGTGCCTACATTGTCATGATTGACCCGCGCTGCAGCAATTCAACGGTTTTCGCTGACGAATGGGTACCCATTGTGCCGGGTACGGACTTAGCGTTCGTGCTGGCTATGAGCAACGTTCTGATCAAGAACCATCTTTATGACGCTGAGTTTGTGGCTGCTAACTCCGTAGGCTTTGATGAGTGGGCTGCCGCTACTGAGAATTGCACCCCGCAGTGGGCCGAGAAGATCACGGGTATTCCGGCTGACACCATTGAGCGCCTGGCTGCCGCCTTTGCTGAGGCTGCCCCGGCTGCCTCTATCGAGCCGAGCTGGCGTGGTGCCTATGGTTGCGCCTATGCAAACTCCGGCGAAACTGCCCGTACCGTGGCTCTGTTCAACACGCTGTTGGGCAGCTGGAATCAGCCCGGTGGTGCCTTGCTCACTTCCGGTATTTCTGCCGGTAAGTTGGAGGATCCGCGCTTTGCCGCACCGCCGAAGATTGAAGCCAAGAAGCTGGGTAGCGCTGAGTATCCGCTGGCCTCTGGCTCCATGGGTTCTGCCGTCTATGCAGGTGAGATGGCAAAGACCGGCGCCATCAAGGGTATGTTCTTCTATTACTCCAATATGGCTGCAGGCTATTCCAATCCTGAGTATCTGGCTAACGCCTTCGCTAACCTGGACCTCATGGTGGTTTGCGATGTGCAGATGTCTGAGACGGCGGCTTTGGCAGACTATGTACTGCCTGAGACTAGCTACCTTGAGCGCTCTGAGCTGCCCGAGTTCGGCGGCGGCAAGGTGCCCTATGTAGCGCTTCGTTCTCAGGTACTGGATGTGATTCATCCCAACACGAAGTCCTGCGATCAAATCTTTACCGAATTGGCCGAGGCTTGTGGTGTGGGTCAGTACTTTGAGTTCACTCAAGAAGAGTTGGCTGAAGCTCAGCTCAACACTGTGGGCTTGACGCTCGATGGCTTGATGAAGGTCGGCACGGTTCAGTTCCCGGAAAAGGCGTTTGTCTATGGCAAGCAGCCTACCTTCAACACACCCACCAAGAAGGTACAGTTTGTCAGTGAGGCCTGTGCAAAAGCCGGGTTGTCACCGTACCCCGTTTGGATTGAGCCGCAAGATCCGGTTCCTGATGGTGAATTCCGTCTGGTAGGTGGAAAGCAAGCCATCATGACCCATACCCAAACGGCGAATATCCCTGAACTGATGAATATCGCTGAGGAATATGGTTTGATGCGTCCATGGATTAATCCCGTTGACGCTGAGGCTCTTGGTATCAAGGATAACGACGAAATCGTAGTGGAAAATGATCTCCACTCCGGCACCAGCAAGGTTCGGGTCACCGAGCGTATTGCTCCGGGCGTTGTTTATCTGCCAAGCCACTATGGTTGCACGGTTCCCGAACAGCACACCGCCTACAACAAGGGCCTGCGCATTATGGACTTCGTGCCGTTCCATATTGAACCCGCCTACGGATCGACCATGTCTCAGAACACCACGGTCAAGATCAAGAAGGTAGGTGCGTAATGGCTAACTACGGAATGCTCATTGACACAAAGAAGTGCATTGGCTGCTATGCCTGCCGTACCGCGTGTCAGCGCCAAAATGATCTTCTTCCCGATGAAGCGTTTATTCGCTTTGAAGAGCGCGAAATTGGTACCTATCCCAATGTTCGAGTCCAGCACGTGCCGCTGCAATGCATGCATTGCGAAAACGCTCCCTGCGTGGATGTCTGTCCCACGGGGGCGGCGCGCTATGGCACTGACGGCATTGTTGAGGTCGACCAAGGTCGCTGCATCGGCTGTCTCTACTGCGTGGCTGCATGCCCCTATCAGGTCCGTGTGCGTAACTCCGAGACCGGAGCGGTGGACAAATGCCGTTTCTGCACGGTGAACGCGCTGAATGGCACGAAGACCTGCACCTGTGTGGAAGCCTGTCTCACGGGGTGCCGTATCTTTGGTGACCTGGATGATCCGGATTCGGAAATCTCCAAGGCTATTGCCGAGACCGGCGCGGCTCCTATCGCGGGTGACCTAACCAAGGCGAAAATCTACTACGTGAGGTGATTTCAATGACGTTCGAACCTATTTGGGGATCCATCATCGCGTGGTACCTGTTCCTTGCAGGTCTCGGCGGCGGTGCTTACGTCAGCGTCACCTTCTTACGCTGGCGTCATCCCGAAGCAATAACCATGATCCGTATCGGCCGGTTTATTGCTCCTATTGTGGTAATTGTGGGTCTGTGCCTGCTGATGCTCGATGCTACAGCTGGCTTCCATCACCCGCTGCGCTTTGCGTTGTTGCTGAGCAACTTTGGCTCAGTAATGACCTGGGGTGTTGTCTTTCTGGGTGTGTTTGTGGTTATCGCCCTCATTGGCGCGGGCCTGTGCTTAGCCAAGCGCTCGGTGCCTATGTGGCTTGATATCCTCGGCGCTATCTTTGGTATCTGCGTTGCGGTGTACACGGGCTGCTTGCTGGGTGTGTGCAAGACGTTCCCGCTGTGGAACAACGCGCTGTTGCCCATCCTGTTCTTGGTTTCGGCCATGTCAACGGGTATGGCTGCCGTGCTGGCCGTAGGCGTATTCCGCTGCCCCGAGGAGTTCAACCGGGTAATGGCCTTTAAGAAGCTGCACTATATCTTCCCGATTATTGAGATTGTGTTAGTAGCGGCTCTGTTGTTCGTGACAGCATTCAACGCCAGCCCCTCTGGCTACGAATCAGTTATGAGCTTGGTCTGCGGCAAGCATGCGCTGGTCTTCTGGTTGGTCTTCGTAATTATCGGTCTGGTGCTTCCGACCGCTATCGAGACCTGGCTTCTGTTCTTCACGAGTGAGGAATATGAGCGCGGCAAGACGGCGCACATCGCAAGCTTCTGCTCTAACGCAGGCGTGTTGATCGGCGGCTTCGTCCTGCGTCTGCTGGTGCTGGTGGCTGCTATGCCGATCGTCTTAGTTACTCCGTGGTACTAAGAGATTAGGGTGCTATGCGGGATTCTCTGGTCGCGCTGGCGACCGAGGGTTCCGCAAGCCCGTTAAGCGCAAAACCGCGCTCTGAGAGAACCTGGCATTCGGGAGTTTTAAGCTCTTGGTGCCGGGTTCTTTTATGCCTTGGGGTTACGTTTCTTAAGAGGTGCTTGAATTTGAGGGTTTTGCCCTCTATAGTTTAATATGCACATACGAAATAGTAGAGATGTCAGTGCGAATAGGAGTCATCATGGCTGCAGCTACCTTAACCATGAGAATCGATAGCGACTTAAAACGCGAAGCGTCAGCAGTCGCTGAGTATTACGGCTTTGACCTCTCTGGAGTAACTCGCGCATTCTATAAGCAAATGGTCAGGGATCACGCTATTCCTCTTGATCTTGGCTATTCGAATGATGTGCCCAATGAAGAAACCATTGCGGCGCTGCGTGAAGCGGAAAAGATTAGGGCGAATGGCGGGACGGGTCATCGCTTTAAGAGCGCGGAAGAAATGTTTGCGTATATAGAAAGCGAGATTGAAGAGTGAGTAGGCTAGAGGTTGAACCTCTGCCTTCCTATATTCGTGATGTAAAAAGACTCCTCAAAAAGCATGTAGACATAACCGCGCTCTATGAGGTCATAGATTTGATTGTGGAGAACTCCCCAGCTTCATTGCAGACACTTGAGCAACGGCATAATAAACATCGACTAAAAGGTCCTTGGAAGAGCCACTTTGAATGCCATGTTTGTAATGCGGGCGACTGGCTCTTGATCTGGTCTACCGATGAAGAAGTCGCTTATCTCGAGCGGACGGGAAGTCATGATGAATTGTTTAAGTAGGGGAATAGAGATAAATTGCTGACAGCTATTGCTGTGGACAAGAGTACGTTGGGTACACTCTACCGGGCTTAAATCGTTTATGGAGAGAACCTGGCATTCGAGAGTTTTAAGCTCTTGGTGCCGGGTTCTTTTATGTTCGGGAAGTTAGCGGGCGTTATGACGCAGGCGGGCGGCTTCTACAAAGGCGGCGAACAGAGGCCCCATGGTGCCGGTACCGGCAAAGAATTCAGGGTGCCACTGCACCCCTAAGATGAAAGTGCGCTCAGGATGTTCAACGCCCTCCACTAGGTTCTCGGCATGGGCGCAGGGGGACAAGCAGGGAGCCACATTGCACACGCCCTGATGGTGCAGGGAATTAACGGCGTAGTGACTCTCGGGCAGAATCGAAGCAAGCTGACTTTGGGCCACAACCTGAATTTCGTGATTGGCGTTCCCCGGGGTTGCGGTTTGCCAATGGTCTTCTTTGACATAACCTAAATCAGTAGCCAAGTCAGGGTAGAGTGACCCGCCGTAATAGACGTTGATCATCTGCATACCACGGCAAATGCCCAACACTGGTATGTCGTGGGCATCGGCATAGTTCAGAATCTCGTATTCGAGGGCATCGCGCTCAGGGGTGAGCTGACTGATAGTGGCAAACTCAGGATCCTCGGCGTCCGGACCGCCATAGAGGGCGGGGCTTACGTCGTGACCACCGGTGAGTACAAAGCCATCGAGGGTCGAAAAGAGCGCCCCGTAGGCTTCCTTGTCGTCAATAAAGGGGAGAATCACCGGAACGCCTCCAGCATGAGCAATGGCAGGCGCGTATTCAGCCGGCAAGCTCAAGAAACGCTCTTCGGGAAACTGCTTTGCTACCAAGCCAATAAGAGGTCGATAGGCGCTGGGCTTCTCCCAGGGCGTTCCGCGTCGAGGCTGGTGATTAAGAGCCCCATGGCCGGCTAAAGCGTCCGGCATGCTGGCGCGAATGGCTTTGGTGCAAGGAACACCCGTTGCTGCACTGCACAGCGGAACTTCGACACCATCAATGATGGCAATTTCTACCGAGGCTACGCAATGATCACAATCAAGGGCACTTTCCATGGTGGTGGAGGGCCGGATGTCATAAAGCGGCTCTTCGCGAAGGTCATGGGTGGGGGCACTGGATTGTTCTGAAGTCATAGCGGTGGTTCCTCAGGGTTCTAAAACTGCTAAAACGGGAGTTGGGTATCGATCTTGACCCCCTAAGACTTCGCAGCCTGCGGGGGTCAAGAAAAGCCTTCTATTCGCTGCGGAGTGCTTCGACGGGGTCTTTGCGGCTTGCACTTGATGCAGGGATGATGCCCGCAATGAAGGACAAGAATACTGAAATAAGCACGAGGATAACGGCGGCGCCCCAGGGAAGCAGTGCCACATTGGGTACGTCGAAGAGGGAATAGACAATGGCGTTAGCGGGAATGCAGCACAATGCGGTGATGCCCACGCCAAGCAAGCCGGCTGCAAGGCCCACAATAATAGCCTCGGCGTTAAAGATCCGGCTGACATCGCCCTTCGAAGCACCAATGGCGCGCAGGATGCCAATTTCCTTCTTGCGTTCAAGTACGGAGATGTAGGTGATAACGCCAATCATGATGGAGCTTACAATGAGCGAGATCGCAACGAAGGCAATGAGCACGTAGCTAATCATGTCGATGATGGTGGTTACGGATTCCATCAGGGTTCCAACAAAGTCGGTATAGGTGATCTGCTTGTCTTCGTCCCCTTCGTCTTCCATGCGCTGATTGTAGTCATCCAGAATCTCAATGACTTTTTCTTTGCTGGCAAAGTCGATGGGGTAAATGTCGATAGCTGCCGGTTTGGCGTAATTGGCATAGCCGAGCTTCTTGAGGTTGTTGTCGTAGGAGTGCTCTTGGACGCTCATCATGGACATGATGAGCTGAGTGAGCTGCTCCTCGTCCATGTTGGGCTTAAAGGCCTCAGCAAAGACATCGGGGTTTACTGACATAGCCGAGCCCATGTTTTCAGCCATGGTGGCCATGGATTGTTGAACGGCGGCCTGAGTCTGCTGAGCCATGGCGCTTACGGCCGATTCCATGTAGGCCGTGACCTGCTGCTGAAGGTAGGTGTTGACGGCTGAGGCTACCGAGGCTTGCATACTTGACACATCAATGAGCGAACTCATGGTGGTGGAAAGGATGGCTTGGGCTTCCGGGGTTTGGAGATAGAACTGAATGAGCTCGTTGGTGGAAGCACCGGGGTGTTCGGCCATCAGGGTTTGATAGCTACCCATAAAGCCAGCGATGAGTGTACCCACGCCCTGACCAAAGGCTTGGGTGTTGATAGTGGGGGAGATGTTGAGCGCGCTGGCGTCCATGGGGGCTAAGGTAGGCATTTGACCGGCGGTTAACGCCTGCTCGAGAGCGGAGGTGTCGGGCTGCAACAGGGAGGTATCGATGGTGAAGGCGTTTTGAAGGATGGCCTCATCAACGGTGAAGAGACTCGACATATCAAAGGTCGCGCTATCGCCTTCCTGCTCTTCCTCAAAGGACACGCCATTGAAAACGTCAATCTTGGGGTTAGCCAACTGAGATTGCACGATGGGGCTGGCAGCTGCATAGTCAATCAGGTGATCCACCAATTCGGGGGTGTAATAAATGCCCATGGAAAGGGCCGTGGCCTTGGCTTCGGGCTTGGGGCGCACGATGCCAGAGATAACCAAGTCCTCGCTATTAGCGACGAGATTCTGCATGAAGACTTCGTCATCGGATTTATCGATCCAAACGTTATATTCCGGGTCAAATTGATAGTAGTCGCTCGCATTAACCAATTTGAAGCGAAGGTCCATCAAGTCGTCATAGCTAATCTCGAGCGAATCGCTGGGTACCGTTACCTCTTCTTCGTTGGTGAACTGAGTAACCATCTTATCCAGGACGGCGGGATCACGAAGCCCAAGGCTGTAAAGCATAAAGTCGCTTACCCCACCGCCTTTGGAGAGTACCACCACGCATTCGTTGTACTTTTCAGGCCAGTGACCAGCCATAACATCATATTGGGATTCCACCAATTCGGAGTTGCCCATCATCTCGTCAAAGACGTCAGTAGACATAGACATGGACATTAATGAGTTCGAAGACATGGTGGAGCCCATGCCGAGGGAGGCGAAGGTGGTGTCGGGGTTAATCTGGCGAACCCCTTGACTCACGTCACTGTCGAAAATCTGAGGGGTGACATCATAGCTGTAGTCGATGCAGTTGACGTAGGAATCAATGTCGCTTTCGCCGCTCTCAAGGTATTTCTTGAGAGATGCCAAGTCGTTGGAGCCAATGCTGGCAAACATACGGGTGATCATCGAAAGTTCATGAATGGAGTCATCTTCGCTTTCTTCCTCAGTAGAGCCGCCCCACTCAAGGCCCGCGTCCTCGCTGGAGTCACTGCTTTCGCTTGAGGGGACGAGCATGGAGGTCATGTCAAAGCCGGTGGACATGATGGAAAGCGGATAGACCGAAAGGGTGTCTTCTTCTACCGTCTTGATGTAATTATTCACACCGTTGGCCAGCGCCAAAATAGCCGCAATACCGATGATGCCAATGGATCCGGCGAAGGCGGTCATAAGGGTGCGGCCCTTTTTGGTCATGAGATTGTTAAAGGAAAGGGAAAGGGCGGTAAGCGGCCCCATCTTTGTGCGGCGCACCGGCTTTCCCAAGGCCTCTTCCTCTGTGGCTGTGGGGGTAAACGGCATGGTGTCGGAGGCAATCACGCCGTCTTTGAGATTCACAATGCGCGTGGCATAGGCATCGGCCAGCTCAGGGTTGTGAGTCACCATAATGACCAGGCGGTCTTTGGCAATCTCGGTGAGCAGATCCATGATCTGAACCGACGTTGCAGAATCGAGGGCACCCGTAGGTTCGTCAGCTAAGAGAATTTCGGGGTTGTTGACCAAGGCGCGGGCAATAGCAACCCGCTGCATTTGACCACCTGAAAGCTGGTTTGGGCGCTTGTGAAGATGCTCGCCTAAGCCCACCCGGGTTAGCTCTTCGGTGGCCCGGCGCCGGCGCTCTTCCCGAGAAATACCTGAGAGCGTTAAGGCAAGCTCCACATTAGCCAGGACGGTTTGATGGGGGATCAAGTTGTAGCTTTGGAAGACAAAGCCGATGCGATTATTGCGGTAGGCATCCCAGTCGCGGGCTTTGTATTGCTTGGTGGAAACGCCATCAATGGCTAAGTCTCCGGAATCGTAGGAATCAAGGCCGCCGATGATGTTAAGCATGGTGGTTTTGCCCGAGCCCGAAGGACCAAGGATGGCAACAAACTCGTTATCGCGAAACGCAACGGAGACATCGTTGAGTGCTACCTGAGTAAAGTCGCCGGTCTTATAGGCTTTTGAGATATGTTCAAGCTGCAGCATGGGTACTCTTTCGCCAGGATAGTGTTATGAGAACGTAACCCAAAAGTATACGTCTATGGGAGGCGAAGCCGGGGTAACTCTGGCAGTTCGGCGCAAGCTTTCCACAGGAGTGCAACCATTTTCGCTATTCCCAAAGCGATGAGGAATTTGGTTGTAATGTGAAAGATGGCGAGGAAGTTACTCGGTTTTAGGAGTCCGGGCAACGACTGCGCTATGATGACCCTTTGTCTAAGGGTTGCACTCAACGAAAGGATTTCCCATGGATAAAAAGGTGTACGACCTTATCAATGATCAAATCAACAAGGAGCTGTACTCGGCCTATCTGTATCTGTCTTTCGCAGATTATTACGAAGAAGAAGGCTTGGACGGCTATGCCAACTACTACGAGATTCAGGCCCAGGAAGAGCGCGATCACGCCCTCATTTTCCGCAACTACCTCCACGAGAATGGCGAAAAGGTAAAGCTTCTGGCTATTGACCAGCCGGACAAGGTGTTCACCAACTTCATGGAGCCCCTGGAGGCCGCTCTTGAGCATGAGAAGTATGTAACCGACCTTATCCACGGCATTTATGCTGCCGCCGAAGAGGTGGGGGATTACCGCACGAAGAAGTTCATGGGTTGGTTCATTGACGAGCAGTTGGAAGAAGAAGACAACGCCGACGACATGATCACGAAGATGAAGCTCTTTGGTAGTGATCCGAAGGGTCTCTATGACTTGGATCAAGAGTATGCCGCTCGGGTCTATAGCACCCCGTCTCCGTTGGTAAAGGCATAGCCTGCAAAAGCGAAGACTCAACGACTGCGTGAGGGTTTGAGGCTTAGGTAAGGCTGAGGGGGCCGGGAGAGTGTTCTCGACAGGCTCCCGAGCAATGCTTGAGATAGTAAGAACGAACGGTAATATCAAAGAAGGTCAACCTAGCGGTTGACCTTCTTTTTTTGAGTGAACGAATGCGATGAGTTCGGCTTGGGCCGTGCGGCGCTTGGCGGATTGTCTAAGCCGGTGAGGATGTCCTTAGGCTTGAGGCGTGCTGTCGTCGTTAGTGGTGGATGAGGGAGCCTCTGTTGCCGCGGGATTTTCAGGGGTTTGGGTGAACGTGGTAACCGGCTGGGTCGGCGTCTGGCCGAACGTGGTCACCGGCTGAGTCGACGTCTGGGAGAACGTAGTAACTGGCTGCGCGGGCGCTCCATAGGCCTGTTGATAGGCTTGTTGAGCGGCTGCAGTCTGAGGATCGGTAGGTGTTGCGTAGGGCTGGGCGGGATTTTGAGGTGCGCCATAACCATAGCCCGCAGGGGATTGCGGAGGAACTGCGCCGTAGGGGTTTCCCGCATAGCCAGCGGCGGGATTGCCGTACCCTGCAACGGGGTTCTTCGCCTTGTTAGCAAATACAGCCAACACCACCAACAGTATCGTGGTGATGATGCGACCGCTTAAGAACGCAGCGATGGCACCACCAATGCTCCAGCCCATAATTGCCCCCATTTTGCTGGAGTCAGTGGAGCTGCGCAGACCCATGATGCCAGGAACTAGCGTGATGATGCCAACGACAAACTCCCAGGCCAATCCCAAATACATAATGCCCCAGAGAATGTTCATGAGCTCAACGGTTTCGGTGGTGCTGAGTCCATACTGGTAATCGAGGCCATGGTGAGAGCCTGAATAATAGGCATCGGTAAAGAGTTCGGCCGCATTGGCATTGATGAATCCTTGTCCCACCATAAGGGCTACAAAACCAATAACAACACCCACCAAGGTCAGGATAGAAAGTACCACCACTGCTATAGCTAACCCTTTTATATACTTTGCATTGTTCGATTGCATAAAGGATCCTTTCTTGCGAATACATCTCTGATTGTTCAGTATAGGGGCTTCCCGGAGAAACGAAGGTTTGGGTCCTGAAAAGATGACGAATGTGTCACACAATTGGAGGGAACTTTCAGCTTCCTGCTAGGTTTTAATTCAGGACATTCGAGGAGAGGAGCACGGGCTCACTATGGAAAACTTCACGTTTGTGTCACCCACAGAATTTGTATTTGGCCGGGGAGTAGAGGAAGAAGTGGGGCAGAAGCTGGCCGATCGTGGCGCTCACCGGGTATTGCTTCATTATGGAGGTCGGAGTGCAGAAGAAAGCGGTTTGCTCGATCGGATTCGTCGCTCCCTGACTAATGCATCCCTCGAGTTTGTGGAAGTAGGCGGGGTTCGTCCGAATCCCGAGATTACGCTCATTCGGGAAGCGGTGGAGATCGGAAAAGCCCAGGGGGTTGACTGGGTTCTTGCGGTCGGGGGCGGGTCGGTTATCGACTCAGCTAAGGCTATTGCCAATGGTATTCCCCTAGAAGAAGACGTCTGGGAGTTGTTTGAAACCAAGCGCCCGAACAAGGAAGTGCTACCCATTGCGGTGGTGCTCACCATTCCAGCCGCCGGAAGCGAAGCCTCGAAAAATACCGTTATCTCCAACGATGCCTTGGGACGTAAAACGGGCTATGGCTCTGACTATCAGCGCCCGAAGCTGGCGTTTTTGAATCCCGAACTCACCTTTACGTTGCCGCCATTCCAGACGGCCGCGGGTCTGACTGACATGTTCTGTCATTTACTCGAGCGGTTCTTTGATGATATGGGTGCGGTGCCGGTAACGGATAACCTGAATCTGTCGCTTATGAAGACCGTGCGCTCCGAAGCGCCCCGGGTTTTGGCGGATCCGGACAATTACGATGCCCGGGCTAACATCATGTGGGCAGGCATGCTGTGCCATCAGGGACTGGCGGGCGTTGGGCGCCATGAGGATTGGGCTACCCACGCACTGGAGCATGAGCTTTCGGCCTTGGAT
The DNA here is from genome assembly GCA_910587945.1 of uncultured Parvibacter sp. Taxonomy (GTDB): domain Bacteria; phylum Actinomycetota; class Coriobacteriia; order Coriobacteriales; family Eggerthellaceae; genus CAJUNI01. The sequence goes on from CAJUNI010000028.1 coordinate 19,169, forward strand.
CCGGCCATCACCCATGGTGCAGGCTTGGCGGTCATGTTCCCAGCTTGGATGGAATATGTCTTTGACGAAAATCCTGCTCGGTTCGCGTTTTACGGCCAAGAAATCTTCGGTCTTGCGCCCACGGGGGATGTGCGTGCTGATGCGCTCTCGGCCATTGATGAAACCCGCGCGTTCTTTGCCTCGTTGGGGATGCCCACCTCGTTAGGTGAGCTCGGGGTGGAAGAGGATGATATCGAGAAGATGCTTCCCACCCTCAAGCAAAACAAAGGGGATGTCTTTGGAAGCTTTAAGAAGCTCACTGCCGATGACGCCCGGGCAATTTATCGGTTGGCGTTGGGGTATTAGGGGTAACTGACTCATTGAGAGCTACCGAGCGCTGAATACCAAAAAACCGGCCCGGAGACGGTGTTTCTCGGGCCGGTTTTGTTGAGGTGCAGACACAAGGGAAGCCTAATCGGTCGGACCTACAATCGAGTTCACGATGGTGCTTACAATAGAGATCACAATGGCGGCTAAGAATGCGCTGCCAAAGCCTTCGATCCAAATGCCGGCGTGGAAGAGGCCATTGGCAAGCCATGCCGCTAGAAGGAGCAGTAAGGTATTAACCACCAGATAGAAAATACCCAGGGTCAAAATTGAGATAGGTAACGAGAGTACCTGCAGTACCGGCTTAATTGACATGTTGATAAGCGCCAGAATCAAAGCCAGAAGGGCAATGCTTACCCAAGCGGCATCGCCACCGATCACTTGAATACCCGGGACGATCCATACAGCTGCGGCTACCGCTATGGCGGTCACAATCCAGCGAATGATGAAGCTCATGGGAAACTCCTTTCCTTTGGCTGTTACCCTAGCAGAGCCGCTGGCAACGTGGGATTTTCCTGAGTCATTAGTTAGCAACCCGTAACGGGTTCTTAAGGAGCCAGCCTAGGGAGAAGCTACCGCTAGCCTGCGGTTATTTCGCGTAAATCTTTGGGAGCCTTTGCCTCGTGGGGCGCAGGTTGGTTTCAATCGCTACACTAGGGATCCTATGAAAAAGCCACGGACAAAAAAGCCTTCTCGCTCCGCTCCGCCTTCGTCCGCGAAGGCTCCTCGGTCTGCTAAAAAGACGCCGAAAAAATCGGTAGCCCCAAAGCGGAACTCGGGACGGACTTCCGACGCAGCGACAAAGCGTGGAACCAAAAAACTAGCAGCCCAAACGGGGTCTAGGCCGGTATCCGCAAAGGAGAGCACGGCTACACGGCGCTGTCCGGTGTCGGATCGCTGTGGAGGCTGTAGCGCTATTGAGGTTCCCTATGCTGATCAAGTGGCTATTAAAGAGGCTACTATGGCGACGCTCTTTGAGGGCATTGCTCAGCCCGGGGTTTTGCAGCCACTGGTAGCCATGGAGGATCCCTATCACTACCGAGATAAAGTGATATCTCCCTATGCGTGGGCACCAGGGGCTGCGGCCAAGGCGACGGCATCGCTTTCAAAGAAATCCTCTGGGGCGCGTCGTCGTGATGCTGGCGGCCGGGCGGGGTCTTCAAAGGCCGCAAGTCAAAAGCAGCCACTCATCCTGACAGGCATGTATGCGCGCGGCACTCATCAGTTGATCCCCACCTCTACCTGCGCTATCGAAAACGAACACGCGAAAGAGGTTACCCTGGCCATTCGCTCGATCATGGAGCGCTATGGCATGGAACCCTATGATGAGGACAAGGGCACCGGATTTGTCCGCCATAGCATGGTGCGCGTGGGCCATGAGAGTGGGGAAGTGCTGGTCACGTTAGTGACGAACGGCCGCGAATTTCCGGCCTCCAAAGCGTTTTGCCGCGAACTGGTGAAGCGCTGTCCCTTTGTGACAACGGTGGTGCAAAACATTAATGAGCGCCAAACCAACGTCATTTTAGGTTCTGAGGAGCGCGTGCTCTACGGTCCGGGCTTTATCTTGGATAGGCTTTGCGGATTGAGCTTTCGCATTTCTTCTCAGTCGTTTTACCAGGTCAACGCCCGACAGACCGAAGTGCTCTATCGCGAAGCCATGACTCTTGCGGGCCTTGGACCAGAGTCGCAGGGTCGGGCACCGGTGGTCATAGATGCTTATTGCGGGACGGGGACCATTGGCTTGGTGGCAGCACACTTCGGAGCCCGAGCGGTGATTGGGGTGGACAGCGTAGCCTCAGCCATTGCTGATGCCCGACTTAACGCGCGCCATAACGGCATCGAAAACGCTCAGTTTGTGGAAGCTGATGCAACGGCCTTCATGGAAGCGTTGGCTGCGGAAGGGGCAACCTGCCTGGGCGATAGGGCGAACCCGGAAGAACTGGTTGTATTCATGGATCCGCCTCGCGCAGGTTCTACGCCTGAGTTTCTTTCTGCCCTTGCTGCGTTGAACCCTGCTACGGTGGTCTACATCTCTTGCGATCCGACTACCCAGGTACGGGATCTGCGCATGCTTTTGGATTCCGGCTTCCGTCTAGAGTCGGTGGTGCCCGTAGATATGTTCCCGCACACGGATCATATTGAGTCCATTGCCTTGCTTCGAGGGGCTTGTTATGACTGAGTTGCGTGTTGAGGACACCTCGTATCCGAGCTTTGGATGGGAATCACTGCGCGAAGCTATGACGGAGGTGCTGTTCAAGCGTCTTGGTCTGCGCTCTGACGCCCCGCTCGTGCTCATGGTGTCCGGAGGTTCTGACTCAACGGCATTGGCTTATGGGGTGGCTGCTCTGCGCGCCGAGGGCGTCTTGGATGGCCCGGCGGCTCTCCTCCACGTGAATCATTGTTTGCGAGGCGCGGACTCTGACGGTGATGCGCGCTTTGTGGAGGCTTTAGCGGCACAGCTGGGGCTTCCTTTGGTGTTGAAGACGGTAGATGTGGGAGCCTTGGTGGCCCAGTCGGGGGATAACTTGGAGGCAGTGGCGCGCCAGGTGCGTTATGACGCAGCCGCAGAAGTCATGCGGGATTTGGCTCAGGCGGCAGAATGTGCTCCCGAACAGGGAGTTGTTCTGACGGCTCACAGCCTTGATGATCGCATTGAGGCCTTCTATATGCGCTCTATCGTGGGTACGGGTCCCGGTGGATTTCGGGCGATGGACTATCAAACGGGTCAAGTCGTGCGGCCGCTTCTTGATGTGACCCGCGACGAGTTGCGCGGGTTTCTGATGACCTATCAGACGGGGCGAGCAGGTTTAGTCGGGTCGCCGCTGGTCGATGAGGCGGGAAATCTGTGGCGCGAAGATGTCACGAATGAATCACGGGACCGCTTCCGCTCCTATGTACGCCACGAGATTGTTCCCCGAGCCAAAGCGTGGAATCCGGCTCTTCCGGCCGTACTGCGTCGCACTATGAATCTGATCGGGGAAGAAGATGCCTTCCTTGGGACCATGGCTGAAGAACTCGAGGCTCAAACCTGTCAGTGGTTTGCTGTTACTGGCGATAACGCTAGTGGCCGCCCTCGGGAATCAGTGCTTTTGGATCCTGAGTTCGGGAAGGCGCCCGTACCCTTGCAACGTCGCGTGGTGGCGGGGGTGCTTGACCGGCTCTTGGGCCCAGAGGCTCGTTTGGAAACGCGCAGTATTGAAGCTGTGTTAGAGTGCTTTGATCAGGGCCGTCCCCGTAGCGGGGTGGTTGTCAATATCCAAGGAAATCTTGCCGTGAGCTCTAATAAGCGCGGCGTTCGTATTGAGCCCATGGAAGTATTCCGGGCTCGGAGAAAAAGGCAGAACTAATGACTGACAAAGAAACACAAAATGAGTCGCGTACCGTAGCCCAAATTGATTCAAACGAGTCAGGGACCGGAGGAGAAATTGACTCATTAAGCATCATCCTGGCTAGCGCAAGCCCGCGCCGCAAGCAGCTGTTGGCCGATGCCGGCGTGGCCTTTCGTGTACATACCCCTCAAACGCCCGTTGATGAAACCCTTGACGCTGATCAGGCCACTAATCCGGAAGAAGCCTGCAAAGATCTGGCCCAGCGCAAAGCAGGAGCGGTGGTGCAGGAGGTGCTCGCCAATCCGGCTCCCGGGATGTATATGATCATTGGCGCTGACACTATGGTCGTGAAGGATGGTGACATCTTTGGAAAGCCGCGCAACCTTTCGGATGCTACGTCCATGTTGCGGCGCTTATCCGGCGCTACCCATGAGGTAATCACGGCAGTGTCGCTTTGGCTTGTGCGAGTGGATGAGCAGGACGAAGTGTCGCTGGGACTTCGCACCTTTGCCGACACTGCCCGCGTAACCTTTAAGCCCTTGGACGACGAAACCATCAAGGAATACCTGCGAAAAGGAGAGTCCTTTGATAAAGCGGGCGCCTACGCCATTCAGGGGGAGGGGGCAGCATTGGTGGAGCGGGTCGAAGGTTCCTTGGATACGGTCATTGGGCTTCCCGTGGGTCGCTTGCTTAAGGATTATCCCGAGTTGTTGCAGGCATCTCCCCGCTGATAATGCCCCGATGGGCGGGCTCTTTTTCGCCATTGACCCCTGCTCACTCAATGCGTGGACTCGGTCTCTGTTCTAAGGGACGGGGCTTTCTGCTTGCGGCAGGCAAACAGGGCAGCTTTCCGTGGTTGCACTCGCTTCGGTGGCGGGGCTCATTCCCCCTGGTTTTTATGTGAGTTTGTTTGGGCTCCCAATGGCGCCTCGGGGTTGGAACCCAGAGCTTGTTTAGGCTGGTAGAAACCCTCAGGTGCCAGTTTATGGGCAGTTCGGGGGCGTTTTCGTATCGTTGCCGCTGTCGCTGAGTGCAATGGTAAACTTCTTTCCTAATATCAACGATGGCATAACCATCTTGGTTCTGTGCTCCTCGGCAGTGTGGGGAGCCATTACGGTAAGTAAGACCATCATGTTTAAGCGAGAAGGACCTATGGATCAAGACATTGCGAAAGTGATTTATTCAGAAAAAGAAATTGCTTCCCGAGTGGCAGCCATCGGCCAAGCCATTACGAAAGATTATGCTCCCGTAGCCGATGAAGGCATCATTGTGATCTCGGTGCTGAACGGTGCGGCGCTTTTCATGGCTGACCTCGTTCGGCAAATTAAGCTTCCGCTGGCTATGGACTTTATGGCGGTGTCTTCTTACGGCAATGGCACCACCAGTTCTGGAGTAGTCCGCATTATCAAAGATCTATCCCAGGACATTGAGGGTAAGCACGTCATCATCGCCGAAGATATTATTGACTCCGGCCTTACCTTGAAATATCTCATCAAGTACTTAAGCTCTCGCAAGCCTGCTTCCATTGAGGTAGCAGCGCTTCTTCGTAAGAATACGGAGCGTCAGGCGGATATCGAGTGTCGCTATGAGGGCTTTGAGTGTCCTGACGAATTCATTGTGGGTTACGGGCTCGACTACGCCGAGCATTATCGTAACCTTCCCTATATTGGTGTATTGAAGCCGGAACTATATCAGTAAGGCACGAACATGGCAGAAAACAACAATCAAAAACCGAGCGGACCTAGTTCGCGTACTCCGATCATTACCACCCTCATTTTCTTGTTGGTGGCTTTTATGATCGGGAGCCAATTTCTGGGAGGAGGAGCCCAAGGCCAGCGCAAGACCGACGCGCTGATAACCTCTCAGTTTGTCCAGGCGGTGGAACAAGACCGCGTGGAGTCGGTAGTCTATGCGGCAGGGGACTATACCGTTTCCGGTGTGTACTATCCGGCGGCTACGGTAGGCTCTTCGGCGGCCGAAGCCTTCAACGAGGCGTTCTCTTCCATGAATGCACTGATGGGAACAGAGAAATCTCCGGATGGAACGGTGCTTCCCGGGGTTACTACGACAGTGCTGTCTCCGGCTACGTTGGGCACCGAGCATAACTATACCTCTACCTATGTGGGCCAGGATTCCTTGGGCGAATTGCTGGCGCAGCATCCGGACACCACCTATGAGGTAACGCTGCCGAGCCCCTTCCTGTCTATCTTGACCACGCTTCTGCCCATACTGCTTATTGCAGGCTTGTTGCTGTTCTTCTTTAACCAAATGCAGAAGGCCAACAATTCTCAGATGAGCTTTGGTAAGAATAAGGCGAAGAAGTCCATGGAAGAGCGTCCCGATGTCAAATTTGCTGACGTTGCGGGCGTGGATGAGGCTGTGGAGGAGATGCAGGAGATTAAAGACTTCCTGGCAAATCCCGCAAAGTACCAGGCCATGGGCGCGAAAATCCCCCGGGGCTGTTTGCTAGTGGGCCCTCCGGGTACGGGCAAAACCTTGCTTGCCCGGGCGGTGGCGGGGGAAGCGGGCGTGCCCTTCTTCTCCATTTCCGGTTCTGACTTTGTGGAGATGTTTGTTGGCGTGGGCGCTTCCCGCGTGCGTGATTTGTTTAAAGACGCCAAAGAAGCGGCTCCCTCCATTATCTTCATCGACGAAATCGATGCCGTGGGTCGCCAACGTGGTACCGGCTTAGGCGGTGGCCATGACGAACGCGAGCAAACCTTGAACCAGCTGCTGGTGGAAATGGACGGCTTCGAGTCCAATGACTCGGTGGTGCTCATTGCGGCCACCAACCGCTCCGACGTCCTTGATCCCGCGCTTCTGCGTCCGGGTCGTTTTGACCGCCAAATTGTGGTGGATACCCCCGATGTGCGCGGTCGTCAACGCATTTTGGAGGTTCACGCCAAGGACAAGCCCATGGGCTCTGACGTGGACTTAGAGCGTATTGCAAAAATCACTCCAGGCTTTACCGGTGCCGACTTGGCAAACTTGCTCAACGAATCCGCGCTGCTCACGGCTCGCCGGGGTAAGAAGATCATTACCATGCGCGAAGTGAGCGAATCCATGGAGCGCGTTATTGCCGGCCCGGAGCGCAAGGGTCGCGTCATGAACGAGAAGACCAAGCACACCATTGCCTACCACGAAAGCGGCCATGCCCTGGTGGG
>CAJUNI010000029.1:0-8907 GCA_910587945.1 uncultured Parvibacter sp.
GCGTGAGGCTAAGGCTGCTGCAAAGGCCGAGCGTGCTGCTGCGTTTGCAGCTGAGGCTGCCAAGTCTGCTGCCCTGGAAGAGAGTGCTGTGGAGGCCGAGCGTGGTGCCGCTGAGACTGCTTCTGAGGCTGCCGCTGTGGAAGATGCCGCTACGGGCGACAACGTCCATGAGTCCCTGGACGCCGAAGCTGCCGTAACCGGTGAGCCGGCTGAGGAAATCTCAACCGAGGCGTAAATTTCGGTGCTATAGAGAATTGAGGAAACGGCTCGCTCGAAAGGGTGGGCCGTTTCTTTATATTTGCGTCGTCACGCAGTTGTAACAGAGCAATCTATAATGGGTGATGAGGGAAGACCTACAGAGAGGACACTTCATGAATCCTGAGCAGGATTTTGTACTAAAAACCATTGAGACTCGCGATGTACATTTCGTACGGTTTTGGTTTACTGATGTTTTGGGGACATTAAAATCTTTCGCCATCATTCCCAGTGAGATGGAAAACGCCTTTGAAGAGGGAATGGGCTTTGATGGAAGCTGTGTCGAAGGATTTTCGCCCATTGAAGAGGCGGATATGCTGGCATTTCCTGAGGCTTCCACGTTTCAGGTATTGCCTTGGCGTCCGGAGTCCAATGCGGTGGCTCGCATGTTCTGCTCTATCAAAACTCCTGATGGAAAGCCCTTTGAGGGAGACCCCCGTTACGTCTTGACGACCATGCTCCACAAAGCCGCCGATCAAGGATTTATGTTTAATGTGGGGCCCGAGCTCGAGTTCTATTACTTTAAGGACTCCTCGGGCACTGAAATGCTCGATCGCGGCGGCTATTTTGATTTGACCTCCCTAGACTATGCTTCAGATCTTCGCCGTGACACGGTGCTTACGCTGGAGAAAATGGGTATCCCTGTGGAGTATTCCCACCATGAGGTGGGCCCGTCTCAGCATGAAATCGACCTGCGCTATGCCGACGCCCTTTCTATGGCGGATGCGGTAATGACTTACAAACTCGTGGTGAAAGAAATTGCCATGAAGCACGGGGTTTATGCTTCCTTCATGCCAAAACCCTTAGCTGATGCGCCCGGTAATGGCATGCATATTCATCAGAGTCTGTTTACTCTGGACGGTAGGAATGCGTTCTTTGATCCTGACGACCCCTCGGGCTATCGACTTTCACCTACCGCAAAACACTATATTGCGGGAATTCTTCACTATGCTCCGGAGTTTTGTCTGATTACCAATCCCTATGTTAATTCCTATAAGCGGTTAGCGACGGGTACGGATGCGCCAACATTTTTGAGTTGGTCTACCTCAAATCGCTCAACCATGGTGCGTATCCCTGGCTATCGTCCCTCCTCGGAAGGGGCCAGCCGCATTGAACTTCGCAGCCCCGATCCCTCAGCTAATCCCTATCTTGCTTTCGCCTGTATTCTGGCAGCGGGATTGAAGGGGATCGAAGAAGAGTTGCCGTTGCAGGCGCCCACGGAGAACGTGGACCTCTTTACTTTGAGTCGTCAAGAACTCCGCGACTGCGGTATTGCTACCTTGCCCGATAATTTAGGAGAGGCGGTCGAGGTCTTTGCTCGCAGCACGCTCATGCGCGAGACTCTTGGGGAGCATATTCACGATTATCTCGTGCAGCAAAAACGACGGGAATGGAATGCCTATGGGCGTGTGGTGACCCCCTGGGAGCTTGAACAAAACTTGGCGGTGTTGTAATCATGACGCAAAAAAGCGTACTGTTTATTGCAGACAGTCTGGATAACGCCCATAAGTTCCAGCGCATTTTATCGGGCTTGGATGTCACGGTAGCTGCCGGCTCGTCGCTGCAATTTCGAAAACTTCTGGTACAGCATCCCAATCCGGATTTAGTTATCTATGAAGCCCGGGGCGAAGCGGCCGATGGCGTGGCAGGGGCGGAATCACTTTTGGTTGAAGATGGTTCCGGTGCCATTTTGGTTATTGTGGATGAAGCTCATCTTGCAGAGTTTCGTCTGCCCGTGCAAATCAAGGCCGATTTTGTGGTTCACGGCGCGTCTCTAGAGGAATGCTCTACTCGGATTCGTCAGCTGTTGTGGCCTGGCAATGAAACGAGCGCTGCGGACTTTATAACCGTCGATACCATGACCATCAACCTTGCCACCTATCAGGTTAAGGTGGGGGGAGAACCGCTCGATCTAACCTATCTTGAATATGCGTTGCTGTCGTTTTTGGTTACTCATCCCGGGCGCACCTATTCTCGTGATGCTCTCTTGCGACGGGTGTGGGGCTTTGATTACTACGGTGGTAGCCGCACCGTTGATGTTCACGTGCGTCGTGTGCGCGCAAAACTAGGGCCGGAGCTGGCTCAGCGACTGGAGACGGTGCGCGGTGTCGGCTATTTGTGGAGTGCCTAAAAGGATAGAAACTGAAGGCCAGTCCTAACTTGAACTGCGGGATAATAAGAAGCCACCTCTGGTCACGACTCGAGGTGGCTTTTGAACTGCTTTTGAATCGGAGGAATCATGGCAAAAACTGTGGCCGTAATTGATGGTAATTCCCTAATGCATCGCGCCTATCATGCAATTCCCCCTACTATGAATGCGCCCGATGGAACGCCAACCAATGCGGTGTTTGGATTCTTCGCCATGCTTTTAAAATTTATCGAGACGCAAAATCCCGATGCGGTGGTTTGTGCCTTTGATGCCGGTAAGCCCACGTTTCGTATCGCAGAGCTGGAGCAGTACAAAGCCCAACGACCGCCTATGGATGAGGAATTGCGCGAGCAGTTTCCCATTGTGGAGGATCTTTTGGGGTCGCTGAATATTCCGGTAATCAAAATGAAGGGATGGGAAGGCGACGATATCTTGGGCACCATTGCTGCCCGCGATGAGGAGCTGGGCTATCGTTCTCTGTTGGTGACGGGGGATAAAGATGCATGCCAGCTGGCCAGTGATTTGACCTCTATCGTGACCACGAAAAAAGGCATTACTGATGTCATGGTCTACGGTCCGGCAGAAGTGAAAGAGCGCTATGGAGTAACGCCTGAGCAGTTCCCGGATTTTTTGGGACTTATGGGAGATAGCTCTGACAATATTCCAGGGGTGCCGGGCATTGGGGCTAAAACGGCTGCAAAGCTACTAGATAGCTATGGCTCCATCGAAGGTATTTACGCCGCCATTGATGAGCTCAAGGGAAAGCAAAAAGAGAATCTCGTTAACAACGAGTCCATGGCCTACTTGAGTCGTGATATTGCCACCATTGTGCGGGACTTGGATTTTACTCTCGATCTCGAGGCTGTTGCTTTTCCTGAGTTTTCGGTGGAAGCAGCAACGGACACCTTTGGCAAATATGCCCTCACGGCCCATTTAGCGCGCTTCTTAGCGCTGATTGGGGAGACGCCCCAAGAAGCGGAGCCAGTAGCTATTGAGCCTGGTCCCCTGAAGAAGGATCAGGCGGCGTTAGATCTTTTGGATCAAGCGCTCAGCCAAGGGGAGATGCTTGGCATAGCCTACAGCTTAGGCGCCCAAGCCTCCTTATTTGAGTCCAGTGCTACCGTCGCCTTTTCTTCCTCTGAAGGGGTTGCCCTCTTGGAAGGAAACGGGGCGCTTGAAGGCTTGGCTCAGGTAGTGAAAAGCGGCTCCTTCGTGGCGCTTTCCGGCAAAGAGCTAGTGCATTTAGTCTATCCGGCCGACACGGCTAAAGAGGCCTATGTGACCCTTGAAGATCTCATGGCTATGGACCTTTTTGATGCGGGGCTTGCGGGCTATGTGCTGGATTCTTCGGTGTCTGAGTATGCCGTTGCGGGCTTGTTAGAACGATTTATGGGCGGAGCGCTTCCGACTTCTGAGGAAGAGGAAGGTGCCCTTGCTCTTGAGGCCTGCGCTTTGCGTATGTTAGTGGAGCCTCTCACTCAAGCCATGAAACAGGATGGGGTGATCGAGACCTATCGCAGGATTGATGTGCCCCTGGTTGCGGTGCTCGATGCTATGGAGCGCACCGGAGTTGCCCTCGATGGGGTTCGTTTGTCAGAAATTGGGGCAAAGGTCCAAGGGGATCTGGATGAGTTATCCGAGCGAATCTATGAGTTGGCAGGGGAAACGTTCAATATTGATTCTCCAAAACAACTTTCTTCTATTCTCTTTGAGAAGTTGGGACTTCCTCCTATCAAGAAGAATTCTCGCGGCTATTCCACTGATGCGTCTGTGCTGAAAGAGCTTGCTAAAACCCATGAGCTGCCCGGATTAGTGCTGACCTATCGTGAACTAGCTAAACTTAAGTCTACTTATATAGATACACTGCCTCGTTTACGTGGCGATGATGGTCGGATTCATACTTGTTTCAATGAAACGGTGACCACTACCGGCCGACTCTCGTCCTCAAATCCGAATTTGCAAAACATACCGGTCCGCACGGATCTCGGTAGAAAAATTCGGGAATGTTTTGTACCCCTTGATGAGGACAGTCTGTTCCTCTCGGCGGACTACTCCCAGATTGAGCTACGGCTTTTGGCTCATTTGTCAGGAGATGAGCACTTGATTGCAGCGTTTAATTCGGGAGCTGATTTTCATGCAGCAACGGCTGCGCGAGTGTTTGGTGTTACCCCTGAAGAGGTAACACCGGCCATGAGAAGTCAGGCAAAGGCCGTTAACTTTGGTATCGTCTATGGCCAGCAAGCCTATGGGTTGTCTCAGAGCTTGGATATTCCCTTTGCTGAGGCCCGCGCCATGATTGATAGATACTTTGAAGCCTATCCCGGGGTGCGCCGCTATTTGGATACCGTGGTGGCGGAAGCTACCGAAAACGGATGGGCTCAGACGATGTTTGGACGCAAGCGTCATATTCCTGAGATTAAAGCGCGTCATCCGCAGCAACGAGGTTTTGGGGAACGTACGGCCATGAATCATCCCATGCAAGGCACCGCTGCTGATATTATCAAGCTGGCCATGATTGAAGTGCAGCGCCGTTTGCTTGCCGAGCACTTTGAAGCCAAACTCATCATTCAGGTCCACGACGAACTCGATTTTTCCGTTCCTTCCACTGAGGTGGAGCGGTTGGCAGCTATGGTTAAAGAGGTTATGGAATCGGTGGTATCGCTCGCTGTACCTTTGGATGTTGATGTACAGTGGGGCAATACCTGGGCAGAAGCTCATTAATCCTTCATAACCGGTGACCAAAACCGGGGTTGAGTTCACAAAAGAGTGCCGTTCGCGGAAACTTGCTCAAAAAGCCTGTTGACCGCCGAAAATGGCGCTGGTAAGATACAGCCTTGCGTTTATACCCATTTCAAGGAGACACACTCATGTACGCAATCGTTAAAACGGGCGGGAAGCAGTACAAAGTAGCCCCCGGTGACAAACTCAATATCGAGAAGCTCGACGTAGAGCCGGGCCAACAAGTTGAACTTACCGCCATTTGTGTGGTGGACGGCGATAAGGTGGAGGCTGATCCGGCCAAAGCTGGCAAGACCAAGGTTACCGCCACGGTTCTTGAGCAATTCAAGGGCGAAAAGCAACTGGTCTTTAAGTTCAAGAAGCGCAAGAACTACAAGAAGTTGCGCGGTCATCGTCAGCAGCTTACGCGCGTTAAGATTGATTCCATCGGCGCTGTTTCCGCCGAGTAGTTAAAGGGAGGTTGAAACCATGGCACACAAGAAGGGTCTAGGTTCCTCGCGTAACGGCCGTGACTCCCACGCACAACGACTGGGCGTGAAGAAATTCGGCGGCGAGCACGTAAAGACGGGTAACATCATCGTTCGTCAGCGTGGTACCCATTTTCATCCTGGTGAGAATGTAGGTCGCGGCAAAGATGATACCCTGTTTGCTCTGTGCGACGGCACTCTTGAATTTACCCGTGGCGCTAAGCGTCGCATTCATGTCCGTCCGGAAGCCTAAGTCATTTCGATTTACGTCTTCTGCACTAAATTCATGACTACCGTGCCCTCTGGTTGCCAGGGGGCATTTGTTTTATTACTGCTCAGGAGAACTCTATGTTTATCGACAAAGTTCGTATCCATGTTCGTGGTGGCGATGGGGGCGCAGGATGCATGTCGTTTCGCCGTGAAGCCCATGTGCCGAAAGGCGGCCCTGACGGAGGCGATGGCGGCCATGGCGGCAATGTCATTATCAAGGCCGATGGCAGCCTTTCTTCCTTAGTGGAATATCGCTTTAAGCATCACTTCAAAGCTCAGCGCGGTACTCACGGCAAGGGTAGTCGTATGCATGGAGCCACAGGTGATGACTTAATTCTGCGAGTTCCGGTAGGCACGGTTATCCATGAATACTCCGAGGACTCTGGTGAGGTAGGGGAGCTTATCGCAGATCTTACCCACGATGGGGAATCAGTGGTGGTAGCTGAAGGTGGCATGGGGGGTCGTGGTAACACTCATTTCGTCACCTCAACGCGGCGTGCTCCGGCCTTTGCGGAGCTCGGTGAGCCTGCTAAAGAAGGATGGATTGAGCTTGAAATGAAGCTCATGGCTGATGCGGCACTGGTAGGTATGCCTTCAGCAGGCAAGTCATCACTGATTGCAAAAATGAGTGCCGCCCGTCCAAAGATTGCCGATTATCCGTTCACGACCTTGGTGCCAAATTTAGGGGTTGCCACCTCAGGGGATTTAAGTTTTGTGGTGGCCGACATTCCGGGACTTATTGAGGGGGCCCACGAAGGACGTGGATTAGGCCATGAGTTTCTCCGTCACATTGAGCGAACGGCTCTCATTGTTCAAGTGGTAGATATGACCGGCGATTATGAAGGCCGCGATCCGCTGGAAGACTATGAAATTATTAAGCGCGAGCTGGCCTTATATGCCGATGAATTAGCTCAGCGACCACGGATTGTAGTTGCCAATAAAACCGATGTGGCAGGAACTGAAGAAGTAGTAAAAGCACTGCAAGAGTGCGTGTTGGCTGACTCTATTGAGGCGGCAGGGGGTGACGAGTTTGCGCCAAGCCCTATTGATCCGAAGCTTTATGAGATTTCTGCTCTGACGGGCAAAGGAGTTGAAGGGCTTAAGGCGGCCCTTGCTACCAAGGTCCATGAATTGCGTGAAGCGGCTCGTCGTCAAGAAGAGTTGGCTCAAGACTTCGATCAGGTCTGGGAGTTGCACCGCTCTGAGCGCGATAAACGCTTTGAGGTGGTGGAAGAAGAGGAAGGCGTCTTCCGAGTGGTAGGACCCCAGGTTGAGCGTATGGTGGTTCAGACTGACTGGGATAATGAAGAGGCTATTACGTTCCTCCAGCATCGCTTAAAGCGTTTAGGGGTTGATGATGCCCTTGCCCGAGCAGGAGCGCTTGATGGCGATGAGATTCGCATCTTGGGGTATGCTTTTGATTATGAGTCGCCGGAAGGCCGTGTGGATGTCTATCAGGAGTTAGATTTATGAGAGTAGACCAACGCCGTAAGCGTTTGGTAGTCAAGATTGGCTCGTCTACCTTAACCACCTCCGAGAGTTCCATCGATTACGATTTTCTCTGCGATCTGGCGGACCAAGTGCAACAGGTGCGGGCCCGGGGCTGGGATGTGGTCATTGTTACTTCAGCCGCCATTGCCTGTGGTCTTGAGGCTCTGGGGATTACAAAGCGCCCGAGCGATATGCCCAGCTTGCAAGCAGCGGCGTCTGTTGGGCAAAGTGCCTTATCAACCGCCTATGCTAAAGCGTTTGAGCCGTTTGATATCACTACGTCGGTGGTGCTACTAACCCGACGCGATACCGCCGACCGCACCGCCTATCTCCATGCCCGTGATACGCTTCACCAGCTACTGGCCTGGTCGGTTGTGCCCATTGTGAACGAGAACGATACGGTATCGGTGGAACAAATTCGCTTTGGCGACAACGATACCCTTGCCGCTCTGGTGGCCTGCCTCATTGAGGCTGACCTTATGGTCATCCTCTCTGACGTGGATGGTCTCTATACCGCAAATCCTGCTCTTGACCCGAGCGCCTCTTTGATGGAGCGGGTTGAGCGCGTAGATAGTGCGGTGATGGGTTCAGCAGGGGATGCTGTTTCGGGAGTGGGTAGCGGCGGCATGATAACGAAGATTCGTGCTGCCCGCGTACTTATTGCCGCTGGCATTCCTATGATTATTGCCCAAGGGCGCCGTCCCCATTGTATTGTCGATGCCGTTGAAGGTCAGTCCGTGGGAACCTTGTTTGTGGCCCCCGAACGACCCCATGCTATTACGCCTAAAAAACTCTGGATTGCCTTAGGGGATTCTCCGCGGGGTCGGGTTTGTATTGATAAAGGGGCCTATCAAGCCTTAGTGGAGGAAGGCCGCTCGCTATTGGCGGTGGGCATCGTGGGCGTTGAAGGGTCCTTTGACTACGATGACATTGTAGATGTAGTGGATGAGACCGGTTATGTGGTTGCCCGGGGTCGCAGTTCGGTGTCCAGTGATTTACTAGAGCTGGCGGTAGGGCGAGACCGCGAAGAAATTAAGCAGAATAGCCTGTTGGCGATTCTTGACGAACGTCCTGTTATCCATCGGGACGAACTGGTGGTATTTGAGTAAAACCTGCAAAGGTTATCGAGGAAGATGGGGAGTGCGTCATGACCTTAGAAGCGGAGATCAAAGCATTAGCTCAAGAGGCTAAACAAGCGAGCAGTCAATTGGCTTTGACTTCTACCGAGCAGCGAAATGCCGGCTTGCGGGCCATGGCGGCTGCTCTTCGTGATGCTACAGCTCGAATCATCGAAGCTAATGGACGTGATGTGCAGGCAGCTCAAGAGCAGTCAATTTCTGAAGCGCTCATTGACCGCTTGCAACTCGATGAAGGCCGCATTGAGGCTATGGCGAGCGCCCTTGAAGACTTGGTGGAACTTCCTGATCCGGTGGGGGTGGTTCACGAGCAGCGTACCCTCTATAACGGCCTTGAACTCACGCGGGTGAGTGTTCCTTTGGGGGTGGTAGCGGTTATCTATGAGGCTCGCCCCAATGT
>CAJUNI010000029.1:8917-25537 GCA_910587945.1 uncultured Parvibacter sp.
AATGTCACTGCCGACGCTGCAGGTATTTGCTTCAAGTCAGGCAATGCCTGCGTTTTGCGTGGAGGAAGCCTCGCTGCTCATTCCAACGAAGTTATTGCCACGGTGCTTGCTCAGGCGGCTCAGGATGCGGGCTTGCCGGAACACTCTATTGTGGCCATTACTACCACGGATCGCGCGGCAGCCGATATCTTGATGAGCTTGCGAGGGGTCATTGATGTGCTTGTGCCCCGAGGTGGCGCGGGGCTCATCAACCATTGCGTTGAGCATTCTAGTATCCCGGTTATTGAAACGGGCACGGGTAATTGTCATGTCTATGTCCATCACAGCGCTAACGAGGATCAGGCGCGGGCGATTATCGTCAACGCAAAATGCCGCCGTTTGGGAGTGTGTAATGCGGCGGAGACGCTCTTGGTAGATAAAACCATTGCCGATAGTTTCTTGCCAGCAACCTTGGCAGAACTCATCGATTGGGGTATCCAGATCCATGGCGATGAGATGGTCTGTGCGCTTGGAGCAGAGGCAGGCTTGGCCATTGTTCCGGCAACGATAGAGGATTGGGAAACTGAATACCTTGGCCCTCATCTGGCCGTGAAATGTGTGGAGGGCCTTGAAGAGGCTATTGATCATATCAATACCTACGGAACCCATCACTCGGAATCCATCGTGGCAGAAGAGGATGCGGCTATTGAGCGTTTCTTGGCAGAGGTGGATGCTGCGGCAGTCTATGCCAATGCTTCTACCGCCTTTACTGACGGTGGCCAATTTGGGCTAGGAGCCGAAATTGGTATCTCTACCCAAAAGCTGCACACCCGGGGTCCTTTTGCTACCGATGCTCTCACTTCCTATAAGTATCTTATTCGAGGAAATGGCCAGGTGAGAACTGCCTAATGGTCACTATCAGTGAGCGTTTTGATTCTCTGGGATTCGATGGCACGCCCGCTCGTTTGGGCATTATGGGTGGTACCTTTGATCCTATTCATATCGGGCACTTGGCCTGCGCTGAGCAGGTATGGCAACAGCTGGGACTTGATGGGGTGCTATTTGTGCCTACGGGCCGTCCGCCCTTTAAGGCCCACCGCAACGTTTCGCCAGGAGAAGATCGTTTGGCTATGTGTGCGTTGGCCATTGCCGATAACCAGCACTTTGATGTGAGCTCTATCGAGATTGATCGACCTGGGCCCACCTACACCATCGACACGTTGCGAGCCCTGCGCGCCTACTATCCGCCTTGGGTAGAGTTTTCCTTTATTACGGGAGCCGATGCCCTGGAGAATATTTTGCGGTGGCATGAGCGCGAAGAGCTGGCTTCCCTGGCGTCTTTTGTGGGGGTGACGCGCCCAGGGACGGTGTTGGAGCCATCGTTTTTTGAGGAGCTGCGGGCGTCAGGCTTCTCGGTGGAACTAATTGAGGTAACGGCACTGGCTCTCTCTTCAAGTTATTTGCGAGACCGAGTGGCTCAGGATAAGACCATTCGTTATCTTACCCGCACCGCAGTGATTAAATACATTATTGAACAAGGGCTCTATCATGACTGATACTGTATCCTATCCCGATTACTGGACGCCGGATTCGCACCAAGCGCTCACACCAGAGTTTATTGAGGCACGTCATGCTGATGTGGCTCAGCGCGTGTCAGAAAAGAGATTGCATCATATTGAGGGTGTGGCTCAAACGGCCGAAGCTCTTGCTCGGCGCTATGATCTTGACCCCACGGCAGCGTATCTTGCGGGCATCTTGCATGACTGGGATAAAGGCTATAACGACGCAGAAATTGAAGCCCGGGCAACGGATTTGAATCTTCAAGCGACTCTTGATGCAAAAACGCTGGCTATCCCGCGGATTCTTCATGGTCATACCGCTGCTGCAGCGCTTGCTTCTCAGTATCCCCAAATTCCTTCAGAGGTACTCCAGGCGGTGGCCCGTCATACCACCGCGGATCTTGCTATGGATGATCTGGATAAACTGATTTACATTGCGGACGCTTTGGAGCCAGGAAGGACATCCTCGGCAGTGGATGAGTTACGAGACGCTGTCGAAACCTTGAGTTTGGATGAGCTCTATTATCGCGTGTATCAATATTGGATTTTGGTAGTTATTGAGCGGGGGCAGGCGCTCGCCCCTGATACTATTGATATTTGGAATAGATTGTGTGCCCAAAGAGCACAACGAAGGGAGTTTCGTTCATGAGCGAAAATGAAGAATTAGTTGGGGAAGAGGAGTCTGTGGAAGAAAGTGTTGTCCCTGCAGCTCCTTTAACGCCGGAGGAATCTCAGGCCCTTGCCCTCATAGCCGCTCGTGCCGCCGATGATAAAAAGGCCACGGACATTGTGGTGCAAGAGGTTCGAGAGCTCATTGGCGTCACCGACTTTTTTGTGATTTGCACGGCAGCCAATGGTCGCCAGGGTGAAGCCGTATTAGAAGAGGTGGAGGATAAACTTCGCGAAGAGGGTGGGGTGAAGCCTCTCCATCGCGAGTTTGCGCGGGATGGATCCTGGTCGCTCCTTGACTACGGGTCCTTAATTATTCATGTATTTCAGCCAGAAGCCCGCGAGCACTATCGACTCGAGACGCTGTGGAACGATGCGCCGATTCTTGAACTTGAGAAGCAAGGGTTAGAGAATCTGTCTTATTCCGAGCGTATTGCGCGCTTTTTAGAGGGAGCTTCTGAGACGAACGCTGAATAAATAGCTCCAGTTAGTTCCATTTGTAAGGAAATGAAAGAATCCTCATCTTCCCTTTGGGGGCAGAGAGGATTCTTCCCTTTAAGGGCATAAATGGACTTTGATCTGGTGATAGTGGGTGAGTGACCTCAATTGCGGATGCTTTTGATGACGTCGCCGACCTTGATTGCTCACTATGATCAACGGCCCAGACTTAGCGCTTCGCCTAAGGAGAGGGGTTGGCAATTATGACCACCTTCATCCAGCGAGCGATGTGTGGTGGGCATCGTCCTGATTCGCTTGGTACCCACCGTCCTGTGGCACGGCCCCATTTGGTGACTCGGTTGTTGCGTAACCGAGAAGCAGTTCGGTTTATTGTGGCACCCCGAGGCTATGGGAAAGCCCATGTAGCGGCAGAATACGCGCAAACCATCCATGAATTTAACCATGTCTTTTGGATTGAAGGTCGCTCACCATGCTTTCTGAGGGATTTGGATAAAGGGGTGCTGGCTCGGGCCATTCTTGACCTTGATCCTCAATGTGCTCTCGTGGTCTTTCGCGATATACCCTACTTAGACCCTGAACGGGCTCAGCAATTTGCCGGGGATACTCATGCACTACTTGAGCATGAGGTTGAGGTTATTGTCACCTGCACTCCGGCCCGGGATGTTCATCACGACTATCAACGACATCGGGATGTGGTGTCCTCTGAGGAATTGCTTCTGACTCCCGAAGAGCTGTGGCAGGATCAGGAAGAAGAGGGTTCTTTAAGGCTCTCTCGACCTAAAACCCAATCTATTGCCTGCCTGCAATGGAAAAAGCAGGGGATAGTAGACCTTATCGAGGGGTTTGCTCAAGAAGATTTAGCAAGCGAAGCTAAGGCCTTTGGCTGGGCGGTACTTTTACTGAATCAAGGGAACCTTGACTCAGTGCAGAGCTTGTTTTCTTCTCAGCGGATTGAATCCTGGATGAAGTATCTCGGAGAGGAATACCAGTTTCTTGGTATCGACTTTGACGAGCACAGCTTTGCCTCCGTGGGTGCTCCTATGGATGTTTTAGCCGAAGCGTTTCGGGCACAAATGCCTCGATTGGCTCAAGCAACCACCTGTGAGTCGCCGGAGCGCTTCCTCCGCCACTGCGCCGATGCGCTTATCGCTCAACAGCGAGCCGAGCGGGGATTGGGGTTAATGATTCAAAGCGCATCGCGCAAAGAACTGGCTCTCTGGCTTTCTGATCGCTATGGGCTGCTGCTTGCTCAAGGGTGCTTCTGTGAACTTCTTCGGGGATGCGAACGGGTTTCTCGGCTCAGTGAGCGCCGAGATCGGGTGTCTGTGGCTGCCGGGATAGCATCGCTTGCACTCGGTGAGAGGGCAAAAGCACAACACTGGTTGCAGCGAGGATTACGTTGCAAGGGGCAGCCCTATGAGCGAGGGCTGTTGCAGTCACTCATTTTGCTGATTCAAGAGGAAGAGCTTACCGAAGCTCAAATAGAAGAACTCGAGCGCCTCTGGACTCAAAGGCAACAGCCCATGACGCGGGTAGCAGGATTCGCTCAGGAGCACTTCTTGGACCTATCTTTGTTGGCGTTTGGGGTACTCCTGCGCACAAAGAACCCCTTTGAAGCTGTTCAGGAATGGGTGTCGATGGTGGCATCGACTCAAGAACAGCTAGCGGCGGAATCGATGGAGGGTACCCAGGCAATTCGCTTGAGCTTGCTTCTGGACGGCCTTGTTTGTGCTCACCGCCTCTATGATGAGCGCTGCGGCTATGCCGAGGAAGCAACTCAAGCTAAACAGCGCTTTGAGGCTGCGCTGAACCAGCTTCTCGAACCTCCCCAAACTGATGCGGCCCAGTGGATTTCTGTGTTGATTCTTGAGACCATGGACCGCTTAGGAGAGAACACTTCCGAGCCGCTGCGAAGAAGCCTTGAGCCTCGACTTGCGTTTCAGCTGTCAACCAAACGCTACGAGCTTCAAAAGCAGCGCATACAGTTTCAGGGTGAACAAAGAGCTCAACGGCGCCAGCAAGCTGAGTTTTTACGCACGCATCCAGATCCATTTCGTCCCCTCGCGCCCACGCCCGAGGAAGAGCATTCGTCGACCCTCGTTCCTACCCTGCATGTCGATCTTTTCGGAGGATTGCGGGTGCGCATTGGAGATCATCATCTCGGCCCTCAAGAGCTTTATCAAACCAAGGTGCGAACGTTGTTAGCTGTTTTGGTGCTGAATCGAGGACGGGAGCTATCGCGCGATAGCTTGGTAGAGATGATCTGGCCGAAAAGCTCCCTTGAATCAGGGAGAAAGAACCTCAGCAATGCCTGGTCGCAGTTAAAGTCGGCGCTCAAGGTAGGGGATGGCTGCCCCTATCTGATGCGCAATCGCAGTTCGTTTTGGATTGATGGACGGCTGTTGGAAACAGACCTCCACGAATTCGAAACGCTCTGCTCGCGGCTCGTATTTGGACGAGGGGCTCAGGGAGATTGGGAGCAGTGCTACGGCCAAATTCGGGATCAGTTCTCCGACGAACTCCTTCCAGGAGAAGAAGGGAACAAGTTTGTGGCCGCGCGGCAGCGCAGTTGTCGGTCTCAGTTAGTAGATGCGCTCATTGCCTGCTCAGAGCGTTTGGTGTCCGAAGGGGAGCGCCAAGGGGCCCTTTGGATTGCGCGCGAAGCCCTGAACCGCGATCGCTCTCGAGAGGATGCCTATTTCGCACTTATGCAAGCGCAGATTGCCGCCGGGCAGCGTACGGGCGCCATTGCCACTTTCATTGAATGCAAAACTTACCTAGCCGAAGAGTTGGGTATTGATCCTTCCGCTCGAATCCTTGCGTTATATCTCAGCATTATCGAAGAGGAAGTGGAGGTCTAAGCGGGGCTGGCGGCGTCATTGAGTGGGGGTTGGTAACGTCGTTGCGTGATCCGAAAGGGTTATGGGTGAAAAATGCCCTTTGGCAGAGCCACCAGCTTGGAAGCCCTGTGGAATTCCGGGCGAACGGGAAGGGCTGTGGTAGAGTTCTAATCCGTATGCGCCGAGACCTATTTTGAGTAAACGGCACCCCGAGGCGTACCGATACGAAGCGACAGCGAGGTTGGATCAAACTATGGGATTCCTCTCAAAACTCCTTACCATGGGTGAGGGAAAGCAACTGAAACGCTACCAAAAACTGGTGGATGAAATAAATGACCTAGAACCGCAAATGCAGGCCTACTCCGACGAAGAACTCCGGGGTCTCACGGAAAAGTTCCGTGCGCGCTATGCCGACGGTGAAACTCTGGATGACTTGCTGCCCGAGGCTTTTGCTGCCGTGCGTGAAGCGGCGGTTCGTACCGTTGGCATGCGTCACTTCGATGTCCAGCTCATCGGTGGTATGGCGCTTCACGAAGGACAAATTGCCGAGATGAAAACTGGCGAAGGTAAGACGCTGGTTTCAACATTGGCTGGATACCTCAATGCTATTCCTGGCAACAACGTTCATATCGTGACTGTCAATGATTACTTGGCACGACGCGACAGCGAATGGATGGGGCGTATCTATCGGTTCCTCGGGATGGAAGTGGGCTTGATCCAAAACGGCATGAAGCCTTCACAGAAAATTCCTGCCTACAAAGCCGATGTAACCTATGGGACTAACTCGGAGTTTGGCTTTGACTACTTACGCGACAACATGGTTACCCGAGCGGAAAACCGAGTTCAACGCGGCCACTCCTTTGCAGTTGTAGATGAGGTTGACTCCATTCTTATCGACGAAGCCCGTACTCCCTTGATTATTTCCGGGGCAGGTACCCAAGCCACCGATACCTACAAGCGCTTCGCGCGGGTTATGCCGGGGCTTAAAGAAGGCGTCGACTTTGATATGGACGAAGCCAAAAAGACCATCAATGCTACCGAAAGCGGTCTTGAGAAAATCGAGATGATGCTGGGTATTGAAAACATCTATGCCGATCCGTCGGGGCAGTTGGCTAATCATCTGCAACAAGCATTAAAGGCTCAGTTCCTATTCCATCGCGACATCGATTATGTTGTCGTGGATGGGGAAGTGAAGATTGTTGATGAGTTCACGGGTCGTATTATGGAGGGCCGCCGGTGGTCTGAGGGCTTGCATCAGGCGGTAGAGGCTAAAGAGCATGTGAATGTGCGCGAAGAGAATCAAACCTTAGCCACCATTACCTTGCAAAACTACTTCCGCCTTTACGACAAGCTCTCGGGTATGACGGGTACCGCTATGACCGAAGATGCTGAGTTCCGCCAGATTTACAATTTGCCCGTTGTGGCGATTCCGCCTAATAAGCCAGTGATTCGTGATGACGAAAACGACCTGGTTTATCGCACGATCAACGCAAAGTTTAATGCGGTAGCTGATGATGTGGCCGAGCGTCATGCGGCAGGCCAGCCCTGTCTAGTAGGCACGGTATCCATTGAAAGTTCCGAGCGGCTGTCGCGCTTGTTGGATAAGCGGGGCATTAAACACGAAACCCTCAATGCTAAAAACCACGAGCGCGAGGCTCATATTGTGGCCCAGGCGGGTCGTGTAGGCGCGGTCACCATTGCTACCAACATGGCTGGTCGTGGTACTGACATTTTGCTCGGCGGCAATCCCGACATCCTGGCCGAAGACCTTCTTCGCAATAAAGGTCTTGACCCTGAAGCCGCTGAGGTGGACGAAGAAGGAAATCCGAATCCGCTGCGTCCTTCTGAGGCCCAATGGGCGGCAGCTCGGGAAGAGGCTAAGAAGATTTGTGCCGCCGAGCATGAGCAAGTGATTCAAGCGGGTGGTCTGTGTGTGATTGGTACCGAGCGCCATGAGTCTCGTCGTATCGACAATCAGCTTCGTGGTCGTGCGGGACGTCAGGGAGATCCGGGTACTACCCAGTTCTATCTGTCCTTAGAGGATGATCTGATGCGTCTCTTTGGTGGCGCTAAGATGGACTCCATTGCTTCGATGATGGAAAAGATGAAGATGGAAGAGGACATGCCTATCCAGGCATCGATGGTCTCAAAATCCATTGAGAGTGCTCAGCGTTCCGTCGAAACCATGCATTTTGCTGCTCGTAAAAACGTTCTGGAGTATGACGACGTCATGAACTTGCAGCGTAAAGCCATCTATGAAGAGCGGAATGCCATTCTTGATGGCAAGGACCTAACGGATCGTATTCCGAGCATCATTGAAGACTCGGTTACCGAAGTGGTGGAACGGGATTGCCCCCGTAATAGCCCGTCTGAGGATTGGGATACGAAGGCTCTTGATATTTGGGTGGCCAACATGTCCGGACGCAATGATTTTGCGGTGGAGTCGGTGGATCATGATGATGATACCGATGAAGTGAATGAGGCGTTGGTTTCATACTTCACGGGACTCTATGACCAAAAGGCCCAGGCGCTTGGCGAAAAGAACATGGGACTTTTGGAAGCGCAAATCATGCTTCGTATGATCGACACCAAATGGATGGCTCACCTCCAAGATATGGATTACCTCAAAACGGGTATTGGCCTGCGAGCCTTTGGCCAGCGCGATCCGCTGGTGGAGTACAAAAACGAGGCCTATAACGCCTTCGAATCCATGACTGCCTCGCTCTATGATGACTTCCTGCGCACTCTGTTGCGCTTGGAGATTGCTCGGCGTCCTGAAGGAGGTCCTGCAAATCCTCTGCCGGAAGCCGAAGATCCGCTTGCTCGGAAGGTGACCTACTCATCTCCTGAGGCAGCCTTAGAGGGCTCGCCTCGCAGGACTGCTCCTGCAGCTGCTGCTGCCGTGGCTAGTCAAGCAGGCGCTCCTCAACCAAAACCCGCCCCGCAAAAGGCTCAAACCTATGTGAAGGATAAGGACGATCCCTTTGCGAATGTGGGACGCAACGATCCCTGTCCCTGTGGCAGTGGTTTGAAATACAAGAAGTGTCACGGAAAGAACAGCTAACCTCATGGCTCTCGAACGCAAAGATCTGGAAAAAGGCATAGAGGAGGCCAGAAAGCGTCTTGAAGACGCGAAAGGATTTCTTCATATCGATAGTCTTCAAGAGCAACTGAGTGCCCTTGACAAGCAAATTGCTGAGCCGGGCTTTTGGGATGACCCGGCTCAAGCAAGTGCGGTCACAAAAGAGGCGTCGGCTGTTCGCGATCTCTTGGCTGAATATGATGAAGCAGCCTCTTTGCTGGAAGATATCGAAGCGGCATTTGAACTTGCCGCCGAAGATGAGGTCTTTGCGGCAGAATGCGAGACGGGCTTGACTCGTCTCGGGAGCCAGCTGGATGGGCTGGAAATCAATTCCTGGTTTACGGGGCGCTTCGATAGTGGCGATGCCATTTTGACGGTGAATCCCGGGCAAGGCGGTTTGGAGGCCCAGGACTGGACCGAGATGCTCTACCGCATGTATAGCCGCTATGCGGAAGCGAAGGGTTGGAAAGTTACCCCCTTAGATGTGGTTCCTGGCGAGGTAATTGGTCTTGATAAAGCCACCATTCAGATCGAAGGGCGCAATGCCTATGGCATGTTGCGTAGTGAAATCGGTGTTCATCGGTTGGTGCGCATTTCTCCCACCGATGCTAAGGCACGCCGTCAAACCACCTTTGCATCAGTAGAGGTGCTTCCCATTCTTCCGGATGATATTGAAGTGGAAATCAATCCGGCAGATGTGCGCGTTGATGTCTATCGCTCCAGCGGTCCGGGTGGTCAGTGTGTGAATACCACCGACTCCGCCGTTCGATTAACGCATTTGCCGACCGGCATTGTAGTGACCTGTCAAAACGAGAAGTCTCAATTACAGAACAAGGAAGCCGCGTTTCGTGTGTTGCGCGCCAAGCTCTATGAGCTAGAGGAGCAAAAGCGCCAAGCGGAAATTGACTCGTTGCGGGGCGAGCGGAGAGACAATTCCTTTGGCTCTCAAATTAGAAATTACGTTCTCTATCCCTATCAAATGGTTAAAGATCTGCGAAGCTCAGTGGAAACAGGTAACGTAGATGCGGTGCTAGATGGGGAGATCGAGGATTTCGTTATTGGCTACCACAAGTGGCATGCTGCACAGTAGATTGCTGTGGCAGCTTTTGTGGAACCAAGCCTATCTGTCCTTCTTTGAGTTACAGCTGAAATAGGAATTCATCAGGGTCTATCCCTCGTTTTTATCTTTAGGGGACGCCGTCTGTCCACTTTCGTAGAAACGTTAGGCTATGAGCTCGGCTCTTATTACTGAGTAATGGCGTTTTGTCAGGTAAAATAATCTTTCAAGTATCTGAACTACGGTAGAGGCTGTGTAAGATCTCGCTTATAAGGGAGAGGGGTTCTATGGATATTTCAGCCTTAGAGTCTGTGGCCAACCAGCGGCGCATGGACATTGTCTCTATGATTACGGAAGCGGGAAGTGGCCATCCTGGTGGCTCGCTGTCTTCTATCGATATTATGACGGCTCTCTATGACGGGGGCGTTTTAGACCATGATCCCGAACAGCCTGAGTGGCCGCTCCGGGATCGTTTCATTTTGGCCAAGGGTCATTGCGCCCCGGCACTCTACGCCACTCTTGCCTCTCGCGGCTATTTCCCAACCGAGGAGCTCATGAGTTTGCGCAAGCTGGGATCCCGGCTTCAGGGTCACCCCGACTCCAATTTAGTTCCGGGGGTTGAGGTAAGCACCGGCTCCCTCGGCCAAGGGCTTTCCATCGCGGCGGGCATGGCCTGCGGCTTGCGTTTGGATGGCGCTTCGCAAACGGTATTCACCTTATTGGGCGATGGCGAGTGCGAAGAGGGCCAGGTTTGGGAAGCCGCTATGTTTAGCTCCCACAACAAGCTTGATAACTTGGTTGCTATCATCGACCACAATGGTCTTCAGATTGACGGCGCTACTGCTGATGTTTGCAACCCCGATGATCTGTCGGAGCGCTTCCGAGCCTTTGGCTGGGACGTGGTGGAAGTGGACGGCCACGACATTGCGGCGCTTATTGAGGTGTTGCAAGCCTGTAAGGAAACGCGCAACGGCAAGCCCCATATGGTGCTCGCCCAAACGGTGAAGGGTAAAGGCGTTTCATTCATGGAAAACCAAGCCGGCTGGCACGGCAAGGCACCGAGCAAAGAACAATGTGCCGAGGCCTTAGCGGAATTGCAAGCGTGCTCAGGGGAAGGGGAGATCTGTGGTTAAGTTGGCCAGCGCCGAAGAGGCGCAGCAGAAGAAAGCGACCCGTGCCGCCTTTGGGCCCGCCCTGGTAGCGTTAGCTGAAGAGGGCGTTGATGTCGTAGCGGTAGATGCTGACCTTACCGGTTCCACCACCACGGCAAAGTTTGCTGCAGCGTCACCGGAATACGCCAAGCGTCTGTTTAATGTCGGTATTGCCGAGCAGAATATGATCGATGTAGCTGCCGGTCTTTCTTTGACCGGAAAAGTGGCCTTTACGGGCTCCTTTGCGGTATTCGGAACGGGCCGCGCCTATGACCAAATTCGCAATACCGTTTGTTATTCAAATCTCAATGTGAAAATTGCTCCCACCCATGCAGGTATTTCCGTAGGCCCCGACGGGGGCAGTCATCAAATGCTCGAAGACATCGCGCTCATGCGAGTGTTGCCGGGCATGCGCGTGTTGGTACCCGCTGACTATGCGGCTGCCTATGCGGCCTTAAAACTTGCGGCAAAAACGCCGGGCCCGGTCTATGTGCGCATGGGTCGAGCTGCGGTGCCCTGTGTTTATGACAGCAATGTGGAACTCGAGATCGGTCGCGCCTATGTGCTGCGGGAAGGCACCGATGTCACCATCATTGCCTGCGGCGTTGAAATCCGCGAGGCGCTGTTGGCGGCAGAGCAACTGGCCGAAGAAGGCATTTCGGCAGAAGTCATCGATGCGTTTTCGGTTAAGCCCCTAGACGAAGAAACCATCCTGGCCTCGGTAAAGAAAACTGGTCGGGTGGTAGTGGCCGAAGAGCATAGTGTTATTGGTGGCTTAGGGAGTGCTGTGGCTGAATTGTTGGGCGCTAAGGCTCCTTGCCCCATAGCTTTTGTCGGGGTTCGTGATCGGTTTGGCAAGTCGGGAGAGTTTGAAGAATTGCTCTCGTACTTTTCCATTGATGCTCAAGCCATTGTCGATGCCGTGAAGAATGGCTAAGGCCCCTTGTGTCTCTGCTAGAATGCCAGAATGTCTCAGTACACGTCGAACTGAATGGAGCATGCTGTGACGAATGACCCAAGAATGGATCGTCCTGCCCGAGGACGTCATGCGGGTGCGCCGAATACTCTTACTCCGCGCCCCAAGAATCAATCCACTTCGCAGCTTTCTCGTTCCCTGCCTACTGTAGAAATCAACGAGATTCCTCAAAGCGGAACGCCGGTTATTACCTTTGAGCATGTAACCAAGGTATATCCTGCTCAGCCGAATAAGCCAGCTTTGTCTGACATTAGCCTGCAAATCTTTGCGGGAGACTTTATCTTCTTGGTAGGTCATTCTGGTTCAGGCAAATCTACCTTTATTAAGTTGCTTACTCGTGAAATCAAACCTACGTCCGGCAAGATCTATGTGGCCGATGAAGATCTCACAACCATGCGCAATTGGCGAGTGCCTTACCTGCGCCGCAACATTGGTTGCGTATTCCAGGACTTTAAGCTTCTGCCGAATAAAACGGTGTTTGAGAACGTGGCGTTTGCCTTAGAGGTAATTGGTAAGAGTCGCCACGTTATCAAAACTCAGGTTCCGGAAGTGCTGCGTTTGGTTGGCTTGGCTGATAAGCTCAATAAATACCCGGATCAGCTTTCCGGTGGCGAGCAACAGCGTGTGTCTATTGCGCGCGCCATTGTAAATCGCCCGCCGCTGCTGATTTGCGACGAGCCGACGGGTAACTTAGACCCCCAAACCTCGCGTGGCATTATGGATTTGTTGGAGCGTATTAATCGCACGGGCACCACTGTTCTGGTAGCTACCCATGACCGTGATATGGTGGACAACATGCGCCGTCGCGTAATTGCCCTTGACCGAGGTCACCTCACCCGAGATCAAGAGAGGGGTGTGTACGGTTCCGATGTCTAGTCTCATTTATTTCATTAAAGAGTCGTTTAAAGGCTTCACGCGTAACTTTTCTACGGCCTTTGGTTCTATCATCACCATCTTCCTTTCACTGCTCATCATTGGTGTTTTTTTAGTTGGTGGTGTGGTTGTAGAGCACCTGGTTTCTTCGGTAGAGGACGAAGTTACTATCACTGCTTATGTGCTTGATGACGCTGATCAGACGGTTATTGATGAAACCATGAACGATATTGCCTCTATGGAAGGGGTTCAGTCGGTCAATTTCACCAATAAAGACCAGGCCATGGAGCGGTTTAAGGCTACCACCAATAACCCGGAGATTATCGATCAGCTTGACGGTACCAATCCATTGCCTGCCTCTATTGACGTGGAGCTTTCGGACCCGCAATTGGTAGAGCAGGTGGCAGCGTCAATTTTGAATGACACACCCTTTGCCTCAATTGCTGACAATCCGGCAGATCCGAGTGAATCTATTAAGTATGGTCAGCAATCGGTCGAGCGCCTGTTTACCGTTACGAATTATGTGCGTTATATCGGCCTGGCCTTAGTGGTGTTACTGGTCTTTATCGCCCTGGTGTTCATCAACAACACCATTCGTTTGGCTATTTTGGCCCGTCGCAAAGAAATTGCCATCATGCGTTTGGTAGGTGCTTCAAACGGCTTTATTCGGGGACCATTCTTGATGGAGGGTGCGCTTCATGCCCTCATTGGTTCGCTGTTGGCTGTGGCGGTATTGCAGGCGTTACGGGTAACCGCAATGCCGAGGATTCAAGGAGCCCTTGCCTTCTTATCCTTGGATGTGTCGGGGCAAACCTACCTTATGATCTATCTGGCTCTCATCGTGGCTGGTCTGATCATCGGTCTTATTGGTTCTGCCTTTGCGATGCGTCGCTATTTGAAGGTGTAGCAGCGCGCAAAGCACAGGGTTGTTGAAATATTCATGCTATGACGGGAGCCTCTGGGAGTAGGTTCCCGTCTTTCAGTGTAAAGCAGTGGTAAGAGGAAGGCTGGGCTATGGCGGTGAGTGCTAATCGATTAGGCGATCGTAAGGCGGCCGCTCGTTCTCGGCAAGAGCGGGAGCGTATGCGGCGGATTCGTCGTTTGCTCCTTTTCTTCTTGGTGCTGGTGGTGGCATTTATTCTGGGCTTTCTGGTGCGCAGCCAAACGGCGTTTATTGCCTCGCTGGGCTTTACCTTGGATCCCTCTGAAACCTCCACCCTTCAAAAAGGCGTTGCGGCCAAATCAACCTATGATGCGGTGTCGGCGCGCGTAAGCGAAGTAGAAGATCTGCTGGCTGACAATTCACTGGATACTATCAATGTGGAAGATGCCACGTTGACCATGTTGGATGACCTCTTGAAGTCCACCGGGGATCCCTATGCGGCGTACTTTAGCCCTGATCGCTATGTGAACTACATCAAAGAGACCACCGATCGCTCCTATGCGGGAGTTGGTGTGCTCTTTGCTGAATACAACGGTCGTGCCTATGCTGCCGATGTCTTTGAGGGGTCTGAAGCAGAAGCCCGCGGAGTGCGTCAGGGAGATTATGTAATAGCCATTGATGGCGATCGTTCTAAAACCTGGTCGCTCACAGAAGTGGTGAACACCCTTGCGCGGGATGAAGGCTCTCAAGTGGTAATTACCTGGATGCGCCCATCATCAGCTGATGCGGAAAAAGGGAGTGAGTTCACCACGAGCCTGGCCTGCCAAACCTATCAAGAGGTCAATTGCACTACCGAACTCCATGACAGCTGTGGCGTTATTACCTTGCGCCAAATTACGCAAAACTCTTCGAGCTTAGTTTCCCAAGCTATCACGGATCTATCAAACCAAGGAGCTACTTCCTTCGTTTTAGACCTCCGGGGAAACCCGGGTGGCTATCTCACCCAAGCAGTAGATATAGCTAGTCTTTTTGTAAACAGTGGTGTCATTGTTGAGATTCAAACCGTTGATGGTATCACTACCAAAAACGCTGCCGGTGTTCGTCAAACCGAAGCGCCCCTTGCCGTATTAGTGGATCAATACACGGCGGCCTCAGCGGAAGTGCTGACAGCGGCGTTGCAGGACAATCAGCGGGCAGAAGTGGTGGGGCAGACCACTTTAGGAAAAGGCTCCGTTCAGGTGGTACGCGAGCTTTCCTTTGGGGGCGCCATTCGCTATACCGCAGCCTATTATTTAACGCCGCTGGGTCATGATATTAATGGCATTGGTATCGTGCCTAATATCTCCGTTGATGCAAATGACCAGGTGGATACTCAACTGTTAGTGGCTATTGATGCGGCAACGGCTGCTGCTGCATAAGATGCGAATTTAGAGGCCCAGCCACTGGCTGATAATAGGTGCCCAGCCCATAACGCCAATAACCACAATCAGAACGGGAACGCCAAACTGCATCCAGGGTTTAATCCATCCGGGATAGCGAAGACCTTTGCCTGCATTAGCCTCAGCAAGGAAGTTTTTCCAACCCCAACCGTGCTTGCTTACGCAGAAGGCAACAAAGACCAGCGAACCAAGCAAGAGGATATTGTTGGATACTAGGAAGTCTTCAATGGCTTGGATGTCGCCGATACCTGGCAGAACCACCGATGAGAGAACGTTGAACCCTAAGGCGCAAGGTAGGCTTAAGAGCGGGATAAGAATGAGATTGACGATTACGGCCTTTTTGCGTGACCAACCCCATTGATCCATGGCAAAGGCAAGGATGGCTTCGAACACAGCAATAACCGTGGACAGAGCGGCGAAGCTCATGAATACAAAGAACAGCGCTCCCCATAAATGGCCAAGCCACATTTGCTCAAAGACTGGGGGTAGGGTGATGAAAACAAGACCGGGACCCGAGTCGGGGGCAACGCCAAAGGCGAAGCAGGCCGGAAAGATGATTAATCCGGTAGCGAGAGCCATTCCCGTATCAAGGCCAGCAATGGTTACGGCTTCTCCCAGTAGGGAACGTTCACGATCGATATAGCTACCAAATATCTCCATGGAACCCATGCCAATGGAGAGGGTAAAGAAGGCCTGGCCCATGGCCGCATAGGCGGCTCCTCCGAAGGCTTCGGGACTCGAGAAGATTTTTGAAAAGTCGGGCGCTAAATAGAACGCTACTCCTTCGCCAGCTCCCGGAAGTGTGAGGGCACGAACCACCAATACTCCGATAATGGCCAGAAGGCACACCATGAGTACTTTGGTGATGCGCTCGACCCCTTTTTGGAGGCCCAGTGAACACACTCCTAGCGCCAAGGCACAGGCGAGAATCATCCAAAAAGCAACGGCTTGGGGGTTGGCAAGCAGTTCGTTGAAGATGGCTTCGCTCTGGGTTGTGGTGGCATCAGCAAACTGGCCGCTAGCCATCTTAGGCACATAGGCCAACATCCAGCCAGCTACCGTGGTGTAGAACATCATGAGCAGGTAGTTGCCCGCAAGGCCAATCCACTTGAAACGGTGCCAATGACCCCCTTTGGGTTCAAGTTCGTCGAAGGCTCGGGCGATAGAGCGACGACTCGCGCGACCGACAGCAAACTCCATCACCATGATGGGAAGGCCCAGAATAACAAGGAAGATAAGGTAGAGAAAAACAAAGGCGGACCCGCCGTACATGCCTGTAATATAGGGGAATCGCCATACGTTACCGAGGCCGATAGCACAGCCGGCACTGATAAGAATGAAGCCTAGGCGCGATCCGAATTTCTCCCGATCCAAAATATATCTCCGAGTCTCTTTGAGTCATCGTCTCCGAATAGAGAAAATGGTAGCATCAACTCATTAGGAGACCGTCGGGGGCGTTTACTGGTTGCAACTTCGTTTAATGGCGCCGGTAGATAATTTGAGTAAGAGCCCATGAGGCTTAAGGATAACGGGGAACTATCTAAGCCTCGATTGAGAGGATTGGCATTATGGCAACAAAGTCCACCGTGCGGGCGGCAAATTGGGATCTTTTGCGCTCGCTCGCTATGTTTTTGGTGGTGGTTACTCATGCGT
>CAJUNI010000030.1:0-12856 GCA_910587945.1 uncultured Parvibacter sp.
TCGTTAAGCTCGTCGATATCAAGACCCTCGTCGGTAAGCTCAACACCGTAGAACACCGGTTGATTAAGGGCGAAGGCTTGAATTGCCGCCAGATAGGTGGGCTTTTCAACAATGACGCCATCGCCTTTATCGAGAAGCACTTTGCCCAGCAGATCCAGAATTTGCTGTGAGCCCGTAGTGATTAGCACATCATCCAGCACATAGTCCGTACCAAAGCGCTGGTTATAGCGATCGGCAATCCACTGGCGCAATTCATCAATGCCGGCCGTCGCAGAATATTGGAACGCCGCAGCCCCTTGCTCAGCCACGACGCGTTGCATAGATTCCAGAAGCTTTTCCTGAGGAAAGGAAATGGGATTCGGGAGACCGCCGGCAAAAGAGGTAACGTTGGGATCGGAAGCAGCCTTCAAAATGCTACGCACGAAGGAAGGAGGGGTTGACTTTATCCCGTCCGATAGCAGCTCCTCGATATCACCCATGGCGGTTCCTTTCCTTCTAGTTTTACTGCTGGGCTATTATGGCACCACCAAAAAACGAACCAATTGAGTCCTTTTTTAAGGAGCCCATATCATCCTTGACCGGCCGGTTTGAAGGTTGTGCCCACCTTTGCCCGGTGACGACATCTGGGAACGAACTGATTTGGCACCAAGAACTCCCTTAGCAATGAGAATCCTCACGCACCCAAGGTTGCGCATTGGCCGCCACTATTTGCGCCAAAGAAACCTGCTCATTTAAATAGCGTGCTGCAGGATTCTTGTCTCCCATCTTGCAATGAATAGCATGGTGGGAACAGGCATGCATGCAGGCTAAACAAGCATTGCACCCCAAACCCGCCATTGCGTTACGAAGCGCCACGCCGTCGGCGCAGGTAATGCAACCGGCGGGACATACCTGGGCACACAGCCCGCAGCCATTGCAGCAATCGGCATCAATACTCAGGAAATCCCCCAGCTGCTGCGGCTCAAACCTAACTCTCAGATCCAAAAAGGCCTGATGAACCCTCCTGTCCTCGTCGGTCACTGGGTCAAAGCCGCAATGGCGATGGGCCACCGTTTCATCAATCCGCTGCAGATTCTCAGGGATATGTTTTTCGGGGATGAGCTTCTTTTGCTCGGCCACGTCATAGCCCGGAAGCCAGTTATCCACCATGAGCAGCATCGTGATATAGGCAGGTGAAAGCCCCGCTGATCGGGCGTCCTCAAGAGTAAGTTCCACGGCGTTGCCATGACGATTGCCGTAGGTTCCCACGAAATACAAATAGGGTGTTACTAACTCAGCGCGATGAATGAACTCATGCACCATATAGGGCATTTGATGAGCGTAAAGCGGGAAGACAATGCCGATGGAATCGGCCTCATAGTGCAAGTCATCAGGGCGTGCCATTTCCTGCGGAATACTGAGCATGCACCCATCTTCGCCAGGAGACTGGGCGAGCTCCTGGGCAACTTGCAAGCAGTTTCCTGTACCCGTGAAATAAAACAGCATGGCAATCCTTTTTCGCGATCCCTGTGAGTTGTCGGCTTCAACCGCAAAAGCTTCCCAGCAGCAAAATCCGCCGCCGCGGAAAACGAAATCCCGACTTTTGGTCAAACGCGAACGATTTTAGCGCGCGCCAGAGGATTCGCGGGTCGTTTACCGCCTCATAGCAGCAAATCACCGTCCGATATTCCGCAAATCCATGCTTTCTGTAGATTATCTTGGCCAGCAAACCACCAAAGCTGGCGCCCCACGATGAATCTTGCGCTAAAAACTCGCTTTAGTGACCAGAAGTCGGAATTTCGATTGAGCGAAGCCTGAATTCAGAGACTTAACACCACGGTACCCACCCTAAGCGCTGACACAGAACAAAAAGTGGACGAGAGATTTCCCGTCCACTTTGTTCTAATTCTTGTAGGCCTTCTCGTTATGAAGCAAGGATGCGCAAATGATCTGCGGCCTGATCTGAGGTACCCGCCAATCCTAGGGCGTCAACAATCCTTCACAGTCTAGGACACTAGGTCACCCGGCCCCTTGCGCATCGAGCGCGCTTACACGGGAAGCACTGCCCCACCGATGAAGTACACCAACGGCACCAGAATGACCACGAAGAGAATGGCCGGAATAATGCCCGCTTTCGCCGTATCGCCAAAGGTGAAATAGCCCTCTGCATAAGCCACCGTAATGGTCGGATTCAACGGCAGAATGAAATTGCCGGACACAATGGCAACCACAATCATCATCGGGATTGCCGGCGAAATGCCTGCGGCGGTTGCAAACGCAAACAGCGGCGGCAGGAAAATCGTCAGAATGGCAGGAGCCACCGGCAAGAACGTGTGCAGCAAATAGGCTACGGCCGCAATGATATAGAGCGCCACCAGAGGATCCATGGACAGAACGCCACTGGCTAAGAACAGATCGGCAATGAACTTCGCGCCGCCCGTCGCTCCAAGCACATTACCTAAGCACAGGATGCCACCAAGCATGAGAATAATGTTCCACGGAACGCCCTTCTGCATATCATCCCAGGTCAGAAGATTCATACCCGGCAAGAACATAATAGCCAGGCCGATAACGGCAACGGTCGTAGTGTCCAACACGGGAATCCAATTGCCCAAAATCCACAACACCGGAATACCAATGAGCATGACCAGAGATTTCTTTTCTGTAGCTGTGAATTTGCCCAAATCACTCGTGCTTGATAGTACTGTTTCAATGTCGTCCTCGGTAATCTGCTCCGGCGGGAACACTTTCACCAAGAAGAACCAGCAGATGGGAATGAGGATAATAGCAAAGGGCACGCCCACTGCCATCCACTGCAAAAAGCCAACGGTCATTCCGTTGTAGGCCTGCAACATGCCCATGGAAAGCACGTTCATCGAATGGCCTGCTGGCGTGCAGAAACCACCCATGATGGCCGCAAAAGCAACACCCAACATAAGACAGCGACCCAAGTTAGATTTGCCCGGCTCCTGACCAATGGCCTTCAGCAGCGGCAGAGCCAAGCCCATAGTGATAACAACAGCACCCGTATCGGTCATAACCGTCGAGATAACCGCCGAACCAATCATGAATGCCAACACCAGCTTTTTGGAATTGGATCCCGCCCAACTAATAAGCTTGCGAGTCAAACGCTGACCAAGCGTGGTCTTCATCATAAGAATCGTCAGGCTGAAGACGCCAATGACAAAGAAGATGGTCGTTCCCCCGAAACCCGCAAACACTTCCTTTAACGGCACCACACCAAACAAGGCTGCTAGCACCAGCACCAATATGCCCGTAACGCCAGCAGGGAATGTCTCACAGATCCACAGAATAACTGCGGTAGCCATAATCCCAAGGCCCAGCGCACCTTGATGGGACAACTGTTCAGTTCCAGGAACCGTAGCTGCAATAATTAAGGCAATAATGGAAAGAACGATACCCACTACACCCTTAACAGAGAACGTTTTCTTTAAAGTCTCTGAACTCATAGTTCCTCCTTTGAGAAGAGGTTGAGACATCCGCTGCGCCCCCTCCATGAAACGCAGCGGATCATGAATAAATGAGAACTAACCTTGGAACAAGCTTGCGTGGGCAAGATATACCGGACCTACGTTGCGATCCTCTTCTACGGTACTTGCCTCAATCACGCGAGTGAGATACCCCTCGCACTCGACATACAAACGCCAGTGAGCTTCGTCCACCTTCTTAAACCAGAAGTCGCCAAAGTCGTCAGTTTCTTGAACAAGGATCTCTCCGGTATCAAGGTTCTCAGCCGTCACTTTTGCCCCAATGACTACCTCGTCGGCTTCGCGATCAACCACGACTCCGGCAAGGAAGCGCTTCGGGAGGTTGAGGTAGTACACCCGAGGTTTGTCGTCCGCGCGATCGGCACACAAAACCTCAGCGGCAGCCAATTCTTCAGCAAACTCTTCCTCATCCCCAAAGCGAATGGCCTCATGAGGGCACACATCCACACAGTGAGGAATTTCACCAGCATCTACCAGATGAGCACAGCCGGTGCACTTCTGGGGCAACGCGAGCTCCTCGTTCCAGAAGATGGCGCCATAGGGGCAGCTCTCTACCAGCTCCTTGCACCCTTTTGCTTTCTCTGGATCAATAATTACCAAACCATCATCGCGCTTATAGACAGCATCGGGCGCGACCGCCATGCACGGAGCGTTATCGCAGTGCTGGCACATGTGCAGCACATAGGACACTTTCACCTTGGGTACTTGACCACAAACGGTCTCTTCAATGCGCGTCCAAAATTGACCCGTATCAGGCTGAGGCTTTGCAATGGGCGACCAGTCGTTATCAACATGCTCATCCTTGCAAGCTATCTGACAATTGCGACAACCATTACATTTAGCATGGTCGAATACAAATACCTTTCCCATGCCTATTCTCCTTCCACGATGCGCGCGCTCGCAATAAGACCGCAATCCGGGTCGTAATCTCTGTTGAATGCTTCGGGATATTCCTCAGCCAACTTGAACACGTCAACTTTTTCGACATTTACTAAGAAGCCACTGGTTACTTCGCCATAGGCATGGGTTGACGTCGTAGGTGTGGGGGCAATCAGGTTGTTGGCGCCGCCACGATCCAAGCCACCGCGACCCAGTACTGCCGAGTCAACACGCGAACCATGATCCTGGTAGACCACGCCGGGACGGATGCGCTCGGTCACGCGAACGCCGCCCATAACCGCACCGCGCTCGTTATAAATCTTGACAATGTCGCCCGTCTCAAGACCCAAAGCGCCTGCGTCGGTGGGATGGACCCAAACCGGCTCATACTTATAGCCATCCGGGCCGGTTACCTTCACATACTCTTCCATCTCGCGGAACCAGGTCACGTCATCAAGATTTGCGTGCACGCGCCAACGCGGATGATTGGAAACCAAAAGGAAGGGATACTTGCGGCCGCGCTCAAGATATTGACGCTCCTGGTGGCCAGCACCCTCATCAATCCACTTAGGAATAGGACCGCGCTCTTTGTCGTCCGGGAATTGTTCAGCCAACCGGGTTGAGTAGTACTCCAACTTGCCCGACGGCGTGGAGAGCGGATGGCCTTCCGGATCAGCGTAGAACTGGCTCAGGCCCACGGGAAGCTCTTCCCACTTTTCCTTCGTGGGGAACGCATAGTACTGCTTCTCTTTGAATTCATCGAAGGTCATCTTGTCTGCAGCACCTGTGTTCATAAATCCTGCTTCGATATACTCTTCGCAGGTCTTGCCACCCATATAGCGCTCGTAAAGATTCTCGTAAATGCCACCATACTTCTCAAGCTTCTTCGCCACTTCACCCACGGCCTCCATATCTGATTTAGAATCCAGACGAGGCTTGATTGCTTGGCGCTCGAAATAGACGACATTCCACTGACCGTTATCGGAGTCAGTACCGATGTCTTCGGTTTCAAACTTCGTATTAGTAGGCAGAATAATGTCGGCGAAGAGGCAGTCATTTTCCATCCACGGGTGCTGCACGATGATAAATTCGATGGAATCATGGCGAAGTGCTTCTTGCATTTCATTGCCACCATTCCAGCAGGTTTCCCAACAAGGCGTATCCGACCAGATCATATGCAGCCGCTCATTGCCTTCTAGGGGGAAGGTGTAAGGGCCTTCGAACTGATCTTCTCGGGGGAAACCGGCGCCAATATGGCCATACCAGGTTACTGGCGGATTCATAATTGCCTGCGGAATCATGGTCTTAGGAATGAAACTTTCTGGGAAGCTGCGGAACCAACCACGATAGGCCGGGCTGCAGTTCGGAATCTCCGATGAGGGCGGCAACGGCGTTACCGTTTCCATGCCATAGAGCGTCCACTCAATGAACTTAAATTGATTAGCACCCGGCTTACCCAGTGATTGCATACCCAACAGAGCTACCTCTAAGCGCGCGGGCTCATGGGCATAGCAAGAACGAATATAGGAGCCACCATTGCAATGAGCAATGGACACAGCATGCTTAGCCCAATAGCGAGCAAAGGCTTTGATGGTATAAGATGGCACGCCGCAGATCTCTTCAGCCCATTTCGGGGTCTTCGGAATGCCATCTTCGCCACCTAATACGTAGTACTTGAAGTTATCGAAGCCGATGGCATGGGTATCAAGATACTCTTGATCGTAGGTACCCTCAGTGATCCAGGTATAGGCAATGGCCAACTGTAACGCAGCGTCAGTGTTGGGCTTTACGGGGATCCAATAGTCCGCATGGACAGCGTTGGTGTAATTCACATCAGGCGAAATATGAATTTGCTTGATGCCGAGTTCTGTAAACCAGAAGCAAATTCGGCTCGCCAGATACCCACCCCAACCAAGAGGTGTTGTTTCTACGTCACAACCCCAGAACAGCACTGCATCGCCGTTTTGTGCAATGTCTTGAATGACATTATTCTGCATCGAGTTCTGGCCCAAGGGGTCCATGCCCCAGATGTGCTTAGCGCCCCAATACCAACCTTCCCAGCTGTCCGGCTGGCGCGTTTGCAGCGTATAGCGACCAATCAGATCGAACATACGACTCTGGCACCCATGAGGCGCATGGACGAATTTCGTTTCCCCATGACCGTCCAACTCGCAGAGAATAGATGCAGGACCGTAAAGATCATGAACGCGCTTGATTTCTGCCGCAATGAGATCTGTCGCCTCATCCCAGCTAATGCGCTGATACCCACTGGTGCCGCGATTCTGAGGATTACGCTCTCCGTTGGGATCCCAGTCCACACGCTTTAGCGGATAGGGAATGCGGTTTTTCGAGTACACGCGCTTCTTATAGCACAGCGACAACGGCGAAATCAGCGTTTTGAATCCTGGTTCAAACACCGATCCGCGCGCTTCAAGATGCCACGCATTAAGCTCCTCTGGCGTCTGGTGCTCATCGAAGTGGAAGGGGCGAATGCGCAGAATCTTGTCATTCTCTTCATCGATGTCTACGGTGCAAGCATTGGTACCAATACCGAAGCTATTAAAGCCAAGGCCTTTGACGATAGGTGTTCCTTTGACGTCTTGAGCCATGTTTTCTCCTCTCCTTTGCCCTCTTATCGTGCAAAGCTCTTTCCCCTAAGGATTTCCTCCCGACCTACTCTTTTGTAGGTGCCGTTGGCGCTGTGGGCGTTCTAGGCACAGAAGGAGCTGCCGGCGCACCCGCAATAGGAGGCACTGCGGGAGGCACACTCGGACTGCCCGGTTTTGCAGGCTGTGGAGCAGCAGCTCCACATTGGGAACACGTGGTCTCAGCAGGGCTTAAAGAGGCGCCACACTGGGGACATTTGATTTCTTGATTCTCAAGTGTTGGGGGTCTGAAGCACATAAGGTCACCTCCTTTCCTAAAGAAAGGTTTTTACGAACGTTTGAATAGGTAATGAATGGGGTTGAGTCAGGGACCGTAGCCCTTTTTGACTCACGCGGCCGTAGCCTTCGTTGACTTAGGTCAAGTGGTAGAGCGCCTGACGTGGCCGCTCAGCGAGACGCTCCATCAGCTCCTCAAGCGGACCTACATGAAGGCACTTTGCTTGGCAATGATGCTCGCAAGCCGTGAGCTTCCCTTTTGCCAATCTATCGCGGCAGCCGTCGCATTGTTTGGTGGGCACCGCCAGATTGTCGAGTTGCCATTGATCAGGCGCTATTTCCCACGGTCCAATAGTCTGGACATAGATTCCGGTCTTACCCACGGGAAAGCCATGCTCCATTTGGCACGCCACCTCACAGCTGTGACACCCTGTGCACCACTCATAATCGATGAGCATTCCTAATACGGTCATAACTATTCCCTTCCGTCTACGGGATAGACTCGGCATAGAGCGGTTTTGTAATTGCTTCCGAACCCGCTTTTGCCCGGAGACCACTGCACGAGATTGTTGATATTCAGATCAAATACGTCGTAGAACGACTCCGGGTCTCCCTCCGGGAGCCACCAAGCGTGATCCGTGCTACACATGCGCTCGTCAATAGCTTCTGTAGCCTCGATCTTGCGCTTCGCTCGACCGAATTGGTTTTCAACCCAAACCATTTGGCCGTTAGAGAGTCCCAATGTCTCCACCGTCTTCGGGTTCATCTGAATAATGGGGTCGGGATGAAGAGCGCGCATCCGCTTGATTTGGCGATGCTCCGAATGGAACATGCTCCAATTACGCGCACCAGTGGTAAGCACCAAGGGATACTCATCAAGCAGCTCTGGCGTAGCACCCGGCCCCGGTGAGGGCTCCTCGAAATAAGGAAGCGGATCAAGTCCGGCATTGCGGTAGAACGTCGAC
Source organism: uncultured Parvibacter sp. (assembly GCA_910587945.1). GTDB lineage: Bacteria > Actinomycetota > Coriobacteriia > Coriobacteriales > Eggerthellaceae > CAJUNI01. The sequence goes on from CAJUNI010000030.1 coordinate 8,215, forward strand.
CACAGCTCAATACGTCCCGTGGCCGTGTTGAATCCCGGCTGGCCGTCTTTGCGCAACAATCCCTTTTCGTGACGACGGTATTGGAAGGGCGGATAGGCTGGCGCTTGCTCTTGCAACTCTTCAAAGGTCATACCCGTGTCGTCTTTTAAGAGGAAGGTGAACATCTCCTCCACCGTGTCCCATGGCCACGCTTCAGGGTTGAGTCGTTTCCCGAGTTCAAGGTTGATTTCCATATCGGATTTACATTCACCAATGGAGGTCACCTTATTGATAGTTTCGCCACGCTGGGCACCATCTCCCAGACGAATACCATTGCGCTCGGGATAGGTTGCGGCCGGCAACACAATATCAGCAAGAGCCATGGCAGTGGGCGTCATAAACAGATCCACATAGGCAATAAACTCAAGATCCTTCATGGCGTTATAGAGGCGCTGCGGATCTGCCGCCATGCAAGACAAGAAGTTCGAAGTCTGAATCCATGCCGCACGAACCTTGTAGGGCTCACCACTTTCCAACTGCTCTACGATGCAGTCGGGCTGTGCCTCGGAGGCAAACAGCGGGTAGCGGTCTTGACCAATGCGCTTGGTATTCGCGTCGGCTGGAAGCAACTCCTTGCCCCAACCACCCACGTACTTCAGAATTTCAGGAGGCACAATCATGCCGCCGGGAACCTCAATATTTCCCGTAATTGCAAACAACGTGGAGATAGCTTGACCGGCAGGAATAGCCTCTTTCGTCATGTCTACTGCCACACCCCATTGCAGGGTAGCGGGCTTGCTTTTTGCCAGCAGTCGAGCAGCTTCAACGATCTTCTCTTCAGGAATCCATGTGATCTGCGCCACCTTGTCGACGGGGTATTCCTGAACCCGTTCGGCCAGCTCCTCAAAGCCATAGCACCAGCGGTCCACAAAGTCATGATCGTAGAGATCCTCGTTGATGATGACATTCAGCATTCCCAAAGCCAGTGCTGCATCCGTACCAGGACGTACCCGCAAATGAAGCTCAGCGCGAGAAGCAAGCCAGGTGACTCGTGGATCAATTACTACCAGCTTTGACCCTCGTTGCATGAGATCTACGACCCAGTGACCAAAGAAGCCATCGGAATTAGACACTACGCAGTTATTACCCCAGACAAAGATGGTCTCAGGAATAACGTACTCTGGATTGTCATAGCGATCAGGATGGACCTGGGAACAATCCGGCACCAAAAACGCGCCGAATGTACCCGCTAATCCAATAACGCGCGGGACATAGCAAGCCACGCCGCTCAGGAATAACGAGAAATTGGGGCTGCCATAAGACCAGCAAAGCCGCGTGATATAGGGAGCAATATCGCGACCCGTTCCCTGCATAAAGAGAACTGCCTCAGGTCCTGATTCCTTCTTGATATCCTTGAAGACCTTCTCGATCGTGTCAAAGGCTTCATCCCAGCTAATACGCTCCCAAAGATCCTTCCCACGATCCGCTCGCGCACGACGCAACGGATACTTGAGGCGATCTTCATGATTGGTCACCTCGGGCAATCCCAAACACCGCGGACAAAGCCTACCCTGGTTGTAGGGGTTCTCAGGGTCGCCCTCCACTTTCACCAGGGTCCCTTCCGCGTCGGTATACAGAAGCACTCCACAACCGAGGTGACAACCAGGCCCCGACCAAGCACTCCCCCGCGTTACCGTTAACCCATCCTCCTCATAGGTAAACGGTCGTTCATGCTCAACAAATAGATATTTTGTTTCCGCCACAACTCCCCCTCTTTTCATTCTCCAGAAACTAGGCGGGTCGATTCTTGACAACCTCTCCCCCGCCCATTACTTTCTAGGCCCGCAAATTCTCCCTTCTTGCATCGCTTGAAAACTGGTTGCATCGACGGGCAAAACATACGAAATAGCTATGAATTGCCGCAACCTATTGGCATGTTGAATTTGAGATCTTTATCATACTCACATGCTTAAAAGCGCTGTTCAGAGGGGGGTTTGATGTTTCAACTTAATGATGCGATGGATGGCTCATCCGACGCACAACGGCTACAGCTCTTTTCTGCATTAGCGGCCACCTTAGGCTTGGGAGGCTACTTCCTTTGGGACCTCTTGTGCGTATTTATGTACGCCACCCCGTTTGCGGAAGGCTTCAGTCCTACCATCGTTGTGGCCTTGCGACTCTGCTGGATGGGTGGTCTTATTGTCAGCCTGATTGTCTGCTGGCGCAGAAGCGATTTCATCTATCGACGCCATGACAAAATTTTTACTGTTGGATGTATTGTTTGCGTCATTCCGTTGGGAGTCGCCGCTCTCCATTCAGCAGTTCCCGGAGCAGTCCCCGTAGGAGTTTGCGTTGTCGCTTGGACATTTTCAGGGATAGCTCAAGCCGCTCAGCTTATGGCGTGGTCCGTCTATTTCAGCCTGGTGACCACACGCTACACGCCTATCGTTATTGCCCTCGCCTCATGCTTGGGCACCTGTCTCTACATTGTGATGGCTGCCATTTCTCTGCCCTTGGTCGGGATCATCATGGTCGGCGCACTCGAAGTAATCTCCTTTTTTATGTTGGGCATACTTACGAAAACGCTCCCCTCAGAGCGCATCGTTGCTTCTGATGCTTTTGAAACGGTGAGCTATGTAACTCCCCAAGGAGCCATCACTATTGGCACCTATGGTCTTGCCTTTGGCTACACCACTACCACGCTGTTTAGCCTGGGAGTTGAAGCTACCATTATTGGCTGCGCCACAGGTATCATCGGATCTATGCTCTCTCTTGCGTGGTACAAAATCGGCCGCAATACTGATATCGATATTTCCACTATTCAGAGGCTAACGTTGCCGCCGGTAGTTATTGGCATTCTCTTTCTGCCTTTTGGCGACAGCGCTTGGCGCCTATTTTTCTGCTGCGTTGTCAATGTGGCCCTGTCCCACTTCTCTGTAATCAGTTTAAGTAGCGCCATGATCTTCAATTCCGAGTTCTCTATTAAGCCTCTCAAACGTTCCGCAGTGATGCAAATTCCTGTATGGGTTGGGCTCTTTGTAGGATCTGTAATTTCCGCCTTCATCTGGCTTTTGAACTCGTTTTCTACCACGGATCTTATGTTTATTTCCGTACTTATCGCATCCCTCATTGTGTGCGCCATTGCAATTTATGGGCTGGACGATTCCATTGCCAAAAAGCAATTTCACGATCTCCTCATGCAACGTAATGAAGAGGAAATCCTGGCCCGAGAGGACGATAAAACAAATGAGAAATTTGATGCAAAGTTCGATGATTTCATAAAAGCCGTTGGGCTCTCGCCGCGCGAAGTTGAAGTATTTCGTCTCCTAGCGCGTGGACGCAATGCGGAATACATCAGCCGAAAGTTAGTTATTTCAGGCTCCACAGCAAAGTCCCACATCTACCATATCTATCGAAAAATGGGCATTAATTCCCAGCAGAGTCTTATCGACCAGCTTGAGGAATATAGCAATCGCGAAACCATCGAAAAAGAAAAGGCGTCCTTGAAAGGATCGCGGTCCTAGAGACATCAATTGCCATCATGGGAGCTTCCCCGCAGCAAAATCCGCCGCCGTAGAAAACGAAATTCCGACTTTTGGTCAAACGCGAACGATTTTAGCGCGCGCCAGAGGAAAGTTACCCGCTATTCCGTGTCCACTCGCTCCTGCTTTGCGGCCACCATAACGGCTTTAACAAACTCACTCTTAGCTGCGGTGTAGCCATCTCGGTCATGAGTGAATTTCTGCCCCAATGTCAACTTGAGCTGCTCATAGTCCCGCGCGCGCTCTGGGTGCCGTCGCAGGTAATCGCGGAAGAGAATTTCGTCGTTATCTCCCGCGTAACGTAAATGAATATGAAATACCTTGTCGGCAAACCCCTGTTCGGTATAACCTTTATTTAATGAGATCCGTCGAGGCTCGCTGCTCATCATTAGAAAGCCTGCCTGTTCAAGTAGCTCGGTAGCCTCGTTCAAAGACGCCTCTTTATCGAATTCAACCAGAATATCCACAATAGGTTTTGACCAAATATCCCCGATAGCCGTACTACCTATGTGAGTAATGCGCACCCCCGGAAAGGGCGCTAGAAGACGCTGTAGCTCGAGTTCCATTTCCCGATACTGGGCCGTCCATTCAGGCTGAGGAGCTATCAGCTCGATAGGAAAAAGCTCCCACAGTTCTTCAAGAGTCATATCTTTTAGGGACCGCGCCATGAAACCTTCTCCCAGTTAGCAGGATTGCTATCAACAGTATAGCGGCTCCCTGGCCCACTAAATGCTCTATCCCGTTTGTGCCAAGCACCAGGCACCCAAAACGGTTACCTCACTAGGAGCTGGACACCGCTTTTTCGGGAACAAGCCACCATCTCCCCCCCCATAACAACAGGCGGCAAAGCATCCATCAATTGCCTTGCCGCCCAGTTAGTGCTCAATTATGAAGTCTCAATGGCTTAGACCGTAGCGAGAGCCTCCTCGATCGGAGTATCGCCGGACGTCATCATGATGACCTTCCCGTAGGTGTTCTTGAGAGGCAGCACATCTGCCAAAACCTGGGCCACATCCGGAATGGGGTTATGGGCTTCATGCTGCGGCGAGATGGAAATCTTGCCGGTCGGCGCCTCTTCGGTCAACAGCGAAGCCTGCACAATGGTGTAATCCAACGTGGTG
>CAJUNI010000030.1:12866-23879 GCA_910587945.1 uncultured Parvibacter sp.
ACTCATCAGCAAACATCTTCGCAATGTTATAGTCGGTGATTTCCGCAAGACCCGGCTCTTGAGCCCAGCGCTCAGGCTCTAACGTAAACAGCGAGCTCAACATGATGTAGCGCTTGATACCTACCGCTTCGCAGGCTTGCATCAATTTGACCGCGCCGAATGCATCGGTTTGCAGCAAGTCTTTTCCGCGCGAGCCCGCTACGAAGTACACCACATCACAGCCAGCAATATCCGCCTCCATCTGAGAAGCCTCTTTATGGAAGTCGAAAACCAACGGCTGCACATGATCGGCAGCTAACGCCTCAGGATGGCGCGAGGCCGCCACTACCTCATGACCCTGAGCCACTAAATCTTTCACGAGCTGAGCGCCCACACGTCCCGATGCACCTGCAACAAATACTTTCATGACATGCTCTTTTCTCTTGTAAGTCGAGCAGCTTGCGCCCTCAACTTCTGGTTACCCCTTCACCCTAGCGCCCCGCTATGAATCCTCCGTGACTACTGAGCGACCATTGGGCACGTCATTGCACTTCGCTGTGGCCGCACCGTCATTTGGGGCACCGGGGGCTGCCGCTAGCTTAGAGCCCGGCAGGGAGCTAACTGCCGTGTAAGCGCCCACAGTGACGGCGTCCTCGCCTCCGTTCGTGCGCGCGTAACAGCGGCATCCTAGCCTGCATTCGGGCGCTCATAACGGAACAGTCCGGCGTTCTTGGGCACACCCCGTTGCTCTAAGGCACGCTTCCGCGCCCGCACATCTTGTATCAGACGACTATCGTCACCAAGCACTCCATGCCAGCCATCGTAGATTCTTTGGTAGAGCGCAAGCGCATCCGAGCCACTTCCGAGACCCTCGGCAAATAACGCCGCCTTATACAAAAATGTCAGCGCACCGGGATCCGCGGCACCTCCCGCTTTCGTGCAGTCAGCAGCCAACGACAGAAGAAACAGCATCGCATCCATAGCGCGATCCTGCTCGCAGAGCAGTTCCGTATAGTTATCTAAAACCGCGAGTGTATCTGCGTGCAGGAGCCCCAGATTACGGCTCGCAAGCTCAAAGGCTTCCATCATAAGAGCGCTGGCTTTTTGTGGATTGCCTAATCGCTTGTAAGTTTGCGCCATGTTGTCCAGCATAATGACCGCCTTGGGAAGCGTTTCTTTTGTACCCGTCTGCTGGATGCGCTCGTACACCCATGCATAACACTCGAGCGCCCGCTGATAATCACCTAACTTATCGTAGATATAGCCCAGATTATTCACTGCTCCCCAGGTATTCACATGAGCCTCGCCATAAAACGCTATAGCCTCTCGCACATAGGCTTCATTGATTTGCTTGGCGGCTTCCGGGCCGTCGATATCTATAGATAGGAGCGCAATAGACCCCAGCGATAAGAGCGTATTCGGATGACGAGGACCCAACGTACTTACCCGCAGCTCATAGCAGCGACGATGGAGCTCCAATGCTTGCTCATAATGATTCAAGTGATAGTGACAACTCGCCAGGTTATGAAGGGTCAAAAGGGTTCGGCTATCCTCAGCGCCATAGTGCTGGCATTCGCCCTCATAGACTTCCTCAAAAAGCGCGAGTGCCTGCCCATAGTCGCCAATCTCGTCATACATATATGCGAGATTATTGCGCGCCCCCAAGGTTTCGAAATCATGGGGCCCATAAAGCTCAGCACAGCGATCGGCGTTTAGTCGAGCCCAGTAAATGGCACGATTCCTATCACGAGGAACGCCAGCACCCCAAAAATACACACCGCCCAGCTGATGCATAGCCGGGTGATACCCAGCACGAGCCGCCTCCTCCATAAGAGCCAATCCCAGCTCGACATTACGTTCAACATCTATCCCTGCCCGATAGGCCAATCCCAGCAAGAAGATGCGCTCTGGGCTTCGAACGGGTTGGGCAACAAGGGTCGGCAATAGCTCAAGAAGGCGGGCCTGTAACGCTTCGCTCTCTCCCCTTACCGACGTCGGAAGCCCCTCAAAAACTGCTTGCAATGCCGCACTGTCGGTTTCTGCCATGACCACCGGCAAAATCGGCTTCCCAAGAGCCCGAGCTGCCGGGTATTCTTCCCGAATTACGAAATTCGGCACGCCACCTACCGTCTCAAGAATATTAGGGGTGACCTGCAACAACACGAGATCACTCTTACTAAGCACCGCTTGAATGTTCTCGGTAAAACTCTCTCCCGGTGTCAGAAACTCATCGAACCAGATAGCTACCGATTGAAACTCTGGATTCTGATGAATGAGCTCTATGAGCTTATTGGCGTAGACCCGGTCCTTTTTCCGATAACTCAGAAAGACGTAGGCATCAAAAGCCTGCCGAATACGCTCCATCTGTTGTTCATCCACTAATACTGCAGCAAGAAATTGCTGGAGTTTCTCTTGATAAGAAATCGCAGAACTATCGACCTGGTAGGGACTAAGATACTGGCGTTCCCTAAAAATACCCAACTGACTATAGAGTCCATCTAACCCATCTTCCATCATTAAGGGAAGAATCGGGATGTTCCTCTCTGCAGCAAAAACAAGATCGTGATCAAGCGCCCGACTGTTCTGAGTGAGAAGAGCTGCAGTAACCGGAACAACCATAAGGCGCATCGACCCAAGAGAGGCTTCGTCTTCCGGGCTGGTAAGGGGCGCCGCACCGTCGGCGGTATAGTAAATCGCACAATCCACAAGGGATATTACATCGCGACAGACTTTCTCAAAATACTGGTCGAAATCCTCAGGGTGACAGGTGAAAAAGACTGGCTGCTTTCCCTGGGGGTCTGCATTGCCATTTGTCACATAGGAAAAGTCCATGATCTCTTTCATCCCTTGCTTTTGCGATTACACTTTTGGTCTCTCTTGGCTTAGTCTCTCTTGGAGTTGCGCTCAGTTTCCATGCCCTTTGCGAACTCAGGAGTAACCCTTCAGTCATCGCCGGTTTAACAAGCGGTACCTGCCACGCTCTCGCAGTCTTAGAGCAACTCCAGAAGCGTATCCACACTATTCTCGTCGCGCTTCTGCAGCGTATCCGTTCCAGCCGCGATTTGCCCATCAAATCGCGCATAAACGGCATCTAACTCGGGAAGTTCTTCCCAAGAGACAATACAGGCATGCTCTTTCGTAATAGCGTTTCGTTGAGGCTTGCGAAGGGCAGGCAGGATTTCTGCCGCCTTCCCTGCAGCGACCTCAGCCTTAGCTCTATCTAAGGCGTCAACACGACGCACCAGCTCATCGCGATCCATAGGGACCCAGCCATTTACGCAATGAAACGCATTCCAGCGCCGATGCTCAACCCGCGCAAGGTTCTCCAACAATGCCGAATCCACCTCAAGAGCTTGCCGGAATTGAGCTCCGGCGTCATCCGCCTCCGGATCAACACCCGCAAGGGCCAGCATAGCCGGCATAAAATCACAGGATGCTCGAGAAGATTCCTTATCGTATTCCGCAGCGTTATCCCACGCCGCTTGATAGGCTTTGTCCCGCTCACTCGGGCTCAACTGTTCATCATTGTTCATGCAATAGTGACCATTTAGCCGAACAGCCAGGGCATCAAGTTGCTGATGCAAAATGATTTCGCGCGTCCAGAGATCTTCATTCTCGATATTGGGAGCAAACGCGAGGCCACTCTGGGAGATTCCCATCCGCCGCAGAATCAAAGAAAGATGACGCACCATGAGAGAATCCTTGGACCGATTCACTTCGCGCTCCTCATGATTCATCGAACTCACCCCAGAAACGCAAACGAACAACTTTGGCAGCGTCCCCGATTGAGCATATTCGTGTTCAAGGAAGTCTTTAAATTGGAAGGAGAAGCCGTCGAGGTGCAAAAACTCGATATCGGCACAATAATCTAGAGCCGGATTCTCAATAGTGAATCGCTCGAAGGGAATCGCATTGGAGTCCACAATGACAATCTTCGGCTTAACGTTCTGGGGACTGAGCTGGGCAGTTTCAATGAGCCACCGGGCACAAGATTGCCCCAACTGCCCAAAGCCCACAATAATGGCGCAGTAGGGCTCCTCGGGAAAACAGCCACCAGGAGGAAGCGGTGCATCCGAATCCCGAACAACCATGGACTTATAGGGCGCATGATCACGCACTGCTTTGCGAGCCAGCAAATCGGCAATGCTCTTGCCGTTCACTCGATCCTCGCGTAGCCCACTAAACACCGCGATATTACCCGACCAACGATCTTTTGCATTCTGCAGATACTTGGCCTTATTGGTTTCACTCACCTCAATAAGCACACCACCAAAGCTGGAAATCTTCTCGCGCAATCCCGATTGGTATTCTTCGCTATAAAACACAATGGTAGCCGCCGGGCATTCCTGGGCGAGATTGCGGCCCAACTGCAGCGCCGATTCGCCATCACCAAAAATGTGATAGACGTCACGCTTGTTGACGAGCCGCACCATGGCTAAGCGGCCGGCGTCCATCAGTCGGCGCCCAAATACAGCAAAGCCACTTAAGGTGAGCATGGCGAATAACAACAGGTGAAGAAACCAGAACCCCGTCTTGAACGCGGTGGTTGAAGCTAGAGACCCAAGAGTGTCTGAGCTGGTCAGCAGGCTATAATCAGCACCGCTTGCAATGGACTGGTAGGACTCGACGAACGCTTTGAATGCCACCGCCGTAGACAAAAGTGGCTCATCCGGCTGCAAGAGAGCTACTAAATAGACGCCGTAGATCAGAACAAATCCCACCACAAAAAACGGCACTGAGACCTTGAGTACTTTCTTTTGCGGAAGCATGATGAGCCACGCTATAAGCACGATGATAATGACCATCGAGATAACGGCAATTGCAATATCCATAGATACTCTCTTTACTGCTCGCGTCCCAAGACGGAAGACGTTAGCGAAACGCACCCCTTTTCTCTTCGCAGATTACCATAAGCCGATAAGCTTGACGGCAGCACGCCGGTCACGCGGCTCCAACGAGAAAAGCCGACCCGAAGGCCGGCTTTTCTCCGCATACTATGAATATAGTAGGTAGAACACTATCTCGTTGTTCCGTCTCGGAATTCAGTCGGAACTCACGTAAAGCATGTTTACCAAGGCGCGGATTTTCTTGATACCGCCTAGGATGCCAATTCCCTATTGACCCATTTCGACGACATGAACGAAGCCCTCAATTATACGAAGTGGCCCCAGTGCAAAAACTGAGGCCACAAAATGAGAACGGGCGAAATTAGATCAACTCGCGTATTACCAATACCGCTTTCCTTCGCTCGGAGCAAATCTCCGGGCGTTCTCCTGGGTGTTCTTTAACCCGAACCCTGTTCTGTACTGTGTCTAGAGACACCAGCTTTTGGTGCTATAGGGGGCAAAGGGCCGCCACACTGCATGCACACCTTATCTTCCGGCGAAGCATCGGCCCCGCACCGTGGACAGAATCGACGCCCCAACGTTTCGCGAAGCCGGTCCATCTTGCCGCACCGATTACAACCATTGCATCCGTAGCACATGACTACAATTCAACAGCAGGATCGGTTCCTTTTGCAGGATCAAAGCCGCTGATGGCTGTCGCCACTTTGCCACCCAATGGTACAAAAACAAGGATAGAAATATAGGCCGCCAACAGCACTAACCCATAAGCAGATACAAAGAAATCAAACACACCCGCCATACCGGCAAGATCATAAATATTGATATAAGAGCAGAAGAAGAGAATGAACGTACCCATAAAGAACGCTAATACGGCACTAGAAATAACGTGAGCGCCGAGGGGATTGCGCACTTTCAATGCGGAAGCTAAGGCATTTCCCCATTTCATTGCCGGAATTAAATCGCTAACGGTATAGCCAATGAAAAAGCTCAGAACAACGCTCTTCAACAAACCATCAGGGGTAATCGGCACATGCATAATAGCAACCATGAGACAGAGGCTAACTACAATGCCGATAACAATGTTCATAATGATATAAATGATACGCTGAAACCCAGCGGGACCTTTGAAAAGCATGCGCCCTCCTTCGGACGTACTCTGTAGGACTACCGTCGGAACGGGAGATCGGCTCAGTTACCTAAACCGAGTGTTCAGGGCTACTGTTCGCTGAGTTACTCGTCAACCACATCAACAAGCTCAATTTGGTACTCGAGCGTTTTCCCTGCAAGTGGGTGGTTATAGTCAAGCTTGACATAATCGTCATAGGCTTCGACCACTCGAACAGGAAGCACTTCATGGGTTATTGGACTGCGCCAGCCCAATATGGAACCTACTTCCAAATCCTTGCCATCAGGCACCTCACTCCGGGCCTTAATTTGCACCCCCGCCGGGTCGTGATCGCCGTAGGCTTTTGCGGGTGGCAGAATCAGAGTCCCCCGCTCGCCTATTTCAAGTTCAAACAGCGCATCATCTATCCCATTAGGGACTTCGCCATACCCAATGCGAATGCGATCAGGTTCGCCCTCCCAGTGGTCATCAGCCAATTCTTCCCCAACTGCTCCACCTCGATAGCGAATCAATGCGTATTTTCCTAAGCGCGTTTCATCACGCATATCGTCCCTCCTTATGAAGCAGATTTACTGAAAACAACGGGGCGCTTAAGCCCACAGATTACTCAAGCGCCCCTATAAAAATTAGCCGTTCTGATGAGTCGGTACAAAGAGCACTTGCTTCATGCTGCCATCCATCATGGCAGCCAACTCCTCCACCGTGCCGTAATGCATCACGTTGGCTAAGCAATGGTGCACACAAATTGGTTCGCGACCCCGCTCAGTACGCTCAGCACAAAGATCGCACAAATCGGTCGGTACAGGCACGCGATTCCAGTTGTAATCCTTACCAGATGCATTTTCCGCATCATTGAGTTGCCAAGGGCCGTCATCGTACAAACGAATGCCCCATTTCCCTACGGGAAGATCATGCTCCATCTTGCAAGACACTTCGCAGGATTGGCAGCCAGTGCAGTACTCGTAATCAATCAAGAGTCCGTAAGTCATGATTAGTCAATCCTCCTAAACTTCTCCTGGATCATGTCCATGTCAGTGTCGAAGTTCTTGTCAGTAGGCTCGATATTGCAGATGATGCTCTTGAAGGGAGCACCAAAACCGATGATGCCATTGTGGAAGCCAGGAATCAGGTTGTTGATCTGACAACGAAGCGTCTCGAAAAGCTCGGGCGCACTCGGCTCAGCCTCGGGGAACCACCAACCATGCTGCGCATGAATAGTGTTCTCGTCTACAATCTGGCTAACTTTGGCCTTCATGTAGCATTCCCCAAACATGTTGTAGACCCGGCACCACTGACCATCAGTAATACCCAAACGAGTTGCCGTCTTCGGATTGACTTCTACGAGCGGATCAGGGTTGATCTCACGCAATACCGGCACGTGACGGTTCTCGGAATGGAAGTAGCAGTAGGTACGAGCACCGGTAGTCAAGACAAACGGATAAAGCTCCTTGTACTCAGGCTTCATGTACTTAGAGTCGCTCACAGGACTATAGTGCGGCTCCTCATAATAGGGCAGCGGATCATCGCCGAATTGAGCATAGGCTGAGCACCAGAGTTCGATACGACCAGAAGGCGTCTCAAAGCCCGGCTGTCCGTCGGCGCGCATCTTCCCCTTCTTGTACTTGAAATACTCATGGTCATACTGATTAATGACCGTAGGCGCTAACTTGTTAAAGTCTTCCTTGCCAAGCCATACATAGCGCAAGAAGTCCTCGGTGGTCTGAATCCCCAACTTGTCGAACTTCTCCGGGAAGAGACGGCGTCCCATAACCGTTGCAAACTCTGCATCGCCCATAGTCTCGCCTACTTCGATGCATTTGTTTTGGAAGCCGCGATAGACCGGCGTTGCACCATAGTTCACCGAAACCACCGTATTAGACTCAGCTGTGGTCGCCAATGGAATGAAGACATCAGCCACTGCTTGGATGGAGGGCGTCATCACCGTATCTAGGGCAAAAGCGAAATCAATACACTTTGCACTAGCTTCAATCCAATCCTTAGGCTGAGCGGTTGAGTTTGCACCGAAGTTGCTATTCATAATCATAGCGAAGCTAATATGGTAGGGGTCATCGGTCTGCAATGCGCGCAACGTAAGATCAGCATGAGAGTTGTTGCAGAATCCGCAATAGCCCGGATATTCCTTCATGCCAATCATTTTCATGTGAAGCTCATCGCTATCAACGCGCATGAGGGCCGACATACCCTCATCCTCATTCTCGCCGCCGGTAACGGAAGTGCCAGCGCCTGCTACCAATTGGCCACCCGGCTTATCAATATTGCCTGTAATAGCAGTCAGAGCAACAACCACAGCGCCGTTCTGCAGGCCATTCGTTTTTTGATCAATAGCAAGGCCCCAAGAGATGGTGGCTTGTTCGGCATTCGCATACATGCGAGCAGCTCCACGGATATCCTCAGCAGGGACGCCGGTGATTTCAGCAGCCTTTTCCGCGGGCATTTCCGCACAGCGCACGGCAAACTCATCGAAGCCATAGCAGTACAGATCGACGAATTCCTTGTCGTAGAGCTCTTCTTTAATAATGGTATCCAACATGGCCATAGCAAGCGCAGTGTCGGTACCCGCACGCAAGCGCAGATGATAGTCGGCCTTCGTTGAAATCCAATTGACACGAGGATCAACCGTAATCAACTTAGATCCACGTTTCATCATATCGATAATGGAATGACCAAAGAGTCCATCGGGGTTCGACGGAAGCGGATCCTTGCCCCAAAGCACAATGACCTCAGGAAGTTTGTAGGCCGGATCGTCATAGCGACCCTCCAACGTTCCCGCATAGTCAACCTCCGTATAGGCAATACCGGAGGTATATACACTTGCCGCCATGCGAGGCATATAGCATGCATAGCCAGACTGCGTGTAGCAATAGTTCGGCGTATTGAACGTTAACGCAGCAAGATTGGAACCAGAAGTTACACCGCCATTGCGACCCGTACCGGTATAGACTAAAACACTTTCGTGACCGTATTTTTTAACCGCTTTCCAGTACTCTTCTTCGATGATATCCAGCGCTTCATCCATGCTGATGCGCTCCCACTTATCATCTTGACCACGATACTGGCGGTCGCGCTTCATGGGATAGATCACACGACCTGGATTGTAGATATAGTCCTTAAGCGCAATGCAGCGCATGCAGAGGCGGCCTTGGGTAACGGGATGATTCTCATCGCCCTCGACTTTTACCAATTTACCGTAGTCGTCAACATACATTTTGACGCCGCAACCTACGGGATGACATCCCGGAGGCGACCATACACAGCTTCGGGTAACGTGTAATCCCGTATCCTCATCAGTGAACTTCCAGGGCTTACCCAGGTCATTCTTCTCTCCCAATGTGTCGAGCGGGATTGCAGGCGCAGCGGTAGTTTTAATTCCCATCTGACTCCCCTTCTCTCTCTGCCTTCTTTCCCGATTGCCTAAAACATTCATGAACCCTCAAGACCACAGATGCTCCGACAACCTTGTATTTCATTATTCGAAGGGAGTCATTAGTCCCTTATGCAGTTACTGGGGAACTAATGCAAGATGCGTATAACCGCAGCATATCGACACTATAAGCGTGATGCTAGAATCGTATAAGCAACCTACAGGGACGCTTGTCTAGGGAAGGATACCCATGCGGATCGATGTGCTTCGCGAGTTCCTCTATCTTTCAGAGGCACTAAATTTTTCTGAAACAGCGCGCCATTTCTTTATCACTCAATCCTCGCTCAGCCGCCACATCATGGACCTTGAAAAAGAGCTGGGATGCGATCTCTTTCTGCGCAATAAACAATCCGTGCGACTTACCGCTATGGGTAAGCTCTTAGCTGATCGCGCCAAAGAGCTTGTAATCTTACACGACAGCATCATCAAGGCCGTTAAACAAGAGCAGATCAGCCATGACGCCACGCTTGGTATCGGTTATTTGCATGGAGCAAGCAGTGAGTTGCTTGATGGATGTTATCGACTTTTCAAGCGCGAGTATCCGGAAACGATGATCTTCTCTCGCTCTCTCCAGCCGAATACAATTCTGGATTTCCTAAAAAACGATACCATCGATATTGGAGTCACCATGTGGCCCAAAGGCATGGAGTCCCCCTTGTTCGAAGTTACCGAGCTTTACTCTGATGAGTTCGTGCTTATGGTAGAGCGAAACCATGAGTTCGCGAAAAAAGATAGCGTGTCAGTAAAAGAGCTCACGGGAACCATCGGCATTCCCGAAGGGTTCCCCCACGAGGATAACCTTAGTTCATTTCTTCGGGGAGCATTAACTCAAGCGGGAGTACCCTTTACAAATTTACCCTATATTGACGACGTAGATTCTATGCCTTTGCTCTTCCAGGATCGCTCGGCCATGATCATGTCTTGCGCCCATCTATCGCGCTACTTCGGCTCTCGCTTCAAGATGCTCACATTCAAGGATCTCGCATTAGAGTTCGATATTTGCCTTCTATGGAAGAAGTCGCGCCATCGGAAGCAATTCGACATTTTCGCCGAATGTCTTCGCTATAGCTACGACATCCACCAGGCCTCTCTTAAGTAGCCGCGAAGAGTTGCCGTGTCGGTACGGTTGACACGGATTCCATAGCTACAGTCTGCGTTGCCGCTACCTGCGGTGTATGGGGAGCTGAGCACAAGGTGCAGGGTGCGGAGTCGGGGGAGCTGAGCGCAAGGTGCAGGGTGTGAGATCAGGATGCGGGATCGGGATGCAGAGCCGGGATGCGAGGTCGGCCATCACACGGCTCCGTTGCTCTATTTCCGTTCAAAATGCGCACTCCGGTTCCCCATTTGGATTCAGAACACACTCCATTCCCCACTTGGACCTAAAACACACCCCACCTACTTTCACTGCACCCAAATCGCATCATACCCCTCGTCTTCGCACCCAATTTGCGCTTCATCTGCTCCTACCCGCACCCAATAGGCACTTCCCCTATTCCCATACACACCCGAAACGTACCTCGTTCCTTCCTATTTCCACCCAAAAATGCACGGCACTGCCAGGATCCTCCACTTGGGGGTGCGGCAGAATATTGGACATGCTCAATCCACATAACCAAGGC
>CAJUNI010000031.1:0-15186 GCA_910587945.1 uncultured Parvibacter sp.
CCTCAGGAGTGATGTCATAGCGACCATCGCGCGCCCAGCCAATATCGAGAGCCTGGCCTTCAATGGTACGCCGCGTCATATTAATAAGCTCAGTGACTACGCGCACTTTCGTAGCGTCATCAAGAGCCGGATCGTCCATAACCGTACCATTAACCAGCGACAACGCTAAGTCACCCATGTTGATGGCAAGACCCAAACCTTCAGTCAGGTGCAAACAGGGTTCCCCACGACGCAGCTCCGCTTCGTCAGCGATATCGTCATGAATCAACGCAGCCGTATGGAAATGCTCAATAGCCGCTGCGGCTGACGTGGCTTTTGCCATATCCCCACCTACCGCACGACAGGCAGCAAAACAAATAAGCGGCCGATGACGCTTGCCGCCATTCTGGCTATAGGAGAACAGCGGTCCATAGAGATAGGTATCCATATCAGGATGGCTTCCATGGGGAATATATTCGTTCAGCAAATCCCCCACACTATCGGCGTAGGAATCGAGGTATTCCTGAAAGCTCGTCGGGGGGTTTTCCACACTGGCAATGATTTGATTAATGTTCTTCATGAGCACTTTCCGGATGGAGGCGGACAATCCATGGCTGGGAAGAAGTTCTTCTTCCCAGGCTCTAACAAATCAATAATGATACCACGAAGCCTTGAGCCAACCCCAAGCGTTAGGCACCCGTGGAGCAAGTGCACAAACTTTTTGAAATCTCGCTCACAGCGGGGTTTCATCATGGGCATCAGAATGAAAAAGCGCCCCCGAAGGAAGCGCTTCTAAATGCAATGGTAGGGGCGGTGGGACTCGAACCCACAAGCCTCGCGGCGGCGGATTTTAAGTCCGCTGCGTCTGCCAATTCCGCCACACCCCCACGCAAGGGCACCATAGTATCACAGAAATGAAATTTGTCTTTAGCTATGTTCGGCAGCGGTCAACGTCATGCCATCAAGAATGTCCGCTTCGCTCACCGTGAATGTTTCTTGGGCAGCCAAATCCATTACAACCCCCAAAATGACCATGCCAGCCACAATCACCGGAGCCCGTCCCGGATCAAGTCCAACCACCGCCCGTCGTTGCTCAAGCGGAAGCGAACCCAGCTGCTGCTCAAGGTCTGCCACGTCCTGGCGCAGCACGGTAGCTTTATGGACCAATGCACTGTCATAGCGCTCCATGGCTTCACGAACGGAGACCACGGTCGTAGCCGTCCCCGCCACCGCCACTAAGCGCTCGGTCATCGCCAGTTGCTCTTGATGCTCGGTAAAGAATGGCTCCATCATGGTCCGTGCCCAGTCCCGGGCGGCTTCCATCTCTTCTGGTCGGGGAGGATCGCTCAGAAAAAAGCGCTCAGTCATACGCCGACAGCCCACATCAAAGGACCGGCTAAACACCGGCAATCCTCCGGCAGGTCCCCAAGCTACCTCAGTGGAACCGCCCCCGATATCCACCATGAGAATGGTCTCTCCCGTAAATGCGCTTCCAGCTCCCAGAAACGACAAGCCCGCTTCCCGGGAGCCCGGAATAATCGTAAGGGGAAGTCCATGGGCAGCCAGAGCCTCAATAAAGTCTGCACCATTTTCTGCATCGCGGGCCGCCGAGGTGGCCAAAGCGATGGTGGTCAGGGGTTCCTCCCCTTCTTGGTAGGAGTCGCGGACCACCAGATAGCGATCTATAGCCGAAAGCACGCGTTCGATGGCATCAGGACGCAGACGGCCGGTAGCATCCACCCCTTCGCCTAAATTGCAGATGGTGTATTCCTTGGCAAGCTCGGTCAACGTACCCGCCGCATCCACATCAGCCACGAGCATACGACAAGTGACCGTCCCAATATCGATAGCAGCATACCTACCCGGTTGGTATTTCATCGGCGCAGCTCCTTTCACCGTTAGGCGCAAGAATATACCCCACCGAGCCCCGCTCGCCGGGGGAATCTCCGTGCGTTACCCAATGACAAACAATGCTGAATTATTCGACTCCGAACAAGGGGTCTAAGACGCCGGAATACCAGGTATCGGGGGGCTCAATGTCGCTCGAGACGATATTCGCCTGAAAGCCCGAGGCTTCTTCTGTCTCAATACCGGAAACATTTACCGGGTTTTCCCCGGGCATAACCCAGCCAAATTGCATCCGGGCCGCATCCTCAATGCCCTCAGAGCTCTTGAGGTAGTCCACGCTTGAGGCCAATGCTTCATTGCGAGCTACAACAGTGTCGTATTCCAACTGAAGGCGATCACGCTCACGCAGTTCCTGATAGCACTGCTGAGCCGGGCTATAGAGGAAGAGACAGGCTCCCACCAAGCAAGCAGCGACTACCGCCAAGCGCAAGCCATGGGCGCGCAGTCCTGAGAACGGACGCTTTGCTTTGGTGAGGGCGGACGCGCCAGAACGACCTGCAGAAGACCCCTGCATACGGGATGCTTTTTTGTGGGAGCGCCCCATCTGCCCTTCATAGACCGCGGCACGCGGAGCCCCTTCGGTCGGGGCCGCTGGTTCGGCCGCATAGGCGCGATCAAACTGCTTGTCGGCCTTCGCTTTCGCCCCGGCCTTCTTGCGCTTTTCGCGCTGAGCTACCAGCTCATCGATGAAGGAACGCGAGGTGGTTTCTTCGGCGGCATTGCGAGAGGTCTTGGGGCCTTGGGCGCTGGCACTCCGCGATGAGGAACGGCTAGAGGCCTTGCGGCCCGCACTCCGCCCGGCCGCTGATGAACTACCCCGCTGAGTCCGCTGAGACGAAGGAGCTGCTTTTTTAGAGCCCGAACTCTTTTGTCGGGAATTCCGCTGGCTTGCAGCCTGAGCATTCCCAGCGCCTCCGCGTGAACGCGTAGAGCGGCTTGAAGTTTGAGAAGATGAAGAAGAGGAACGACGAGAAGAAGCCGGCGAACCTTGGCCGGCTTTCGTGCGTGTGCGGCTTTGAGCCTGCACGTCGTCAAAGGACACAATGTGTGATGCGCGATTCATGAACGGCGCCCCTTCTGCATGGAGTGTGTTTAAGCAATAGTGACAACAGAAGCGTTATTCAGAATAGCACAGCTTATCCCTCCCGAGGAGGGCTTCACCGGTGCTCCATCACCAAACTGCCACTCTACGGCAACGGAGCAGGAATAGTGCGAAGGAAGATAAAGTGCCTAGAGCTCTAAGCTCTCTACATAGGCAAACCAGCGCTCGAAGGAATCATCACTGATGGCATGCTCCATCAGGCAGGCCTCGCGGTCGGCCTGCTCATCGGGAATACCGATGGCTTTGGTGAGGAAGAGTACGAGCATCTGGTGGCGATCCAGCACCGAGCGGCCGTAGTCATAGCCTTCTTGGGTGAGGGTAATATCGCCATAATAGGGCTTATCCACAAAGCCCCGTTCTTTCAAAACAGAGACGGCTTTATTCACGGAAGCCTTGGAAACGCCCAGTTTTTCTGCAACATCAACGGAGCGAATAGGGGTGTCAGGATCGGCCCCTAACATAACCATCGCTTCCAGATAATCCTCGTGTGATTCGGACATTTTCTCCATGGCGTTCCTCCTTTGTGTGGAGCCATGGTACCACAGTGCCGACTCCCGCCAACCGGTGTCTCAGAAGCTGTAACCAGGGCTTAGCGAGAGCTTCGAGGCGCCGGCGCTGAAGGCGGACAAGCCTTGTTCAACGACTCCGCCATGGCACAAGCTGGACAGGAGGTAGCGGGTGTAACGCCTGCTGCGGTAGCGCCACGCTCCCCCGACTCTCCCCCGGGTGCGCCTAATCCCGCGTTGTTCATTCCCCCGCAGCCCGCACAACCAGCACAGGAAGACGAGCCCTTCGTTTTGCCATCCCCATGACAGTCACAGAGACCACGCCGCGTGAGGCGTCGAATAGCCAGCACTGCCAATGCAGCAATGATGAGCAATAGGACGATCGTGGAGGGGGTCATCGTAAGTTCCTGCATGGGAATTGCCTTTCAGCGGAAGAGGAGAAGGATGCCGGGCCCCTCAGAGCCCAGCACCCTTCTTACTACTTGTTAGGCGGCGTTTTCTGCCGCAGAGGTTGAGAGCGCACGATCGCGCTTAGAAGCACTCGGACGGAAGAGCAGGTAGAGCATGCCGGCTGCTACCACAATGGCCGCCACCGTGCCTACACCAAAGCTGGCTTCGCCGGTGACCAGGCCACCGAATTGGTAAATCATGAGACCAACGCACCAGGCGAAAATCGTCATGTAGCCAATGGCTGCCCAAGTCCATTTCGCCGACATCATCTGACGACGAATGGTGCCGATAGCCGCAAAGCAGGGAGCGCAGAGCAGGTTGAAGGCGCAGAAGGCCATGATTGTTGCGCTGCCGCCGCCCAGCATAAGAGCGAAGGAGGACCACAAAGACGGATCGGTTTCGCCAATCTCTTCGCCTAGGCTGGTGATAACACCCACCGTGGCCACCACGTTTTCTTTGGCCACCAGGCCCGTGATAGAGGTAACCGTAGACTCCCAGTTGCCAAAGCCCAGGGGTACAAAAATCCACGCCAAGAGATTGCCCAGGCCTGCCATGATGGAGTACTGAATGTAGTCATCCACTTCCGGATCCAGCAGACCAAACTGACCCTCATAGACACCGAAGTTCAAGAGGAACCAAATCACCATGGAGCTCAGGAAGATGATGGTACCGGCTTTTACCACATAGCTCTTTACACGCTCCCACATGGACAGCAATACATTCTTGACCGTAGGTACGTGGTACTGCGGAAGCTCCATAATGAAGGGAGCCGCTTCTCCTGCAAATGCCTTGAACTTGCGCAGCATGATACAGGACAAAATGATGGCAGCCAGGCCTAAGAAGTAGAACAGCGGGGCTACCCACCAGGTGGCTTCATAATCGCCACCAGCAAGGGCACCAAAGACCAGCGCAATAATCGGAAGCTTTGCGCCACAGGGAATCATCGTGGTAGTCATGATGGTCATGCGGCGATCTTTTTCGTTCTCAATGGTTTTGGTGGCCATAACTGCCGGCACACCACAACCAGAAGCAATGAGCATCGGAATGAAAGACTTGCCCGACAGGCCAAAGCGGCGGAATACGCGGTCCATAATGAAGGCAACGCGCGCCATGTAGCCGCAGCCCTCCAGAATACCCAACAGGATGAACAACACGATCAACTGCGGGATAAAGCCAATAACCGCACCTACACCAGCAATAATGCCATCGAGGATGAGGGACTGGACCCAGGGAGCCGCGTCAATGGCTTCAAGCCAGCCACCCACAACTACCGGGACACCGACATGGTAGAACCCGTAGTCCGCCGGATCCGGCTCTTCGGCCTCGAGGGCCTGGGCGAAGGCGGCAGCGTTCACCGTCTCAATGGCAACCTCGCCGGTTTCCTCGTCTTCTAGCTCGAGCTCACCAGTTACCCCCGCACTATCGGCGGCGTAGATAAAGTTCTCGATGATTTCTTCGTCTTCGACCGTCGGTTCTTCAGCACTCAGGGCTGCCATGAAGCTCTCGCCATCAAGGCCATCTTCCTCAGCTGCCGCTACATAGGCCTCAATTTGAGCTTGATAGCCTTCAAACTCTTCGACATCAGCGTCGTATTGCTCGGTGCCGGTGTAGAGCCAGCCATCACCAAACAGACCATCGTTCGCCCAATCCGTCACCAAGGTACCAACCGTGGTAATTGAGATGTAGTAGACCAAGGTCATGATGACAATGAAGATGGGAATACCCAAAATACGGTTGGTCACTACTCGGTCGATCTTTTGGGTGGTCGTCATGGATTTGGGCGAGCGTTTCATGCAACGATCGCAGACATCGGTGATGTTGCGATAGCGCTCGTCAGTAATGATCGATTCTGCATCGTCGTCTTGGTCTTCTTCCACCGCTTCCCGAATAGCTGCGATCCGGGAAAGGTCTGCAGCCGGAAGATTTAGGGCATCGATGGTTACCTGTTCGCCTTCAAACAATTTAATAGCATACCAACGGGCATTGCGCGGGTTCACCCGATTCCCCAAGATATCGATGATGCTAGCCAGCGCAGACTCCACATCGTTGGTAAACCGCAGCTGATCCGCCGGAGCGCTTTGAGAAGCCGCAGCCTTTTGGGCCGTCTCAATCACGTCCGCCATACCGCGGCCTTTAAGAGCCGAGGTTTCTACAATGGGACAGCCCAACTCACGCGAGAGTTTTTCAACATCGATGACGTCGCCATTCTTTTCTACCAAGTCCATCATATTCAGGGCAATCACTACAGGAATGCCCAGATTCAGCACTTGGGTGGTGAGATACAGATTGCGTTCAAGATTGGTGGCGTCGACGATGTTTATCACTACGTTAGGCGTACCACTCATCAGGTAATCGCGCGTAACAATTTCCTCCGGAGAATAGGGCGAAAGCGAATAGACGCCCGGAAGGTCAGTGACCGTAATCTCCTTATTTTTGGTATAGGTGCCTTCCTTTTTCTCCACGGTCACACCGGGCCAGTTACCAACGTATTGGTTGGCGCCAGTAAGATCGTTGAACATGGTTGTCTTGCCGCAATTAGGATTGCCGACAAGAGCGATGTTGGTGCTCATGAACCATTCCTTTCCTTTGAGAAGCGCCCGGGCTCGGCTCTGGCACTTCACCGGACATCTCCAAGCGAGGTTTCTACGTCCTCAGCTTTCTCCCTCTCTACGATGTCCTGGGATTTCCTTTTCCTTTCCGCAGGGCTTTGATCAGTCGGTCAATCAAAGTTTCCCTACGCTAACTCTCAGGGCTAAAAAATGACGCTGCTGCGCCGTGTTTCTACCCTCTTTTTTGGAGTCGTTCCTGCGGGTGAGGGTCTGCGCAGGGACGCTACCTTTTACGAAACCAAGACGTGTTCCGCTTCGTCCTTACGAAGAGACAGCTCGAAACCGCGTACCGTGATTTCAATGGGATCGCCTAAGGGGGCCACTTTGCGTACAAACACCTCGGTACCCTTGGTAATACCCATGTCCATGATGCGACGCTTTACCGCTCCTTCTCCGGTCAGGCGAATGACCGTAGCCGACTGCCCAATAGGCACATCGCGCAAGGTTTTTGCCTTCTCCTGTTCTGCCATAACGCTTCTATCCTCATAGTCTTTCTGCCGAAAACCAGGCTTCGACTCCTGCCACTTCCAACGCTGTGGCCGCGTGTTTACCCTATCTAATGCCCTGAGCGCACCTCCCCATGAACGCGCACCCGGGCAACCGAATAACTATGTAATGCGATGGGCTTACAAGCTCACGATGATGCGCGAAACAATGGAGCGGTCCAGGGCTACCTGAGCACCCTTCACTTCCACAATCAAGCTACCCGCATGGTCGTTGGCCACCCGAACACGGGCACCAGGCACAAAGCCGAGGTTTTCCAAATGACGCAAGGTGTCGCCTTTGCCGCGCACTTTCACGACGACTCCATTATCGCCGGGCTTCAAAAATGCCAGCGGAACTTGTTGACCAAATACTGCTGGTTGCGAAGGTGCTGCCGTTGCGCTCGAAGTCATGACCGCGCTTGCTGAACTCATAGGAGCCATCTCCTTCATAAAAGTTACCCACTTATAACTAAAAGTATGATAAGGCAAACAAAAGCAAAAAGGAATAGCTGGCTAACTTTTTGTTGTAGACGGTGAACTTTTGACATAAAAAAGGCCGGCCTCCCGCAGGAAGCCAGCCTTCTTCATCACCTAAAGCCCAAAAGTTTTAGGAGCGCGATTAATCCATGTCAGTGCTTACCGGGTTAAACGTGCACCAATAAGGCCACACGATAGGATCGGCGTCAAAGGCCTTCTGCTGCTCAGCCGTGAGGAAGTCCTTGCGGATAGCAACCTCATAGACAAAGTTGTCAAACCACTCATCGCTGCAGCAATAGTAGCCATTGTTGCCCGTCTTCTTACCATGATTCTCGGTGCCCCAAGAGTTCTCAATCTTCCACTTCAACGGTTGACCGTCATGGATATCAACACCCGCGATAACCATCGCGTGGGTCGGAAGGCTCTCATGGGTGGTGTAGCGCTGTTCCTTCGTCATCTCCAGGGAGATGTCAAACAGGTTCTCAAAATCATAGAGGTCAAGGGCCATAACGCCGGCAGCCTCATCGCAGTGCTGCATAACGTCGCAGCCAAACCATACCGGCTCCCCTGCCTTCAGCTGATCGATAACCAAGCTCTTCAAATCAGGCATCTCAACGTTGAGATAGAGGTTCTTGCGCTCAGGGATTTGGTCGGAATCCTCGATGGCATAAACGCGATTGTAAGGACGATCAGCGCCCGGCACATTAACCACGCCTACATAGTCGTCAAGGTTGATGGGGCAATACTTCTTGTAGAACTCCAGCGGCGTTAAGCCAAACTCTGCATGATATTTGCCGTCTTTGTCCTCGTATTGGAAGTCAAACTTCTCTGGCGGTTCGCCAAAGCACACGGCCAGCACACGGTAGACCTCGGTGAGCATTTCTTCCATGCGAGATTCCGTTTCCTTGCCTTCTTGGGCCATGGTGCGAAGCTCTAAGCCATCCTTGCGCAACAGCGTGTTGAGCATGGTGTTAACTTCAGCCGTAGCGTTGGTGCAATGAGTCTCAGCCATAGCAGAATGCGGCACAACGCCGTACTTCTTTACCAGGCCGCAGATCATATCCCAGTCGCCGCCGTCAGACATGGGCGTGGTAAACAGCCAGTCCACTTCACGGTCGTCAAAAGACTTATCAGCTGTCTTTACCACATGCTCCATAAACCAGGCAGCGCGCTCGAGCTTGTTGTAGAACGCCAAATAGGCCTGAGATAACTCGAAGGTGCCCTTGGGCAGCTTGAGCTCATTCTCGATGCGGAAACGCAGGGTGTTCAAGCAGGCGAACATCCAGCAACGGCCGGACTGCAGCTGGTTTGCCACCGCTTCTTTGTCCACATCAATAGAGAAGGCGAAATTGGCCGGGGACAGACGCTTCGCAACGTCAATATCCTCGGACGAAGCTAAGATGCCGTTTTTCGTAACTGCCTTCTCGGCTACGTGCTGAGTTTGAGCCTTCTTATAGGACTCAGCCATTTTTGCAATCTGCTCCTTTGAAAGCTTCATGATTATGCTTCCTTTCCCATGGGTGGTGCAGTAGTGAATAGTTGCTATATAAAGGACGGTGTCGCGAGGACACTAATCCGGATAGCCCAAGGCATTAGTCAAACAAGGTCCAAGGCTGGGTAGGACGAGACTGGAGATAGCCATCCATCCACTTCCAGAGCGGATGCTGACGGAAGAAGTCTTCGACGTCGAACTCCACGCCGTCAGCGCGGCCATAGCGGCCCCACATCTTCATTGCGCGAATTTCGTCATAGCCCGCAGCCTTGCCATCGCAAGAACCAGCCGGGTAGAAGGGGATGTTCCAAACCGCATCAGGATCATCAGCGTAGAGTTGCGGATCCACATCGTAATGAGCACAGATGCAGCGGCTTGAGGGGTTGTTGTAGCCCAGATAGACGTCATAGGTATCGCCGAGCATCTTCTTGGCAATCTCCACGTCGATCTTGCCGTAGTACTGGTCAATAAGTTCCATCCAGCGTTGACGACGAGCGCCGGTTTGCTGACGCGGATCATTGAAGCCGTTGTCTTTGCATTCCAGGTTGCGAATACGCGGATCAAATACGGCATTGCAGCCAAAGAAGCAGCCGTTAGTCTTGCGCTCCAAGGCCTGGAACTTCAAGCCCTGTTCATAGCGGGCAATTTCGCCCGTGTTGGTGTCGGCCACCAACCAGGCATTGGCATAGCCGCCATTATTGCCATCGTTGATGATCTTCACGAAGTCATCGATGTTGTTGGCATATTGAGCCGCCAAACGAGCGCGCACATACTCCGGCACGCCATTCTCGTCATAGCCCGAGAACCCAGCGAGGGTGGTCTCAGTGATAGCCAAACCCGCCGAGGTGACGTAATAGTCCGTCATCGAGTCGATGTAGCAAGGAATGGTTTGCATCACGATGCGATTGCCCTCATCGGGAGTCATATCGAGGCAAACATTGAAGTACTGCCCACTCCAGAACTCATCAAAGGCTTCGTGGGCGAGTACCGGTTTACCGTCGGCGGTTGCATCCCCGGTAGCCGCAATAGCAGAGCAGTGGGAAGCCTTGGGCACCGAAATATTCTCCGGCATTGCTCCCACAATTTCTGCCGCATGAAGCGGCCACCAATAACCGGTAATCTCGTAGTAGGCATTCCAGCCAATGATGTCATCAAGAGTAGACTCAACACCCGCAGCCGTTAATCCATCGGCCATGCCTTGCATCTCTTGGGTCAGACGCTCCGGAATCTTGTCCTTATGCATCTTGGCGCCTTGTTCCACAAACCATTGATAGGTCATGCCATAGGACTGCAGAGTCATATAGTCATAGACACGAATGGCATCCGCATACTCATCGGCTAATAAATAGCCTTCCTGGAAGCCACACTCATAGGGAGTGCCGGTTACTTTAACGTGCTTCCATCCGTTGATAGACTCTTTCGAAGCTCTATCCACGATCGCTTGTTGCTTGGCATCAAGCATAGCGCGCTCCTTTCCGTTCGTTCATAGATCGCCAGAGGCGCAGAACGCTTTTGCTATTCCGCGGCGGGGAACGCGGTTAGGAGTCTGAACCGAAAGGCGCGCTTCAGCGAAGAAGGAGCGTGCCTTTGGAGACGACGGGCTGAATAGCCGCACTTCCCTCACCTAGCAACATAAACGCCTCGAAGGGCTTGGGTTAGCACCTTCGAGGCGTTGTTCCTCCATCGTTTTGTTCGCGTTAGTTTCTGTAAGAAAAAACGCTGTTATACAGGTAGTTTACTCATCTATTAGTATTTACATCATGGTATCTGAACACGGGGACACCGCTGCTCAGCGGGCAGGGTCGAGACTGGCGTTTCACCCATCAGGTCTTTGCATTCCACCCCTCGGGTCTTAGATTTCCACCAATTCATAGTCCTTCGAGCCGTAGCCCAAACGGGCGGCATCCTCAATAATCTTCGTGCCTTGCTTTGAGTTAATACGCTCTAAGAGATGATCACGACCCGGATCATCGGAATTGAGCACGGCATCAATGCACGCCTGATCTATGGCCACCGGATCTAAGGAGGCGAAGATACCAATATCCGCCATACAAGGATCCTCAGCTACGGCACAGCAATCACAGTCCACCGATAGATTGCAGGCAATGCTGACGTAAGCCAGATTACTGCCGAAGTGATTAACCACCGTTTCCGCCGCTTCCGCCATGGCTTCAATAAAGTCGAGCTGCTCGGCGTGCTTATCCCAGAAATCCCCTTGCTTCAGGCTGGCACCTCCGGTGTGGATAGCCACTTTTCCCTGATTAGAAGCACAGCCAATAGAAAGCTGCTTCAAGGCTCCGCCGAACCCACCCATGGGATGACCTTTGAAATGAGAGACTACGAGCATTGAAGCATAGTTAGCCAAGTGAGCGCCGACCCGGTTTTCTTTCAGAACCCGGCCATTTTCGATCGGGAATATCAGATCATCGCCATCGGCATCCATAATGTCTACGTCAAAAAGCGTTGACCAGCCATGGGCCACCATAAGCTTCTCGTGCTTTTCGGTCGTATCCCGCGCTCCATCATAGGCAGTGTTGCATTCCACGATGGTGCCATCGACCTCTTTCACCAGGGGAGCCATGAATTCCGGACGTAGGTAGTTCTGGTTTCCCTCTTCGCCAGAATGGACCTTAACCGCCACCTTGCCCGGCAACTTCACGCCCAGCTTTTCATAGAGGCGTACCACGTTTTCGGAAGTAATTTCTCGGGAGAAGTACACAACAGGCTTGGTCATAACATCCTCCTTGGCCTACAAATGACCTGCGAATGAGAGCAGAACCACTCATTCCGCCCCCGACACTAACCCTTTGATGGTACCGGAATTCGCTCCAAATAAACAGGGTGCCCCTGCCCCTGCAGAAGCACCCTGGAATAGGCTGATTGAAGGATTGGCTACCCGAGATTTATCTCTTTGTGCATTACGCGGGTCAAAACCAAGTAATAGACCACACCCAATGCAATCCAGATCGCACCCACAATCAACGCCGTTTCTTTTACCGACACCATAATTGCCAGGCAAACCAACGTACCCAATGCCGGGAAGATCAGGTGCATAAATACCGCCTTCACACCCTTGCGTTCCTTGAGCTTAAACCAACAGAAGATGATGACGCAGAGGTTAAGTAATGCATAGGTGGCCAAGGCGCCAAAGTTACTGATCTTTGCAATCGTGTTCATGTTGATACCCGCAAAGTGGAAGGCCAACGTCAACACAATGGAAAGGCCAATGATGAACAGGATGGCGTTAATAGGCGAATTGGTACGCTTGCTCATCTTGCCCATAAATTTCGGCAGCGCACCGCCCTTTGCCATGGTGAACATGACGAAGGCAATGGAGGTCTGCTGAGCAATGGCGGTAAACACGCCTTGGGCTAACGCAACGCCCACAGCACAGAGGATAGAAAGCCAGGGGCCTGCTGCCATCTTTGCGACCGCATAGAAGGCATTATCGGTATCGCCCTTAAATGCAGCACCGGTTGGATCGATGCAAGCAGCTACAAACATCTGGGCCACGTAGAGCACGCAAAGCACCAGTGCCATAACCATCATGGCGCGACCGGGTCCCTTCTTCGGATCGACCGCTTCTTGGGTTAAGGTAGCAATGGCGCCAAAGCCCACATAGGACATAACAGCCAACGACACAGCAGACATCGTACCGGTAAACTCAAACTTCGCCGGATTAAAAATGCTGTCGAAGGAGAATCCGCTGGTCTCGGGGTGACCCACAATATAGATCACGCCAAACACGATGAAGAGCGCCATAATAACCAACTGGGCACCCAAGGCTATCTTGTTGACCACCATGGCGGTCTTCATACCAATCAGTGAGATGATGCCCACAATGACCAAGAACCCGAAACAGAGCGCTAGTACAGGTATCGCCGGGAACATCGAATGAATAGCAATGGCAGCAATCAGATAAACCAAGGCCGGGCTTACTAAATACTGCAGCAGCATAAGCCAGCCGGCAATAAAGCCAAGGCCTTTACCCATCACATTACTTACATAGGTAAAAATTGATCCGGACGAGGGGAAATGCTGGATCATAATGCCAAAGGAAAAGACCGAGAACAATACGGCCACAAAGCCGATTAAGAACGCAAGCGTCGGCATGCCGCCAGAATCCGTAAAGACGCCGCCATAGATGGCCATCGGGGAAATAGGCACCATACAAATCAGGCCCCATACCACCATGTCTTTGACGGTCAATGTACGCTTGAAAGGATCACCTTTCTTTTGATTAGTAGCAACCGTAGGATGGGCCGCCTCCGTCTGGGTTGCGGGAGCCTTTGATGCCGCGGTTGCCGCAAGAGAGGAGGCGGAAGACGTCGCCGACGCGGGCGCGGCGGGCGTCTTTGCCCCTGGAGCCACCGATGCCGAAGCAGATCCGGCCTTGGCTTTCACGTCACTCATGTTTCCACTTCCTTGAAATCGTATCTTTAGGAAGTCCCGAGGGCCCTTCGCTCACTGGTGAGCCAGAACCCTCAAGGACTTCCCTCTTTCTACAGCTTGGCTGCCCTACTTGGTGCTGTCAGATGAGTCCTTCTTAGACGCATCCTTAGGCGCCGACTTGGCGGCCTCAGCTTCCGTGCCGCTAGCTTTGCCTTCGGCCTGAGCCGCGGCAGCTTCAGCAGCAGCTGTGGTTTCCTTCACGCGGCGCTTTGCCGCATCCAGAGCACTGTCAGCTTCCACTTGCTCGCGATAGGCTTCCGCTTCTACGGCATAGTCGTGAGCTTGCTTTTCGGCTGCCTCAGAAGCTGTTTGAGCTTCCTGGGCTTTCTTGGCTGCTTGAGCCGCATCTGCTGTGACATCGACAGGTACCTTGACGGCCTCAACCGCTGCAGCCGTGGCAGCAGGCACTTCGATATCCGGTTGGACCGGCTCATCGCTTACGGTCTTTTCCGGCTTAGCTTTCTTAAGTCCAACCGTCGCCGACGTCCCAATGCCTGCCTTCTTCGCGATGAACGCGGGCATGCTCATAGGTACAGCGCCTAACGCACCGGTAGCTACACCATTGGTGGTGACAGGATGATTGAGTGCTGCCGGATCGTCGCCGGCTTCAATGGCCGGAGAGGTGGGCTCGTGGGTACCGGGGGTGTGCTTAGCCGGAATAACAATTTGCTCATTGGGATCCCAAAGCTTCTTAATAGGCATACCCATGGGGTTTTGACCTTCGCTCATCATTTCTGACGGAACGTTGGACAATACGCGCTCAGGCTTCTTCAAGCCCTCGATTTGCCAGGTAAACGGAGCAAATACGTTAGAGGGGTCAACCCAGTTGTGCTTCTTTGAGGTGAGATACATGCCAATGCAAATAGCAAAGGTGACAGCGATGATAGCTAAGATAACTACCACATAGGTTACCGGGCTGCCTACTTCTTCAGATACCTGAGCCGGAGGAATGATGGCAAGGACGATGCCAAAAATACAGGCCAGTAAACCAACGCCAGCAACTACAATGGCGCCCACTTTGCCGCCCGGTACCTTAAACATACGCGGACGATTCGGTTGGTCGTGACGTAGCTTTAAGAAGGACACAAACATCAACACGTAGTACATCATGTACAGAATGGTGATAGCTTGGGTGATCAGAATAACGAAGCCTTCAATGTTCGGAATCAAGAAGCACAGGAAGGCGACAACCGTCATGAAGCCCATCTGCATATACATCAAGCGGCTCGGCATACCATGCTTGTTATTGTTCTGCATGAACTTCGGCAGGAAGCCGGAACGACCTGCTTGACCCAGCATGAAGGACGGGCCTGCCATGTTGGTGATCAACGATGCCATAGAAGCACCCAGACCAACCCAAACAAAGGCTACATAGATCCAGGGGCAGCTGAAGCATTCGCCTAAGATCTTATAGGTTTGATAGAGGCCATAAACCAGGTTCATGTCCTGCTTCGGCGTCACGATAGCGATACAAACCGTACCAGCGATGAAGATAATCAGCGTCAGAATCATGGCGATGAAGATCGACATCGGGAATTCTTTTTGCGGATTCTTCAATTGCTTAATGTGAGCAGCATTCATATCAATGCCAGCGAAGCTGAAGAATACACCAGCAGCTAGCGCTAAATTGGTAAGACTAAAGCCGCTTGCGAAGGGATTAAATGCTTCGGGAGTAGGCGTGACGTTAGAGACATTGCCTTGAGCCAGCCATACCACCGTCATGATG
>CAJUNI010000031.1:15196-23363 GCA_910587945.1 uncultured Parvibacter sp.
GGGATGAACGTACCAATGATGACGCCGTATTTTGTAAGTCCGGCGAAAGCCTTAACGCCCTTGGTAGAAATCCAGGTGAGGACCCAATAATAGGCGAGCCACCCAATCATGATGAAGATCTGGAACTGCGGGTGATTCATGAACTGAACAGCCCAGTCCCAATCGGGCGTATAGAAACCGATGGTCGTAGCTGCGGTTGCTACACCAGAACCAAAGTTAATTGATGTTTGGAACCAGAGGATCAGCAAACAGGAGAAGGCAAAGCCTGGACCCAACGCTTCACCAACCCAACGGAAGATGCCTCCGCGCTGACCCCAGCCAGATGCTAACTCTGCTGCTACTAAGCCTGTTGGCAAGAAGAATACCAGTGCGCCAATGATGAACAGCGTGACTGATGAAAGCCCGTAGTACGCCTGCTGTACGTCATTTGCCACACTACCGATGATGGTCACATTCATCATGACCAATGCCATCAGGCTGATGTAGGTGCCTGTGTTCTTCTTTGCACCCGTTGACTGCCCACCGGCAGCCGCATGTGCGGTATGAGAACTCATCTCAACCCCCTAACCTAATGTGTCATTCCCAGCAGTACCCAGGGCCAAACTTGCGTGGCCGGGGATCCGCGTGTCCCGGGTCACGAAAGTTTTTACACTGACCACGTACTGGGTCGTCTTATATCTGCAGATATCCATCTCGGCAGCCTTATGCTCCACCGCTTCACCCTGCAGAACCGTCGGGCTGAAGGTTGTGTGATGAATTCCTGGCCCCATTAAACGCCCGCCAACAAAAAAAGCCCCGCACTGCGAGGCTTTGACGTTGCACCGTCAGATCTGTGTCGCCATATCGCCACCAATGCCATAAACCCTCGGCCATAGCGACAATGGACTGTAAAGAACTCAGGGGCTTGTTACGTTGGGGTATTTGAAGCGGATCGGACTACGCGAAACGCACCGAGCTACTCTTGGGTCGGCACTTCATCGGTATCCCACATCACTTGAGGAGAGCGCTCTCCCAAGTAGTGGATGCTGGTAAAGCCGGCTTGGAATACTCCCTGAATAAGGTTCGTTCTAATCTTTCCGAAAAAGTGGCTCTTGGATAGGAGCCAAATCCAACTCAGGTTGTTTTGCTAGTTCTACGTTAGATCTGTTAGCCAAGGAGCGATATTCCATCCCAAACCACACCGGAATTTCTGCAGGCTCAATCACCAGCGGCATGCGAGGATGCACAGGAGCCACTGCGTTGTTTGGTTCGGTCGTGACCATAGAAAAGCAGTCCTCATTCCAAATGCCCCCAATGAAGAGGGGTGCTTGGGTGGGACTGGCGAACTTAAAGGGCATTGCTCGCGGCTTTCCTGTACGAGGACTCACCCCTAGAATCTCCGTCGAGTTCTCATAGAAGGCTTGAACGGGGATAAGACAGCGCCGCTGCTCCATGGACTCTTTCCAAAATCCTCGTTGGACGCTTTCAAGGCGCGTGTTGAAAATAGGAGTCTTCTTCCAGTCGACAGAAAAACCCCAACGCAGTACCTGAGTCTCAAAATTGAGCTCCCCACGGGAAGTATTTCCGCCGTCAGCCGCATCCCCTTCGCCCGCCGCGCCACTGCCGAGCGTAATGAGCGGCACCAGGGAGCCGGGATAGGCTTCCTGTACTTTAAGCGGACGTGCCGGCCAATCGGGCCAGGGGTTCGCCACAAAATCAAGCTTGATTGTAGCTACCAAGAACTCCACTTCTTCAAGCGTGTAAATCAAGCACCGCCCACACATGACCCTTCCTCACCCTGTTTTGTCCTCGAGGCTCATACTTGTTGCCGGTCCCTGCGCGCCTTCCCTAGACTACTTCGTAGTGCGTATTTGAGAACACATTGATAGACAGCAGGTTCATCAATTTCTTAATGGCCGCCTGGGCTTTCACTGAGTTGCCCGCGCTATCAAGCGGAGGCGCAAAGGCGCAGACACCAAAGACTCCCGGCATTATACCCATGACCGCACCACCCACGCCGGTTTTGGCGGGAATCCCTGCTCGATAGAGCCAGTCTCCTGATTTTTGATAGAAGCCTACCGTCGCAATGAGCGACACAATTTGGGGCGAGAGCGACGGATCAAACACCTGCTCTTTCGTCAGCGGATTCTTGCCATCATCAGCAATGGTGGCCGCGCTAACCGCCAACTGTTTTGCGGTTACGCCCAACGAACACTGCCGGGTGTAGAGGTCCAGAGACATCATGGGGTCATCGTAAATACGTGTGTAGTCACGCAAGAGCCAGGCAATGGCGCGATTCGTGAAGTTAGTGGCTGACTCCGACTGATATAGCTCCTCAATGAGTTCCGGCTTGCTTCCACACAAGTCGGTGATGTTGTCGACAATGGCCTTCCATTTAGCCTCCGACGAACCCACCGGTTCCACCAAAGAGCACGTTGAAATGGCACCCGCATTTACTAACGGCGTTGAAGGGTGATCCATCTCTAGCATGAGCGCCATGATGGAGTCGAAGGAAAGTCCCGTTGCATCAGCACCAATTTTCTCGAGAAGAATTTCCGGACCGAGTTGCCTTAGGGCCAGAATGGCCGTGTGGACCTTAGACACAGACTCAATGCCAAACCGATAATCGGTATCCCCAACGCAAACCATGCGCCCATCGGGAAGACATACGGCAATGCCAAACAAGTTCGGGTCGATACCCGCCAGGTAGGGAATGTAATCGGCGTTATGACCTCCGGTTATTGTCTTGCATTCTTCATAGGCCTCATGAACAGCAGACTCTAACGAGGAAAAGGGAATGTCTCTTCTCATGGCAGCGACACCTTTCGGGTTCCCAAATGTATAGATCTCCTTGAGCCTAAATTGAAATCAGCACTATTTCTATTTTTCGCTAACCTTGTTAGAGCTTCGATACTAAACCGCCACCAAACCTAGGCCTTTTCCTGAAAGCTTGGGATCAAACCAGCCACGACTACTGAGCAACTAGTTTATGATGGCACTACTCAATGTTCTTGCCCCATAACGCAAAGAGGTTGTTATGACTGATTCCGCTCCCACCACACCACGCTTCTGTACCCAATGCGGCACAAGCCTTGGACCCAACGCCGCGTTTTGCACCAATTGCGGCACGCCGGTGGCGAAAGCTCCGGATGTAGGCACCGTTCCCGGTGCCGACCCCACCGCGGTTATGAATCAGGTCAGTGAACCGACTGCCATCCTCAACCCAGCCGCTAGCACTACCGCCGTCATGGGAGCCCAAGACCCTTACGCCAACGCCGCTTACGACGCAACCCCAACGCAACCTTGGGCTGATCAAACTATGGACCTTGGCTCTGCCTCCTACTACGATCAGTCCTCCGCCGGTGCCTATGGAGCCATGGAACCCGCGACCTATAACCAAGGAGACGCTACCTACTATGCGGGCAACCAGCCGCAACAGGGCAAATCCAAAAAGCCGCTGATCATTACTTTAGTGATTGTGATAGTGCTGATCATTGCTGGTGTTGCTGGCTTCTTTATTTACCAGCACATTCAGGATACCAAGGCCGAAGAAGAGCGTTTGGCCCAGTTAGCCGACGAAGAAGCTCACCGCACCCAAAAAGTTACTATCTCCTGCACCATCCCGGGCTACAACGCAAGCACCTCATCCCCCATCCCCTTAGCCATTAGCGGTACCGACTTTGAAGGCAATGCCGTCGATGAAGAGCTGGCCTACACCAACGATAGCAACACGCCAGTGGAGCTCATGCGCGGCACCTACGACATCAGCATTACCTCATCCCCCATCCTAAGTGATGGCACGATCTTCTCGCTGTCGGGAGCCCATGCCAGTGTGGTGGTAAGCGACACCGAAAACGGCACCACCAGCGCTCCCAAAGCATCGTTCACCTTAACCGCCATTGACCCTCTTCAGGTAACGGACCAAGAGATTCAGGCTGCCTATGACGGACTTATTGCTTGCGGCGTAGAGCAAGCCAAAGCTCAAAGCTTCCGCGAAGCAGCTGAAAACCGTCGTCAAACCGCTCTTGATCAAAAGGCCGCCCAAGAGCAGCAACTTCAAGAGCAACAAGCCGCTGCTGCCGCTGCCCAAGAGCGCTCCAGCAAGAAGACTTCGTTCCAAAACAAGCTGAAGGAGATTCCTACCAATCCGTCAGACCCTGCCCAGACCTACAACGATTTAGATGCTCTCCTTAACGAGGTCTACCAATATCTCAAAACCCAACTTTCCGAAGAGGAATTTAAGACCCTTCAAACCGAAGAACTCCAATGGATCAGCGATCGTGATAAAGCCATGGATCGCGCCTCTACCACCGATGGCGCAGCACGCTATCGTGCCGGCTGCAGCGAGGTACGCACCCGCATCAATCAGCTTATTGCCATGATTCCCTAACGGGAGTTCTGCCAGCACCCATCCGATGGCTTCCCGCGAGAGCGAGAAGCCATCGTTGCTCGCAGCTCATTGCGTATTAGCAATCATTGGCGGCGCGCAAAATAGCCTGGGCAACCACCTCAGCGGCCAGCGTCCCCACGACATCTACCGGCGCTTGTATGTCCCCGCCTGAAACGGCATAGAGGGAATCACCGTCCATGGAGGTATGCACCGGGCGAATCGCTCGCGCGATACCGTCCTGCCCCATCGAGGCGATCTTACAAAGTTGTGCCTTGGAAGCGCGAGCGTTCGTGAAGATGATGCCGATGGTGGTATTGGTCACAACTGGAGCCTGCTCCGACCCCGCTTCTTGCGAACCTGCAGCCGCAGCCGCAGCCAATGCAGCTTCATAGATACCACCCAGCACCTGCATGCTGTTTAGATAGGAACCATCTTCGTCGTGCAAGCCCGCCACGATAGCCCCAGTTGAGGGGTCCACCACATCTCCTAAGGCATTCACGACCACCACTGCTCCCACCACGAGCGGGCCTACTTTCACCGCAGCACTGCCAATCCCTGACTTTTCGGCGCCAGTTGATCCCATGAGCTTACCCACCGTAGCGCCACAGCCTGCGCCATAGGAACCATCACGATAGTTGCCAGTACCCGTTGCATTCCAGGCTTTCTCACAGGCTGCATAACCCATTGCGGCATCGGGACGCACTTGAGCACTACCAATTCCCAAATCAAAAATATCCGATTGGCATACCAAGGGCACCTTCACCCCCGCAACGCCTACGTCTAAGCCCACGCCCTGTTCTTCAAGGAAGGCCATAACGCCGCCTGCTGCATCCAGTCCATAGGCCGAGCCACCGGCAAGCACGATGGCATGGATGGCCTCAGCAGCCGCCAACGGATCGAGTACCCGCGTGTCTCGGGATGCTGGTCCTCCCCCACGCACATCTAAGCCCGCCGCTATTCCTTCAGGAGCAAGCATCACGGTAACTCCGGTCAACGCTTCAGTATCTTCCACCTGGCCGATGGTTACATGGCATTCCTGCAGCACGTCTTGAATAGCGATGGGTTCCATAGTCTCTCCGTTCCTGTTTTCGCGGGGAAAGATAGTGTCCTCTCTGACTCGAAAGTATAAACAAAACAGGAGCCCGGAGGCTCCTGCAAGATTCATGGTGGTCGGAGGGGGACTTGGCGCATTCGCTCCGCGAATCCGCTGTGCTCCGCTCCGCTACCGCGGTGCTCGCACCGAAACCGTCCACTGGACGGTTTCGCCTTCGCAGGGTTCAAGTCCTTTACCGGACCTGAGGGTACAAACAAAACAGGAGCCCGAAGGCTCCTGCAAGATTCATGGTGGTCGGAGGGGGACTTGGCGCATTCGCTCCGCGAATCCGCTGTGCTCCGCTCCGCTACCGCGGTGCTCGCACCGAAACCGTCCACTGGACGGTTTCGCCTTCGCAGGGTTCAAGTCCTTTACCGGACCTGAGGGTACAAACAAAACAGGAGCCCGAAGGCTCCTGCAAGATTCATGGTGGTCGGAGGGGGACTTGAACCCTCGGCACGCGGATTTTCAGTCCGCTGCTCTACCAACTGAGCTACCCGACCATAGTGCTTTGCGATTCGCTGAAAAGATTCTGCGCCGTAAAGCGGGTTCCTATTGTAGGGGTCATCTCCCGCCCTGACAAGATGGCAATTTCTGAGCGGTGGCGGAAAAGGGCATTTGTTCGCGTTTCGTTGTCTTAAAACGTCGCTTGGGCCATTACCTGCAAGCCGAGCACAATCCACGCCGCTACCGCGAGCGGCGGACCAAAGGGCA
Organism: uncultured Parvibacter sp.; assembly: GCA_910587945.1. Taxonomy (GTDB): domain Bacteria; phylum Actinomycetota; class Coriobacteriia; order Coriobacteriales; family Eggerthellaceae; genus CAJUNI01. Next base: position 21,373 of record CAJUNI010000031.1, read on the forward strand.
CATCCCGCGAAAGAAACTGGCGACGATACTCCCCTCTTACATCCCCTGAATCTGTAGACGGCGCAAACACCGGGAGAAACCCTATGACCACCGCAAGAACACAGGCGATAACCAAGCACACCAGCCCTGCTAAAGGACCCAGGTAGAGGCCAATGAGGGTCATGAGTTTTATGTCGCCCCCGCCCATGGCTTGGCGATGGGTCGCAGCTTCAAAGGCTGTCACCATAATCAACAAGCCGCCGCCGAGTACCAGTGCTCCCACTACACCATCGGAAAGCGTAATACCCGTCAAAGGGGCCGCCTCTATGGCCGCAATGCCAAACTCGGCACCTTCATAGACGCCCCAGAGCCCGAGCCCTAGGCGCCAGAGCACCCAAAGAGCGGCAAGCTCCAAAAGAATCCCATTGGGAATACGACGGCTCTTAGCATCAATCCACGCAATTACCCCAAGGGCCAGCGCGAATAGAACATAGACCCCAATCGTTAGCTCCATCAGACACCCCTGCCTTATCCCTAAGGACGCCTTCGGTGCCGACGTCTCGTGGCTTGAACTCTAACCCAACAGCAATCTATGCCCTAACCGAACAACAGCGCCTTTTCTTCGCCCGTCAATGCCGCACGGGCTTGATCCCGAAGGTTGTTTACGCCAATGAAGAACTGGCGCATCATCACCACAGTAAGGTAGCGGCCTTTTGCGGTGAGTGTAAGTTCTTCGTCGTTGTCGGTGGCAAAGGCGCCGGCTGCCTTCATGAACGCCATCTCGACCGGTAACCCTCGCTCTACCGTGCAGCCAAAATCGCGCTTGAACTCTTGCTTGTCTAAGCGCAGTCCGAACAGCTGCATCATAAACCGGTAGCGCATACGGTCGTGAAGCGAAAACTCGGTCTTCCCCATCATCGACATACGACCCGCCTCGATGGCTTCGTTATAGTCTTTCACCGAGAATGTATTCACGTAGAGATTGGATCCCAGGTAGGTAATGCCGCCGGAACCAATGGCGGGATACTCCTCGTAATCCACCACGTATTCGTCAATCATTGCAGCAGGGCGAACCACTGCCGGAGCGCCGGGCTCGATCAGGACTTCTTCCCCTGAAGCGACACCCGAAACGTCGCTCTCTTGGGCGGCAGAATCCACAATGGGACGACGATTAAAGGTCCATGCGCTGCCGTGATCAAAGAGGCCGCGCTCCCCTTGGGCTCCCGGAGCCCCGGTATCGACCCTGGGCATTTCTCCGATAAGCAGTTCGCAAATGATTTCGTAGAACCGCCGCTCACGACCATAATCCACTTTTCCTACGGTGGCAGCAAGCGAGCGCGCTACGGAAGGAGACGCCATGAGCGGATAGAACGTTGTCTGACTTGCTCCTGAAGCAATAACCGACTCAATATCATGAATGAGAATCTCTTCGGTTTGGGCCGGGAAGTTGAAGATCATATCGGCGTTCATCGAAACAAAATAGGGCGTCGCCTCAGCAATGCGTTCCATGATTTCTTGGCCGCTTCCGTACTTGTCGTAGCGATCCATCTGACGCAGCAGGCCATCATCGAAGCTTTGCACGCCCACTGACAGGCGCTGAACACGTCCTTTGAGTTTTTCCAGATAGGAAGGAATCAGATGATTCGGGTTGGTCTCCGATGACACTTCCTTGATGGAAAAGAGATCGCGCGCCTGATCGATGGTTTCGCAGAGCTCATCAATCATGATGGTAGGTGTGCCACCCCCGATATAGACACTGTCGAAGTCATAGCCCAAATCCTTCAGCATCTTCATTTCTTTGCGAAGATTCTGGAAATAGGGACGGGCCCGATCCTCATTAAACGGGAAGCGGTTGAAAGAACAATAGGGGCAGAGACGCTCACAGAACGGCACGTGCATATAAAGCATGTAAGATTGCCCGGGCACCGGTGCCGGCATCATAGTTTCCTGACAAGGCGATAGTTTTAAATAGTTGTCGGTGCACTGGCGAACAACGGTACTCAGCAGACGCT
>CAJUNI010000032.1 GCA_910587945.1 uncultured Parvibacter sp.
ATGAGAACGCAGGGGGCGGCCATGAGAACGCGTCCCAGTTTTTTACGCTGCCTGGTTCCCGCGAAATAGCCCAGGATTGCCAGGGCTCCGAGGATGCAGATACCAAGGATAGGCAGTGCGCGTTGAATAAGGTTGTTGCAGTCATCAAGATGGCTCAAGGAGAGACTATCGAAGCTGTAACCTTCGCCACACTGGGCCAGGCGATTCATGGCCTGGGCCGGACTACTGTCGTCGGAGAGGGTATCTACTACAAAGCAGGCCTGCTTATTCCACCGATCAAAGACCGACGATTGGGGTGATGAGGCTTCGATGGCACTACTTAACACGCAATCTGCTAGCTCATTTCGTGCGCCGTCGAGTCCCTCTGGTCGTGGATCTACGGTGTAATCACGGCAGGCAACGGCTAATTCGGTCAGGTTCTCGGCCGGATATTTTGCAAGCGTCGTATTGCTGAAGTTCTCGGACAGTAGACGCGTGGTGGCGGGAAGGGTGTCAACGAAAAAGCCACTAGCCAGCAGGGAGATAGCAAGGAGAAGACCTCCTACTATCTCCAATAGTGTTGTCAGAAGAGAGCGTTGGGGCTGCTCTTTTGCGGTCATTTAGTCAACCTCGCAGTCAACCCAAATCGTAGCGGCGGTAATTCCTTGCATGTCTTTTGAAATAGTGGGCAGCGGCCCTAAACGACTGAATACCCCTTGGAAGTGGCCATTGTAGAGATAGAGGCCATTGAGGTTGTTATAAGGCACGGGCTCACTTTGCACCGCTCCGTCAGGCAATTCGTTAATATCGGTATCGGGCGGAAGCGTGAGAGTTTTGAACGGCACGATATAGCGCTGCACAATAAAGGGATAGCCCGCTTTGCTGTTAGCGAAAGCATCGATTAGCTCTTCCCAGTGCTCTTGGGTTTGAGCGCAGCCTGCATAGACATGGTCGGCGCCATAATGATCACTGGGCTTAATGATCCACTGATCTTTGTTGGCACGAATCTGCTCAAGATTCACTTCTGTTTCATCAAGGAAAGCAGTCATCGGAACCGTTTGCTCGATGAAGGAAATCTCATCGGCGTCAAGGAACGCTTGGGTTTCGGGCTTGAAGAGGATTTCAAAGATTTGCTTGTCGTGGACAATGTGGCCAGCAAAGCTTCCGATGAGCGCTACTTTCTCCTGGCGCACAGCTTCAATGAGGTCCTGAGATTCGTCCCAGAAATCAATAACGTCATTGGTGACGCAGCGACGCCAAATGGCATGAACGGGTAAGCCTTCGCCGTCCCGTAAAACCTCTCCATCGAAGACTAAATCGCGAACGTCAGCAACGGTGCAGTCAAAGCCGCGCTGGCGGAAGAGATCAGCAAAGAGGTAGAACTCATCTACGACACCATTTTCTAGGTAATCACAAATGGCAAAACGAGGATGTTCTACAGCATGGTCATAGGTTTTGTAGATGTCGATAAAGGTGTCGACCCAGGGCTCGAAGAGGTTGCAGCCTTCTACCTGATGGGTTGCAGCAAAATCTGTGAACGTAGCACTATCCCAAATAGAATTCGTGATTTCGCGATTCTCGTTCATGCCGGACGAGCCATCGCCATTGAACTCGCAAAATGCCATATCGTAGGTGTCTTCATTGAGAAAGGTATCTACGCGAGCAAAGGGAAGCAGCGCGTCATAGCCACGGGGAAGAAGAATCAGCTCTTTGAGGCGCTCGTCAAAATCAAAGCAGGTGCGATAGGCGGGGTCATCGAGGTAGTGCTGCATAACTTTGCAAAGAATGCGATGAGCCGTTTCGGCGGTAGTCTTCATTGTGGTGTAGGTTGTTTGATTGAATAAGCGGGGAATAAATGAGCAGGCCACCACCCGATGATGAACAATGGCGGTGGAGTTTTCCATATAGGTTAATGCCGCCCGGCGGCTTTCGATATCCCCATCAAGGGCGTCTAGAAGGGAAAAATACTCGCGAGTATAGTCAGCATTAGTGGGTTGTTGTGACGAAGTCATGTCTTCTCCTTCTAGGCACTGATGAACCGAGGATGCTCCTCAATGAGGTGCACTCATCTGTAGAGGCTAGACGTAATGGGCTGCTCAAAAGCCCACCCCGGTCTTTTATCTGCTAAAACACACTAGCTAAAAAGTGTAGCAAAATCCCAGGAATCGCAGCATTCTAGCGAGAGGATGACATTGTTTTGGCAACACGAGGACCTTGGCAACTTACAGGCCGAGAGCGCCGAGGAGGGGAGTGTTCGCGATAATGTTTTCGATACGCTCCTGCATTTGCTTAATGGAAGTTTCTGGCTCATGGGCAAACCAATGGCGAAAAATTGAAAGGGAGCCCGCTAAGAAGAACCGTACGAGATACTCGGTAGCTACCGGATCGTACTCACCGGGCTGATTGGTGTGGAGCGCGTAGTAATTTAGAAACGTAGGAGTGAGTAAATCCACGATACGATCGATGGATAAGGATGAGAGCAGTGCTTGGTAGTACTCTCGCTCTCGTCCAAACACATTCTCGAACGCAATGATAAGAGCGGTCACCATAGAGGTCCCATCAGTGCGCTCGAGGGCGTTAATGTCTGCTAACAGTTCATTAGCGACAACGGTGCTTTCGGCATCGATAAGATCCTCGATCGAATCAAAATGCAAATAGAACGTTTTGCGATCAATGTCTGCTTCCCGTGCCAAAGCACTGACGGTAATTTTCTGGGGTCCCTCGGTAATCACCAGTCGATGAAAAGCAGCGCGCAGAGCTTTTTGGGTTTTGACTACGCGACGATCCAGGGAGGCTTGGCCAGCAGATGAAGTAGTGCCTGCGAATGCTGTTTTCTTGCAAAGAGACGCGTTCACGGATAACTCCCTTGTTCTTAGGCGATGCCCCTTGGGGCCATTCGCAATCCTTTTTCTCAGGATTCTAATGATACACAAGACACATGACAAATAAGTAACAGGTGTGGAATAACAATGATTCTCAAAGTTTAGTCGTGAAATCATCATTTCAGAGAAATCTGGGGTTGAAGGCTTTTGCCTAAAAGGGGGCGTTGACCTTGAAAAAGGCTCGTTAAAGGGGTGTGGGTCTACGAGGAAATAATCACCAGTAAACAAATAGATGATAAAGAAACTAAGTAATTCAGCGCCAAAAATAGCCTGTGGGAGAATCACTGAAACGAAGTCAAGCGATAGCGGAATTGGTGAAGGAGTTGACCTCATGAAGCCGATGGATTTTGCAAAACGGACGGCCGCTAACAAGATGGTGGATTATCTTTGTGCCGATCCAGAGAAACACATTGCCAATGTTATGGATACGCTTAATGCTCTGGTGCCTGCTGCGCTATTTCCATCTCAACGCGCAGCCTTTGCTCGCGCTATTGAAGAGAAGAACAATTACTACCAATTGATGATGCGCCTTATGGATTTGAATCCTGAGGTGCGCAACGACTTGATTAAGACATTTTTAGTTGATGCCAACCTTATGGCTTGGGGTCAGCAGGAGAAAAGTCGTGAAAAGTATGGGTGCAATATTCCCTGGGCTATTTTGCTGGATCCCACCAGTGCCTGCAATCTTCACTGCACGGGTTGCTGGGCGGCAGAATACGGCCATAAGCTCAATCTGACCTACGATGAAATTGATTCCATCATTTGTCAGGGTAAAGAGCTTGGCGTCCATGTATATATCTATACCGGTGGGGAGCCGATGGTTCGCAAGCATGATTTGATCCGCCTTTGCGAGGCCCACCCGGATTGTGCCTTCTTATGCTTTACCAATTCGACTCTTATTGATGAAGAATTCTGTCAGGAAATGATTCGCGTTAAGAACTTTGTTCCTGCTATTTCTGCTGAAGGTGATGAGGCAGCAACGGATGGCCGTCGTGGCGATGGCGTCTACCAAAAAGTTGATGCAGCCATGGAGCTTCTTAAGTCCCATGGGCTGCCCTTTGGCGTATCCATTTGCTACACCCATGCAAACGCACTCTCGGTAGCCTCTGATGAATACTTCGACTGGCTCATTGATAAGGGCGCGCTGTTTGCTTGGATCTTTACCTATATGCCGGTAGGTAAAGATGCTCCCACCTCCCTCATGCCCGATCCTGATGATCGTGAGTTGCTCTATTACTTCAATAAGCATGTTCGGGCCACTAAGCCTATTCTGACGCTCGATTTCCAGCATGATGGCGAATACGTGGGTGGCTGTATTGCAGGCGGTCGTCGTTATCTGCACATTAACGCCAATGGTGATGTGGAGCCCTGCGTATTCATTCACTACTCCAACGCTAATATCCGTGAGCAATCGCTGCTGGATTGTCTGAGGTCTCCCATTTTCATGGCCTACCATGATGAGCAACCGTTTAATGAGAATCATCTTCGCCCGTGTCCTATGCTTGAAAATCCGGAAGCCATTGAGCGTATGGTGGAAGAATCGGGAGCTCACTGCACTGATTTGCAGGCTCAGGAAAGCGCCCATGAGCTCGCAGAAAAGTGTCGTCCTATGGCCAAGCGTTGGGCGCCTGTGGCTGAACAGCTGTGGACCGATGAGAGCGATGATCGTGCCTTAGCGCGCCATCGTGATGACTTGGGCTTGGCAGAAACTGATCTGAGCCGTCTTGAGAAGGAAGGTCGCAAGATGCATTGCGCCTTTGACCCTGAGCGTGATACGTCTCTGGTCTATGGATCAGGGGAGCGTTGCTTCGGGGATGACGTGGATGAGCGCGTTGAGGCCGTAGTAAGCGATGCGGTTTTTGTGCCGGAAATTGAAGAGATGCCATCGGAGGAGGAGACCCTTCCCTTGGCCCAAGCAAGCTAGGGAATCTGTCTGCTAGAACCTTGTCGACGGAGAAGTGTTTCGCTACCATGGGCGCCGCGCTTCGTTTAAAACAGTAGTGCCTAGATTGAGCGAAGCCATCCATTTATCCAGAGCCGGGGAAGAGAGTTGGCTCGTTGATCCCGGCACCAACCTGGCTATATACCAAGGTGGTCCCGCCAGCACCGATGAAGGAGGACTTCTTATGACAGAATCCCAAGCAAGCTATATCTTCACCTCGGAATCAGTAACCGAGGGTCACCCGGACAAAATGTGCGATCAGATTTCTGATGCCATTTTGGATGCCATTTTGGCCAAAGAAACCGAGTTGCAAGCCCAGGGCTATATTTCTCCCTCAGGCCAGCCTGCGAACGTGGACTTAGTGCGTTGTGCTTGTGAAACCTTGACCACCACAGGGTTAGTAGTGGTCACGGGAGAAATTCGCACTCAAGCCTATGTGGATGTGCCTACTATTGTCCGGGAAGTGGTTTCAGACATTGGCTACGATCGCGCCAAGTATGGCTTTGATGCCACAACTTGCGCCGTCATGAATGCCATCCATGAGCAAAGCCCTGATATTGCCCAGGGCGTAGATGAGTCCTATGAGGCGCAACACGGCCAGGGCAAAGAAGACCCTTACGAGATTGTGGGCGCAGGGGATCAAGGTATGATGTTTGGTTATGCCTGCAATGAGACCTCTACCTTAATGCCGATGCCTATCTATTTGGCTCAGCGAATGGCCGAACGTCTTACCGAAGTACGCAAGAATGGCACCCTTGAGTTCTTGCGTCCTGACGGCAAAACCCAAGTCTCGGTGCGTTACGAAGAGGGTAAGCCGCAAGCCGTGGAAAAGATTGTGGTGTCTACCCAACATAGCGAAGAAGTAGACCAGCAAACGCTGCGCGAAGCCATTATTGATCTTGTGATTCAGCCGGTGCTCGAGGCTGAGGGTATTGCCCTTGCGCCCGAGGCGGAGATCTTTGTGAATCCAACTGGTCGATTTGTAATTGGCGGCCCCATGGGCGACTCCGGGTTAACGGGACGAAAGATTATTGTCGATACCTATGGTGGCATGGGTCGTCATGGTGGCGGTGCGTTTTCAGGCAAAGACTGCACCAAGGTTGACCGTTCCGGTGCCTATGCGGCGCGCTGGGTAGCCAAGAATGTGGTTGCTGCCGGACTTGCGGATCGCTGTGAAGTGCAGGTGGCCTATGCCATTGGTGTGGCAAAACCGGTCTCTGTCTTGATTGATACCTTTGGTACAAATCATGTTCCCGAGGCAGATATTGAGCGCGCGGTAGCCGAAGTGTTTGACCTGCGCCCCGGCGCTATCATTGATGAGTTGGACCTGCGTCGTCCTATTTATCGTAAAACGGCAGCCTATGGCCACTTCGGTCGCGAGCTTCCCGAATTTACCTGGGAGCGGCGGGACAAAGTCGATGCCCTGCGAGCAGCCTGTGGGCTCGAGTAGAAAAGAACCGCTATACTGCTTTCTATGAGAGCCGCTGAAGTTATCGTAGATATTCCCACCCAAGCCCTAGACACAGCCTTTACCTATGTGGTGCCCGACTCCTTAGAGTTGTCTGAGCCCCTCGAGGTAGGCTGTGCAGTGCTTGTGCCTTTTGGTGGCCGTAAAGCGGTCGGATTTGTTATGGCATTAGGCTCGGTGGAGGAGATAAGTGCTCTCACCGCTGCCGATACAGATCGTCTCAAGCCCATAGAGAAGGTGCTCACTCGTTCGTTTTTTGACGAAGAGGGTGCTGCCACGGCAAAGTTTATTGCCGAGCACTATATTGCTCCACTTTCAGCTTGCGTTCGCCTTTTTACGCCTCCGGGAGCAGTGCCGCGGGTGGTGCGCGGTGCCCACGGAGGATGGCGCGTGGAAGCGCCCACGCTCGGCGAAGTGGATGACCGCTGGGTGCGGCTTACCGATGAGGGACGAACCTATACACCGCGCGCCAATGCCTACAAACAGCAGCTTATTTTGACGGCGCTACAGTCAGGGGAGTTGCGGGTTACTGACCTGACCAATGAGATTGGAGCGGTGGATAGCACCTTAAAGGCGCTCGAAGAAAAGGGTGTCATTGCCATTGAGCGTCGCCGACGACTGCGTAATCCCTATCAACTGAAGGAGCAGGACAGCAACGAACCTCTTATTGCTCACCCGTGCACCCATCAACTAACTGAAGGTCAGTTGGTTGCCATTGATGCCATCAATAAAGCGCGAGCGGCCCAGGATGGTTCCGTGGTGTTGGTTGATGGGGTAACCGGCTCTGGAAAAACCGAAGTCTATTTGCAGGCGATTGAGGCTACGCTTGAGGCTGGTAGAAGCGCCATCGTGCTCGTGCCTGAGATTTCTCTTACCCCTCAAACAGTAGCGCGTTTTAGGGGTCGGTTTGGGAATTCAGTGGCCGTGCTTCACTCTCGTATGAGTCATGGGGAGCGCTTTGATACCTGGGATATGATCCGTGAAGGGCGCGCTCGGGTAGTGGTAGGACCACGAAGTGCCCTTTTCGCCCCTCTTACTAACGTAGGGCTCATCGTTATTGACGAAGAGCACGAGCAAACCTATAAGCAAGAGAATGCCCCACGTTATCATGCGCGAGAGGTGGCCGCTTGGATGGCTGCTCGCTCCGGTGCTGCCTTGGTCCTCGGATCTGCCACGCCCTCTATCGAGACCCTTCATCGTTGTGCAAAAGATGAGCGGTGGCAGCGCGTGGTCTTGGCAGAGCGGGCCAACGGCCAGCCAATGCCTCCCATTGAAGTCATCGACATGGCCCAGGAATTTGGTAGTGGTTCTCGCTCGATGTTTTCGCGACGCTTGACCCAGGCGCTCACGGAAGAATTGAGGGCGGGTCGCAAAGTGGTGCTCCTGTTGAATCAGCGGGGCTTTGCCCGGTTCGTACTTTGTCGTGAATGTGGCTTTGTGCCGGAGTGTCCTTCTTGCTCCACGTCGCTCACCTATCACGAAGACGGCGCGGAACTTATCTGCCATCACTGTGGCTATCATGAGCCTCTTCCCTCAACCTGTCCTCACTGTGAAAGTCCTTACTTGCGGAAGTTTGGTGCTGGCACCCAGCGCGTTGAGAGCGATCTTCGACAGCTCCTCAATGATGCCCACCTAGAAGCGGTGCCCATCATTCGCATGGATGCTGATACGACAAAAACTAAAGGCTCTCATCAGGCACTGCTCGAGCAATTTGGTTCAGCGGGAGCCTCGGTATTGCTGGGCACTCAAATGATTGCAAAAGGGTTGGACTTTGATGAGGTTACCCTTGTTGGGGTCATCAATGCAGATACCCAATTGAATCTGCCCGATTATCGTGCTGGGGAGCGTACCTTCAATTTAGTGGAACAGGTGGCGGGTCGTGCTGGGCGAGCCACCTTAGCCGGGCGCGTTTTGGTGCAAACCTACGAAGCAAACGCTGCAGCCATAGCGGCAGCAGCACACTATGACCGTGTAGGATTTCTCAACGCAGAACTGCCGAAACGACGTCTACTGGGTTATCCTCCCTATGCGCGTTTAGCGAATGTTCTTGTGTGGGGGTCCACCCAGGAAGCCACCGAGGAAGCTGCACGGGAACTGGAGCGGGAGGTCAAGCAAGCCGTCTTTGAGCGCGGAGGGTCTGAGTGGGAAGTATTGCCAGCCTCTCCCTGTGTTTTGGAGAAGCTTCGAGGTACCTATCGCTGGCATATCTTAGTGAAGGCTCCGCCTGAGGCTGACATTGCGGCAGTTTTGACACCGCTATTCCGGTCGCGCAAAGCGAGTGATGCGGTGAACGTGGCGGTAGACGTTGATCCTATGAACCTGCTTTGATACTCGCTGAAATCGATGGTCTGTGGCTGTTGGTTTTCTCTTGATTGGTAGGAGCCTGGCCTCGGGCAGTTGCTATGGAAACTGGTGCAGCGCGACAACAAGAGAAGTCTTGAGATTACTAATTCCTTGTGTTAATATTTTCGTTCGCGCATTTCGCCCTACTATGGCGAAGCTATGCCCATATCACCTCGTGAGGAGGAACAACGCGTGGCAAAAGCGACCGCTACAACTAAACAAAAGACAGCTAAAACAAAGACGAAAGCTGCCAAAGACGTAGAAGTAAAAACCCAAGAAGTTTCAGCAGATACTCTGGATGTCGAAGAAGAAGTATTAGCCATCGAAGATGAAGAAGGCGATTCCGCTGTCATTATTGACGCCAAGGCGGGTGAAGTCTCGGATGGTGATGATGCAGACTCTTCCTTAACCGAAGAAAAGCTCGAGGCCGGAGTAGACGAAGACGATGAGGATCTTCTGGCGGGCATTCCTGAGGAAGAACTCAAAGCAGCCTCCGATGTATCGCTGCCTAAAGTGCGTTCAACCCGGGTTTCTAAGTCAAAGGCCCGCAAGCGTAACGCCGATGCAAATGTCACCATGCTTACCGGTGACCCGGTTCGTATGTACCTCAAGGAAATCGGTAAGGTGCCCCTGCTTACGGCAGCAGAAGAAATTGACCTTGCCATGAAAATTGAGGCTGGCGTTGCGGCTACCGAAGAGCTTGAGAAGGCCGAAGAAGAAGGTATTGAACTTGAGCGCCGTGAGAAGCGTCGCTTAGGCCGTATTGAGCAAGTAGGTTTAGACGCGAAGCAACAGCTGATTGAAGCTAACTTGCGACTGGTTGTGTCTATTGCAAAGCGCTATGTGGGTCGTGGCATGCTGTTCTTGGACCTGATCCAAGAAGGCAATCTGGGTCTTATTCGCGCCGTGGAAAAGTTCGACTACACTAAGGGCTTCAAATTCTCTACCTATGCCACCTGGTGGATTCGCCAAGCTATCACCCGCGCTATCGCTGATCAGGCCCGTACTATTCGCATTCCGGTGCATATGGTAGAAACCATCAATAAGCTTGTGCGTATTCAGCGCCAGTTGCTCCAAGAATTGGGTCGGGAACCAACCCCGGAAGAGATTGGCGAGCAAATGGGCCTTACGGCCGAGCGCGTTCGTGAGATTCAAAAGATTTCTCAAGAGCCGGTTTCGCTGGAAACGCCGATTGGTGAAGAAGAAGACTCGCAACTGGGCGACTTCATTGAAGACGATGCGGCAGTGGTGCCTCCGGATGCAGCAAGCTTCTCAATGCTCCAGGAGCAATTGGCGAAGGTGCTGGACAGCTTAGCTGAGCGTGAGCGCAAAGTTATCAGCCTGCGTTTTGGTCTTGAGGATGGCCATCCACGTACTCTGGAAGAAGTGGGTCGCGAGTTTGGCGTAACCCGTGAGCGTATTCGTCAAATTGAGTCGAAGACCTTAGCGAAGCTTCGACATCCTTCTCGTTCTTCAAAACTGAAGGACTACCTGGAGGATTAAATCGGGTCCGCTCAGGCGGCAAAGAGCGTTCACGTATCTGGTAGCTAGTGATGGGACTGGAGATAAACATCCAGCCCCATTTTTTGTTCCATGTTCTTTTGCGTAACTCATCAACAGCTCGTCAAAAATTGCGACCTAATCGGTGTGGCTATCTCTTATTGATGCCTAAGATAGAGCTGGTTAACAAATCACCTAGGAGGCAATTATGGAGTATCAAGATCTCATCGAGCAGCGTTATTCATGCCGAAAGTTTACTGATGAAGCTCTCACTCAGTCAGAACTGGAGGCTATTCTTGAAGCGGGACGCGTTGCGCCATCAGCCATCAATAGACAGCCTTGGCGCTTTTTGGTGTTGCAGGGAGAAGATCTTGCCAAAGTTGATGAGTGTTCCCGTTGTCGTTATAACGCACCCACAGCTATTTTGGTTTGCTTTAACCAGGAAGAGTCAGCTAAGAATCCGGTTGTAACCCCAGATTATGGATGGATTGATAGCGGACTCGCGCTCATGCAAATGGCTCTTGAGGCAAAAAATCTTGGCCTGGATAGTTGTATTGTGGGGGCCTACGAGCCGGCAGTAGCTCGAGAGGTGTTTGCAATACCAGAATCAGTGGTGCCCTATCAGTTCTTAATGGTTGGCCATGGCGCTATGGAACCAGCCCAGCTTCACAACGAGCGTCGTCCTTTAGATGAGATTGTCCATTACGGGAGTTTTTAGACTCTCTACAGCAGAGGTAGGTTGCCGAAGTATTCGTTCCTGGGACCTAGAGGCCTTAGGTGCGAGCTAGGAGCGATGCTACTATACAAAAAGCTATCACCGTTTGAGAGAGGCTTTGCATGGCCCAACATAAACCTGCCCAGAACACAAATCACCTCGAATTCTTCGCTACGTGTTTACCGGGTACGGAAGCACTATTGGCTCAGGAACTCAAAGACCTCTCCATTGCTAAAGTACGGCCTCTGAAGGGGGGTGTGACGTTCTTTGCCTCAGCTCATGCAGTGCTTCGTGTTTGTCTGTGGTCCCGGTTGTCAGGGCGTATTTTGTTGACGTTGGGCCGAGTAGATGCCACCGATGCCGATGCGCTTTATCGCGAAGTCTACAACCTGCCCTGGGAGTCCATTCTTAGCGCCGATGCTGTACTTGGAGTTCGAGGTCGAGGCACGAACGAAGCGTTGCGTAATAGTCACTTCATGGACCTGAAGGCAAAAGATGCCATATGTGATCGGCTGCGCGAAAAAACCGGGAAGCGACCGTCGGTGGATGCTAAGCAAGCCACGGCTGTAATAGAGATCCGTCTTAAAGAGCACAAAGCCACGGTGTCGTTGGATCTCACGGGGGCGTCGCTCCACCAACGGTCCTATCTGAATGACGGAGATGGGCAGAATGCTTCCTCTACCTGTGCATTGGCTGCCAGCGTTTTGGCTCTTGCCCAGTGGAACGAGAAAGCTCAGCAAGGTTGGGGGTTTATAGACCCCGCCTGTGACGATGGCATTATGGCTTGTGAAGCGGCATCTATCCTTTCGCATCAGGCTCCGAGTCTATATCGGTCTCAGTGGGGCTTTTATGCCTGGACTGAATTTGATAGCGAGTACTGGGAGGATCTTCTTGCGCAAGCAGACGAACGCTTTGAGGTGGGACTTGCGGCCTTGGGGGTTGCTGCCATGACTGCAGAGGCTCCTTGTAAAGAGCAGGTTCGTGTCGTGGGTCTGTCAGAATCATCGCCCTCCATTGCTCGGGCACGCACCCATGCTAAGGCGGCAGGACTTCGATCGGTCCTCTCCATTGAGGCTGCAAATGAAAATCAATCGGAGGTACTCAGCCGTTTAGCAACACGAACGCGTCAAGAGCAGTCAGACGCCGCCATCCTCGTGGGACATAGCGTTCCGCTAGAACGAGATTCTCAAGACGCTCGCGCGCTGGCGGAAGTTTCTGCTTGTATTGAAGCCTATCAGCAAAGCCCTGAGGGTTCAGAGTTTGCCTGGAGTGCTACAGAAGCCATTGATGATCGGTTTTCTGAGTCGGCTCTATCAAAGATAACTACCGTACGCGGGCAGACAAAGATTGTACTCGAGGTTTTAGGAGGACCGCTCCAGAGCCTTCATAGCCTCGTGGTACCTGATCCTTTTGGCGGGAAAGATCATGAGGTATTAGTCCACGATCAGGCAGCTCAGCAATTCGCTTCCCGGCTTGCAAAAGTAGCGCGAGAGCGGAGACGCTGGGCAAAGCGGGAGGGAATATCGGCCTACCGAATTTATGACGCCGACCTACCGGATTACGCCTGTGCCATCGATCTATATCAAGGAACCGGGGAAACTGAAGGACGCACCTTCATTCACTTGGCGGAATATCAAGCTCCGTCATCGGTGGACCCTGCGCTTGCCCGGCGGCGCTTTGAAGACATGCTTGCGCTTACCCCTGTGGTACTCGGTGTTCGCCCCGATGAGGTGTTCTCCAAGCTGCGTACGCGCTCTAAGGGAGGTTCTCAATATAGCGATTACGGACACCGAAACTACGTTATTCAAAGCCAAGAGGGCGGCCTAACATTTGAACTCGATCTAGCAGGCTACTTGGATACGGGACTCTTCCTTGATCACCGTATAACGCGTTCCCTTGTGGGCGCCCAAGCCAAAGCTAAGCGCTTCTTGAACTTGTTTGCCTATACCGGATCGGCTACGGTTTACGCGGCCGCGGGAGGAGCCACCGAAACCACGACGGTCGATTTAAGTCAAACCTATCTGGATTGGGCTGCACGAAATATGGCTGCTAATGGGTTCACCTGTGGCTCGGGCACTCCTCATCAGCTGGTGAAGGCTGATGTGATGGCCTGGATTACCCAAGCACGCAGAGAGCGTAAGACCTTTGATCTCATCTTTGTTGATCCGCCTACGTTTTCCAATTCCAAAGCCATGGGAAAGCGTACCTGGGATGTGCAACGGGATCACGTAGAACTCCTTGTGGGCGTGTCGCGGCTATTGGCGCCTCAGGGTGAGGCAATCTTCTCCTGCAATCTACGCAATTTCAAACCTGATTGGGACGAACTTGAGCGTCTCGGGGTTGAAATGGAAGATATTACGGCATCTACGATTGCCCACGATTTTGAGCGCAATCCCAAGATCCATCATTGCTATCGAGTTCGCCGGAAAAAGTAATTCATCTTTTCTCTAGGCTTAGGCAGGAACCTAGGAACTGCATAAAGTCGTTGGATTCACTCTGAACTGGGGAAATAAAAGATTGAGAATCATCTGGGCAGCAGTTCTCTAAATGTAGTAGAGTGACCAACCACGAGGATTTATCCGTTTGGTGGGAAGGGGAGCCATGGAGCAGTTCTTTAAGATTAAACAGAGAGGTTCAACGGTATCAACGGAAGTCGTCGGTGGTTTAACTACCTTTTTGGCGATGGCTTATATTGTTGCCGTTAACCCCGCTATTCTGGCGGACGCTGGGGTGCCGTTTACGGCAGGCCTGACCGCTACGTGCGTCGGCGCCGCCATCATGACCTTGGTTATGGGCTTGGTAACCAATCGTCCTTTAGCCTTGGCCTCAGGTATGGGAATCAACGCTGTGGTGGCCTATGGCATGTGCGCCTCTCTAGGTATTTACTGGCGCATTGCTATGGCGGTCGTGTTCCTCGAGGGTATTGTTATCTTAGGGTTGGTACTTGGCGGCCTCAGAAAAGCCGTGATGGATGCAATTCCGGTGGATCTGCGTCATGCCATTGGTATCGGTATTGGCTTATTTATTGCCTTTATTGGTCTTAAGGGTGCAGGGCTTGTTATTGCCGATGAATCTACACTCATTGCGCTGGGACCCTTAGGGGAACCCACGAGCATCGTGGCACTCTGTTCGCTCATTGTGGCTATCATTTTGACCATTCTCGGAGTTCGCGGTGGTCTGCTTATTTCTATCGTGGTGGCCGTACTTATTGGTATTCCCTTAGGCGTTACCTCATTGCCTACCGAATGGAGTTTTGGTTTAGACTTCTCCGCCTTTGCCGCTCCATTCCAGTCAGTAGATGGTACGTTAGCCATCGTCCAGGTATTCGCTCAACCAGCTCTGCTTCTCTTTGTGTTTAGTTTGCTCATGAGTGACTTCTTCGACACCATGGGTACGGTGCTTGCCGTCGCTCGCCAAGGAGACTTTGTTGATAAGAAGGGCAACGTAGAAGACATTCAGCCCATTCTGATGGTTGACTCGGCTGCAGCGGCTGTGGGTGGATTTATGGGTGCAAGCTCAATCACGACGTTTGTGGAATCCACTTCCGGTGTTGCAGCGGGAGCGCGTACGGGCCTCTCGAATGTGGTCGTAGCCATCCTCTTCTTATTCTGCGCCTTTATGGCACCGATCTTCGGGATGGTATCCAGTGCTGCTACCTGTGGCGCGTTGGTGGTTGTGGGCTATCTCATGATGACCGACATCGGCGACATCTCCTGGAAAGAGCCCGAAATGGCGTTCCCGGCATTTCTTATCATTGTGGGTATTCCTTTTACCTATTCCATCACGAACGGTATCGGTCTCGGCTTTATTGCCTACGTCATCCTGATGGTGGCACGCGGACGTATTGCCTCGGTTAAGCCGCTCATGTGGGTGTCGGCCCTTGCCTTCCTCTTGATGTTCATATTCGTCTAGGGATAACACCATCAGAAAGCTTTTTTCCGTTTGGCAAAAAAGTTGTTGCACTGAATGCTGGTTTCGATATAATTCTGTCTTGCGCTTGAGGGCGCGCCAAGAGATTCCTCGGTAGCTCAATTGGCAGAGCATTCGGCTGTTAACCGAAGGGTTGTAGGTTCGAGTCCTACCCGGGGAGCCAGAAATTTTAAACAGACTGGGAGTTTTCCCAGTCTGTTTTTTAATACGCGGAATTTTGGATTCACGAGGGTCGTCACAGTCAAGAGTAGACGGGAGCTACCATGAAATTACAATTTCGCACGGATGCTTATGAGGATGCCCAAGTAGTACGCCGTCGTGTGTTCATGGAGGAGCAAGGATTTCAGCAGGAATTTGGTCCTGAGGATGAAGCTCCGGAAATGATTCATGTCACCGCCTATGATGAAGAGGGTGCTCTTCTTGGCTGTGCCCGGGTTTTTCCTTCTTCGTTGGAGCCCGGCCTTGAAACCAAAGACGGTCGGTGGGTGTTTGGTCGCTTAGCGGTACTGCCTGAAAAGCGCAAAGGGGGCATTGGTCGAGCTCTTTTAGAAGAAGCGGAACGGGTGGCTCAGGAGGCAGGAGCTACGGAAATTCATCTCCATGCCCAATGTGAAGTCCAACCCTTCTATGAGAAGTCTGGCTATAAAGCCTACGGTCCTATTGAATACGATGAGCATGTTGAACATCAATGGATGATGCGGAGCCTAAGGTAGCGCTGAAGACTGATTGGTTATGAAAAGAGGGGCCAGAGGGTAGCGGCTAGGGTAAACAGTCCTCCTAAAACTCCAAGCACAGCTCCCGCAATAATATCTCGAGGAAAGTGAACTCCTTCAAGAACCCGGAGCCAACCGAGTAGGATTGCAGCGAGGATGGCAAACCCTCCAAAGGGTTGGAAAACAGCAAACGTAATAGTTGCAATTAAAAACGCACAGAAGCAATGACGGGAAGGGAAGGATTTTCCTGCACCTTCTCGTGCAACCAGAGGCGTGAGCTTAAAGAGTTCATAGGGTCTCGGTTCGTTATAGCGTCTACGAAAGAGGCTCAAAAGCCCAAAGCTTAGGGCTGAGGCTGCTAGGTAGCCAATACCGGACCCTGGAGAAGTTGTAAGACAACCCCAGCCTAAAAGAACATAAAGCGCAACAAAAAGAACTACCAGAACCCGATCAATGACTTTGAGGGCAAGCCGAGCGCGCTGTTTAGTGGGTCCGCGGAATTTGCGTGTCCATCGGTTCCAGATCTTAAGGTAGTCATTGGGTATGCCAAAGAGTATTGAAGCCTTCAAAAGGAGCCTCTCCTATAGAGTGGTAACTGGTTTCATTTTAGGCCATCTATGAGGCCGTAGGCGGCAAGGGTTATGGTGAGTCAAGAGTTATCCTGAGGAGCGCCTAATACGGTGTGCAGGAGTGTCTACATCAACGCTAGGCCGAGATTTACGCTGCTGGGAATTATCCAGAGTGACAAAGAAAACGGCCGGCTCCTTAGGGGCCGGCCGTTACAAACTCTCTACAGAGAATCTAATTAGTCGATCTCATCAAGAGAGTAGGCATCTTTGCCGATAGATACAGGCTTGCCTTCCTTGATCATCTGACGGTATTCAGCGGTAGCGGTAAATACTACGTCAGAAGAAGAGTTAAGGGCAGTCTCGCAGGAGTCCTGAATCACACCAATGATGAAGCCGATGGCAACGACCTGCATGGAGATATCGGCATCAATGCCGAAGAGTGAGCAGGCCAGAGGAATCAGGAGCAGGGAACCGCCAGCCACACCAGAAGCTCCACAGGCAGAAACAGCAGCGAGTACAGAAAGAATGACAGCAGCAAACGGATCTACCTGAATGCCTAGGGTGTGGCAAGCAGCCATAGCCATAACCGTAATGGTAACGGCAGCACCGGCCATGTTAATGGTGGCGCCTAAAGGAATGGATACGGAATAGTTATCCTTGTTGAGGCCGAGCTTGCGACAAAGCTCCATGTTTACAGGAATGTTTGCTGCAGAGCTGCGCGTAAAGAAGGCGGTGATGCCTGAGTCTTTGAGGCAGCGCAATACCAAGGGATAAGGGTTTTTGCGGGTGCAAATAAAGACGATAAGCGGATTGGTTACTAAGGCAATAAAGAACATGCAGACAACGAGCAGCAAAATGAGCTGGCCATATTCCACAAAGATGTCCATGCCATTTTCGGATACCGAGGTGTAGACCAAGCCCATGATGCCAAAGGGAGCCAAAGCGATAACCCAACGGACTACCATAGAAACGGCATCGGAAACAGCGGTAAACACATCCTTTACCGCTTGGCTTGCGGCACGAAGAGCAATACCCAAAGCAATAGCCCAGGCGAGAATGCCAATGAAGTTAGCATTGGTAAGCGCACCCACCGGATTGGCAACGATATTCATGATAACGGTGGTCAGAACTTCACCTACACCTTGAGGGGAGGTTTGCTCAACTTCAGGATTGACTACTAAGGTAATATCGATGGGTACCAAGAAGCTCGCAATAACTGCTACTACAGCAGCTACAAACGTACTAATAATGTAGAGAATGATGACCGTCTTCATAGAGCCGGCGGCCTTAGCGTTAGCAAGAGCGCTAATAACTAAGAAGAACACAAGGATTGGCGCCACTGCTTTCAGGGCATTAACAAAGAGGTTTCCTAGAAGGGTAAGGAATTCTGCCACGCCACCAGCAAAACCTTCAGCACCGGCGGGAATAAGCAGCGCCAAAATGACGCCAATAACCAAACCTACAATGATTCGTTTAATGAGACTGATCTCATTGTACTTATGCATTACATCTTTAAATGCCATGGATTGGGGCCCCCTCAAAACAAAAATGGTGCGGGCGAAAGGACTTGAACCTTCACGAGTTTCCTCACCAGAACCTAAATCTGGCGCGTCTGCCAATTCCGCCACGCCCGCACGAATGTCAGCGCAGAGTGTAACTGAAGTATCTCTGCCGTCTGGTTATCATAGCAAAACCCTTAGCGACCTTTTATGGCAACACGGTAATGAGTGTGCGATAATGCCGGTTTAGTGCGTTCGGCGGTAGGTAAGATGCGCTAAGCGCTATCTTTACTATCATGGAAGAATGCGTACCGATTATTGATGGAGGAAAATTTCGTGGAAACTAAAGTCGAGACCCTTGAGGACAATCGTATCAGCGTAACCGTTACGGTGGATGCCGCTGAAGTAGATAAGCGCATAAAGAAAACCTACAAGGATTTCGCTCAACGCTATAACTTCCCTGGCTTCCGTAAGGGAAAGGCACCGCGTCCGGTTATTGATAATGCCTTGGGCGCTGAGGCTGTGCTGGCAGCGGTAAGCGAGGATCTGGTTAATGACACCTATCCGCTGGTGATTGAAGAGGAGCGCATTTTCCCCGCAGGTCGTCCGGAATTCAGCGACGATGCTTCATTGGTGGAAGGCGGCAAGCCCTATAGCTTCTCCTTTACGGTAGCGGTGAAACCTAGCTATGAGCTGAGCTCCTATGAGCCCGTGACGGTAGAGCTGCCTGAAGAAGGTGCCACAGAGGATGAGGTTGAGGGCCAAATCAATGCACTGTTGAGCCACTATACCTCCATGGAAGATGCTTCCGCGGCTACCAAGCTTAAGCCTGAGAATTATGTTGATCTCACTATTAAAGCTACCGATGAAGAGGGCGAGGATATCCCCTCTATTAGCACTGAGTCTCGGATCTATCAGCCGGGTTCGGGCGCATTTTCTGAGGCCTTCGATGAGGAGATCATGGGCATTAAGAAGGGCCAGACCCGTGATTTCACTCTTGAGATCCCGGTGGAAGAAGAATCTGTGGTGTTGTCTTCAGCTGCCGGTAAGAAAGTGGCCTTCTCGGTTACGTGTAACGTGGTAAAGAAGGAAGCTGCTCCTAAGCTCACGGATGAGTGGGTAAAGGAAACCTTTGGTATCGAAACCGCTGATGAACTTCGCAAGGAAATTGCTGAGAGCATTGAGCAGGAAAAGGGTCAAGCTCTGCCGCGCATGAAAGAGAACCAGGTGTTGACGGAACTCTCAGAGCGCCTTCAGGGGGAAGTTCCGGCCTCTGCCGTAGAGGAAACCGAAGCGAGCCTTCTGCAAGACTTCTTTACTCAACTCCAGCGTCAAGGCTTAACCTTCGATTCTTACCTGTCTATGCTGGGTATCACCTCCGATCAGTTCAAGGAAGATGTGAAGCAGCAAGCTGAAGATGAAGCGAAGCGCGAGTTGGCTTTGGATGCATGGGCTCGTCATTTCGAGATCGAAGCCACTGATGATGAAGTTACCGCAGAGTTTGCCGCTGCTGGGTTAGAAGACCCCGCTGCTACCGAAAAGGAATGGCGCGAGAGCGGCCGTTTGTACATTCTGCGCGAGGGTATTTCTCGCAATAAGGCGCTCCGTGATGCTCTAGATAAGGCGGAAGTGGTTGCCGTTACGGATAAAGACGACAAAAAAGACGCTGAATAGGTTTCTCGATTACGCCTAGGCGTAGGCTATGAATCTTAAAAAGGCCGTTGGTGAGCGGAGACTCCAGACGGCCTTTTTGCTATGGAGGTTTTCTGACTAGTGCTTGCGCTTATCGTACATCTGTATCACTATGGGATGGATTTATAGAGAGGCCATGAAAGTGGCACTGCATGAAAGAGAGGAAAGACCTATGGCTATTGAGCGTGTAAGCAATGCCCTGATCCCCTACGTTATTGAGCAAAGCCCGCGAGGGGAGCGTAGCTATGACATTTATTCCCGCCTTCTCAATGACCGCATTATCTTTTTAGGGGAGCAGATTGACGACCATGTAGCTAACTCCGTGGTGGCTCAAATGCTTCACTTGGAAAGCGCCGATCCGGAAAAGGATATCCAGCTCTACATTAACTCTCCGGGAGGATCGGTAACGGCGGGTCTTGGCATCTTGGACACGATGAACTTCGTCAAGTGCGATGTTCAAACCATTTGTATTGGTGAATGTGCTTCCATGGCAGCAGTTTTGCTTTCATCAGGCACGAAGGGCAAGCGTTTCTGCCTTCCCAATTCAATGGTACTGATTCACCAGCCCCTTGGTGGTGCCCAGGGTCAGCAGACTGAAATCGCTATCGTGGCTGATTTCATGCTGAAAACCCGCAAGCGCTTGAATCAGATTCTTGCCAACAATACGGGCCAAGATATCGACACCATTCAAATGGATACTGAGCGCGACAACTATATGACCGCTGAAGAGGCAAAAGCCTATGGCTTGGTAGACGAAATCATCTATCACCATGGCGCTCAGCCCGAAGCCTAAGACCTTGGAAGGGATTTCCCTGCGCTATGACTCAAGATAGAAACAAACATCCTTATCGGGATGAAGGACCTGATGAGATCTACTGTGCCTTCTGCGGCAAAGAGCCCCAGCAGGTTAATGCCATGATCTCAGGCCCTAATGGCATTTGCATTTGTGATGAGTGCATCTCAGTCTGTGCTGATGCCATGATGCGTGATTTAGGCTTTTCTCTCACTCCCGAAATGGAGGAAATGGAGGAAGAGCCGATTCGCCAGAAGGGACGCCATCGTCGGGGTGGCGTTACTCCTGAAGAAGCTCAAGAGCAAGTGGACGCTTTGGGCAACCTTCCGACTCCCCATGAGCTCTATAAAGAACTGTCAGAGCATGTGGTAGGTCAAGAGGCGGCAAAGAAGGCTCTCTCTGTGGCGGTCTATAACCACTACAAGCGAGTATCCATGGGTGCCGCTGCAGATGAGGGTGATGTGGAGCTGGCAAAATCCAACATCATGCTGTTGGGACCCACAGGTTCAGGTAAAACGCTGCTCGCTCAAACCCTTGCTCGTACGCTTCAGGTGCCGTTTGCTATTGCTGATGCAACGACCCTAACCGAAGCTGGCTATGTGGGTGAGGATGTGGAGAACATTCTCTTAAAGCTCATCACAGCTGCTGATTTTGATATTCCGCGGGCGGAAATCGGTATCATCTATATTGATGAGATCGACAAAATTGCTCGTAAGGCAGAGAACCTTTCTATTACTCGGGATGTATCGGGTGAAGGCGTTCAGCAAGCGCTGTTGAAGATCGTAGAAGGTTGTGAAGCGTCGGTGCCTCCTCAAGGAGGGCGTAAGCATCCTCAGCAAGAGCTCATTCCGATTGATACCACCAATATTCTTTTCATCTTGGGTGGCGCTTTTGTGGGCTTGGCAGATATCGTTGCCGCCCGTAAAGGTACCTCAGGGTTGGGCTTTGTGGCAGAGTTGCCGGAGAACCGAAAGGTGGAAGAGGCGGAGCTGCTTTCTCAGGTATTGCCTGAGGACCTGCATAAGTTTGGAATGATCCCTGAGTTTGTGGGCCGTATTCCGGTTATCACTTCGCTTTCTGAGCTTTCTGAAGAGGATTTAGTGCGCATCTTGACTGAACCCCGGAATGCCTTGGTGAAGCAGTACCAGAAGATGTTTGAGTTTGAAAACGCGCAACTCATTTTCGAGCCGGAGGCGCTTAAAGCCATTGCTGCTGAAGCTGTGGAGCATGGTACCGGCGCGCGCGGCTTGCGCTCAATCTGTGAACGGGTATTAACCGACGTTATGTATGATTTGCCGGAGCTTAAAGAGCCCTGTGTGGTAACGCTGCGAGCAACGGATGTAACGGGAGAAACGACGCCTCTGGTGGAAGTAACTCCTGCAGCTCAGCGTATTGCTGGCTAAGGAGCAATGGCGCAATAGATTGGCCATTGACTGAGTAAAGACGGGTTCTTGCAAGTTGGGACCCGTCTTTTTCTTGTAAGGTTTCGCAAACGGTGTTTTCCTATAAAGATACGCTGAAAGCTTTCAAGCGAATTCAAAGGATCGCTTTGGCTAGGAAGGATACATGATGACGGAGACGAAACAGTCAGAAGAGGCAACCTCCGCCTATGCCCAGTGGGAGCAGCCCATCTTCCAAGCATGGAAGGATGGCGGCTGGTTTCAGCGGACGCCAGGATTTGGGGTTCATGGCAATCAGGGTTACACCATTGTTATTCCGCCGCCCAATGTGACTGGTGTTCTCCACATGGGTCATGCGTTGAATGACTCTATTCAAGATGCCTGTATCCGTCGGGCGCGTATGCAGGGCTATCAAACTCGCTGGATTTTAGGCACGGACCATGCAGGTATTGCCACCCAAACAAAAGTGGATAAGCATCTTGCGGAACAGGGTATTAATCGTCGCGAAATCGGCCGCGATGCGTTTATTGCCGCCTGTCAAGAGTGGCGCTTGGAGTATGGCACTACCATCGTGAACCAAATTGCTGCCATGGGTTGTTCTTGTGACTATGACGATGAGCAATTTACGATGAGTCCTGAGTTCTCTCGAGCCGTTCGTCAGGTGTTCTGTGATTGGTATCATGATGACATTGTCTATCGCGGTAAACGTATCGTGAACTGGTGCCCTCATTGCACCACTGCCATTGCTGACGATGAAGCGGAATACGAAGACGAGTCTGGCCATTTGTGGTATTTACGCTACCCCTTGGTGGAGCCGGTGGGGGATCGGGAATACATTGTGGTTGCTACCACGCGACCCGAAACCATGCTGGGTGATACGGGTGTGGCAGTAAGTCCGAAAGACGAGCGCTACCAAGATCTCGTGGGGGCAAAAATTGCATTGCCTCTGGTAGATCGCGAGATTCCTATCTTTACAGACTTCTATGTGGATGGCGAATTTGGAACCGGTGCGGTAAAAGTTACTCCTGCTCATGACCCCAATGACTTTGCCATGGGGGAGCGCGCTGGCTTAGAGCGTATTAATATCTTTGATGAAACCGCCCACGTGGTTGAGGGCTTTGGAAAGTTTTCAGGCATGAGTCGCGACGAGGCGCGCGTGGCAGTGGTTGAGGCCTTCGAAGAACTAGGGC
>CAJUNI010000033.1:0-19025 GCA_910587945.1 uncultured Parvibacter sp.
GTATTGGAGCGAGCATAGTCCAGGCTTCAAAAGCGACTGGTGTGAACGAAGTTTATATCTTGGCCCATGCTATCCACGAAAGCGATTGGGGTTGTTCGCGGCTTGCGACGGGTGCTGTTAGTGGGTATGAAGGCTATTTTAATTTTTATGGAATCGGCGCCTTTGATAGAGACCCGCTAAATGGTGGAGCTTATTTGGCCAAGGACCGTGGTTGGGATACTCCCGCAAAGGCTATCATTGGCGGTGCTGAGTACATTAATCGCTGGTATATCACTGCAAGTTATGACATTGGCAATGGGGTTAAAACCACGCAAAACACACTCTATAAGATGCGATTTGCTCCAGGCATTGCTAATACCTGGCATCAATATGCTACTGATCTTGGATGGTCGAAAAAAATCGCACAATTCATGGGCATGGCATACAGCCAATACGGGTTTAAGCCTGACGGCTTCGAATGGCCTATCTATGCCTCATAAGCGTTGTTTCGGAAGAGCTTAACGAAGCCTGAATGGTGTCTAAGCTGTTATTCGCAAGCTCAATAGGTGTATTGCTGTAATTGGTAACGTTTGAAGAGTGCGGTTTAATGGGAGTTAAGATGAAAAGGTCAAGACTTTGGAGTCGACTAACGATAGCATGCTTTTTTCTTGTCGCGCTGTGCTTTGGTGGCATAACAGAAGCCAGTGCTAGTTCGATTGTTCAAGAATACGATACTGAAAAACAGCTGTTGGAAAACTTGACGGATGTCAATGACGGGTATTCGGGCTTTAGCGCTGTGGAGACAGATTCGACGCTTCAGACTTCTGGGGAACAAAGCACACATGACGATGCGTTCTTTGGAGATTATCAAGGAATGAGTAAGGGCGCGGCCGCTGAAGACCCGGATATGCAAGAAGGCTGGGTGGAGCAAGATAAGAAGAAGTACTATTACGTCAATGGCACCCCGATCAAAGGTTTGCAAGTTATCGATGAGAAGACCTACGGCTTTTCCACCAAAGACGGGGAATTGCTACTTGGACTTCATGCCATCGACGGTAAGCATTATTTCTTCGATTTAAACAGCGGTGTGATGCAAAAGGGCAATGTTTACTTAAACGATGTTTGGTATCGCTTTGATCCTTCTTCGGGGGAGCAAGTATTTGGCAATCAATATATAGACGGTAACTGGTATCGCTATGACCCCTATGATGGACATCTTCTTTTGGGCAACCAATATATAGACGGTAGCTGGTACCGCTACGATCCCTATGAAGGCTACTTGATTCTGGGTTCTACATATATTGAGGGCAATTGGTATCGCTATGACCCCTATGATGGACATCTTCTTTTGGGCAACCAATATATAGACGGTAGCTGGTACCGCTACGATCCCTACGATGGGCACTTGATTTTCGGAAGCCAGTATATCGATGGTAATTGGTATTGGTATGACATCTATGATGGCCATTTGCATCGCGGATTAAGTTACATAGCTGGTAATTGGTATTGTTATGACCTGAATGATGGACGCATGCTATTTGGCTGGCAAGATATCAGTGGCCAATATCATTACTTCAGACCTGGAGACGGTGTTCAGGAATTTGCATCAAATACGATGTATTACGGTTGGCGTGTGGCGCAAACTCTTTCAAGTCCAACGGATTACTTACTTCTTGTAGACACTGATGCATGCGCGACAATGGTCTTCTATGGCAGTTATGGCAATTGGGAGCCTCTCTATAACATGCCTTGTAGCCCGGGAGCATGGGGCACTCCTACGATTAAGGGCATTTACCATGTTGGAAGCCGTGGATATTCTTTCGGAACATCTTCTTACGAGTGCTTCTATTGGACTCAGATTTCGGGAAATTATCTATTCCATTCGATTCTTTATACTCCGGGCGGTCGTGGTGTTGTGGACGGTCGATTGGGAATGCATCTATCGCATGGTTGTGTTCGGTTACATATTGATAATGCCTATTGGATTAACCGAAACATCCCTAGTGGGACTACAATATTTATCTGGTAAAGCAACAACTCGAAACCATCGTGTATCTGAATACTTCCGAAGAATGACATATCGTATTAATTTATGACCGGAGTCAGCTCTGGCAATATATGGACAGAGTTTTAATTAGAATTGATATATAGAAACTATCCAAGGCTTTTGATGGGAGCACGCATTTCATGATTCCTTTTAATATTCCACCATATATTGGGACTGAGCTTGATTATGTTCACCAAGCAGTTTGTGATAATAGGAAGTTGAGCGGGGATGGACCGTTCACAAAGCGCTGCAATCAGTGGCTTGAAGAAAACTTAAATGCCCAGAAGGTACTCTTGACGACAAGCGGTACGGCAGCATTAGAGATGGCCGCGCTGCTATGTGACATAAAGCCGGGTGACGAAGTTATTGTCCCAAGTTATACATTTTCTACTACGGCGTCGGCTTTTGTTATGGCTGGCGCAACGTTAGTGTTTGTAGATATTCGTCCAGATACCATTAATATCGATGAAACAAAAATCGAAGAAGCTATAACGGAAAAAACTAGAGTTATAGTGCCAGTGCATTATGCAGGTGTTGCTTGCGAGATGGACGCCATTATGGACATTGCGCGCAGATATAACTTAAAAGTGGTAGAGGATGCTGCGCAGGGTGTACTTAGTACCTATAAGGGTAAAAGCTTGGGTACAATTGGTGATTTAGGGTGTATTTCCTTTCACTAAACGAAGAACTTTTCTATGGGGGAAGGAGGAGCTCTCATCATTAATAATCCTGAGTATAATGATCGCGCGGAAATCATTCGTGAGAAGGGCACCAATCGTTCAAGGTTCTTTCGCGGTCAAGTGGATAAATATACGTGGGTTGATAAAGGAAGTAGCTATCTTCCGAGTGATATGAGTGCAGCGTACTTATGGGGGCAACTCGAGAGCGCAGACATCATCAATGATGACCGAATGGCAACATGGGAGCGCTATTACGACGCATTTCTTCCTCTAAAGAAGGCTGGATTAGTACAACTACCTTCTTTGCCAAATGATTGCACTCATAATGCACATATGTTTTATCTTGTATGTGATGATTTGGCTCAGCGGTCGCGGCTGATTGAGTATCTTAAAGAGCGCGGTGTTATGTCCGTATTTCACTACATACCACTTCACTCTTCGCCGGCCGGTATGAGATTTGGTCGTTTTCACGGCCCTGATGAGCAAACGACATCAATAAGCGAGAGACTGACACGACTTCCTTTATATTATGGTATGAGCGAGGATGATGTTCAGCAAGTAATTGATGGAGTTCTGGCTTTTTATCAAGAGGAGACTATTTGAAATCTCTATCTACCGTCCTAGCGCTTCAAGGTTTGCTGTTGTTTTATTCGTTAGGGAGTGTTTTAAGCAAACTTGCTGCAGGTGTTGATCCCGTTAGCTGGGAGTTTCTCTTTATGTATGCCGGGATCATTCTGATCTTAGGAGTTTATGCAATAGGATGGCAGCAAATATTAAAACGCCTACCCTTGACTAGCGCCTACGCAAACAAGGCAGTAACGGTAGTTTGGGGTATTATCTGGGGTTTTCTTATATTTAACGAGCCATTGACTTTAGGTAGGGCAATCGGTGCTGTTGTTGTGATGGCCGGAATTGTTCTATTTGCTTATTCTGATCATGGAAATCCAGGGATTGAAAATGCTATAGATTGCGAGATAAGCAAGAATAAAGAGGCAGTATGAGTGAATCGTTATTTATCTACTCGTGCTTTCTCCTCTTTGGAACTTTTGTAAGTGCAATTTCGCAGGTTCTATTAAAAAAAGCTGCACTACAGACGTATTCCTCAAAAATCAAAGAATACTTCAATTCGCGAGTGCTGTCGGCATATTTTCTCTTCTTTTTAGCCTCTCTGCTTTGTATTTTTGCATACAGGGTTGTGCCGCTCTCGTTTGGACCCATTCTTGAAGCAACTGGTTATATCTATGTCATGATTTTTGGAGCGGTTTTTTTTGGCGAGAAAATTACGATAAAAAAGGCGCTAGCTATTACATTGATCCTGATTGGAATTGGTATTTATTCTCTTCTTGGATAACAGATACCGCAGGATAGTGTGTATTCTGCAATCCCTAAGCGATTGCAGAATAAATTCGAATTAATATAGGAATCAAAGAGATAAAAGATTCTATACCACAGACTAGAGGTTATAAGTCGCCTATGAAAGATAAAAAAATTGTAGTATTCGGTCTTGGCGTCTTTTCTGCTCTTATGACTGAATATATTGATCGATTTACATCCTGGGAGATAGCTGCGTATTGCGTTGATAGGGAGTATATTCCTGAGAATCTGGATACAGCAAAACCAGTCGTTGCCTTTGAGGAGCTAGCTCAATTATACCCACCAACCGAATACGATGCGTTTATCGCAATCGGCTATGCTCAGATGGGTGATATACGCGAGCGCGCATTTTGCCAGCTAAAAGAGCTCGGATACTTTGTCAGGAATTTTGTTCATCCAAGTGCCCTTTGCTATGCTGATGCTATGGGAGAAGGTAATATTGTCCTAGAGAATGCTGTATTGGGTATGAAAAGCACGGTTGGCAACTGTAATCTTATCTGGAATTCTTGCAATCTAAGCCATGAGTGCAAGATTGGAAGCTTTAATACGCTGGGCGTTATGACGGGATTCGGAGGATGCTCTACTGTAGGTGATCACTGCTTCTTCGGTATCAACTGCACAATTAAAGACCATCTCTCTATTAGTGATTATACGCTCGTTGGAGCTGGGGCGTATTTAGCCCATGATACAGCGCGAGCTGAAGCCTATACCCGTCGGGGTGGTGACCCTCTACATAAGAAGAGTAGCTTTGAGTTTACATCCTTGTTTGGTGGATAATAGAAGAGAGTGTATATGTGCAAATTATCCTTTGTAATACCGTGCTACAACAGCGCT
Organism: uncultured Parvibacter sp.; assembly: GCA_910587945.1. Lineage (GTDB taxonomy): Bacteria > Actinomycetota > Coriobacteriia > Coriobacteriales > Eggerthellaceae > CAJUNI01. Next base: position 4,915 of record CAJUNI010000033.1, read on the forward strand.
AAAACTATTGGCTTAGTACTGGATGAGATAGAGTCTACGATGACTCAAAAACCGAATAGTGGCTACGAAGTAATCACGGTAGTAGATGGTTCACCGGATAATGTGGCAGAGGTTCTGCGCGAGCGTTCAGCCCAGGATGCTCATTTACTCGTGATTGAGCTTTCTAGAAATTTTGGCCAGCATAATGCTCTTATGGCTGGTTATAACTATGCATCAGGCGATATCGTGGTATCCCTTGATGATGATGGCCAATGTCCCGTCGATCGTGTTTGGGAGCTTATCAATCCGCTTGAATCAGGTGAGGCGGATATGGTAGCTGCAAGGTATTACGAGAAAAAACAAAGTGGATTCAAAAATTTTGGCAGTCGTGTTAATGCGGCTATGGCTCATGCTTTAATTGGCATTCCCAAGAAATTTGAAATGTCTAACTTCTTTGCTTTCAATAAGATCGTCTGCACGAATATAGTGCAGTACAAGAATCCTTATTCCTATCCCTTAGGGCTAATTAGTAATGTAACTAAGCGGATGGTTAATGTTCCTATGGAAGAGCGAGAGCGCGCTCATGGAACTACAAATTATACTTTTAGAGGCTTGCTTAAACTTTGGCTTAATGGATTTACGAGTTTCTCAGTGGCTCCGCTTCGTATGGCAGACGTCGTGGGAACGGTTTGTGCCTTTTTGGGATTCATCTATGGTCTCTATATTATTATTCGTCAGTTAGTATTCAATGATGTCGCTCTTGGCTATTCATCATTAATAGCGATAATTCTTTTTATGGGTGGCTTGACAATGATCCTTCTCGGTCTACTTGGTGAATATATTGGCCGTATTTTTATCTGTATTAATAAACAGCCTCAGTATGTTGTTCGAAGTGCTATTAGTCAAGATCAATCTAGCAGAGCCGACCTTTTTAATGAGGAAGGTATGGTAGAAGGACATCAGCTGAGTCGCTCTTGAAGATGTAATATCCGTAACGTGTAGAGCTATCAACAATAGTTTGATTCATTGGCATAATGGGGCTTTCAAAGACCAGTTCAAGTTCTTTGTCTTGCCTTAACTGCTCTAATGCAATTAGATCCTGGTCATCGAAGATAAATCGAATGCAAGCAGCATGCGATGCTGGTTGAGCGCTGCCATCTTCCATTAAGTTAGGAAGTTCAGGCTGCTCTCCCAATGCTACCTTTATAACATTTTCTAAGAAGTCATATCCGGTCGCTTGAACAACCAAATCGCTGCCTATGCAATCGCCCCCCATACGACTTCCGATTTCAATAATGCTAATCGTTTCTTCGTCATTGAAATCAATCTTTAGCTCGCTATGTGAAGCACCGTTAACGACTCCTAGATGAGTGAGGGCCGATGCTACGGTTTTAAAGAGCCTGCTGCGAGTTGACTGGTCAAGTGATGCAGGGATGATGTGACCGGTCTCGATAAAACGTGGAGAGCCAGATGTGTATTTTTTGGTTATAGCAAGCGGATAATGGTTGCCTTGCCAAGAAATAAACTCAACGCTGAATTCCTCGCCGCCAGCAAATTCTTCTACCATCACGTTCCCGTTGAAGCTTTCATTGCGAGCTTGCTTAATGGCATCCTCTAATCCGTTGGGGTCGGAGAGTTTAGTTATTCCTCTGCTTCCTGAACGATCGGATGGTTTAACAATAATGGGGTACGTGAGACTATCGAGCTTATCTAAAGAATCTTTAGTAGAAAAAGTAATACTCTTTGGGGAGGGATCTTGATTCTCTAAAAGAATGCTTCGCATTATGCTCTTATTGGTAGTTGCAGCTACGGTTTCGACGCTATTCGCAGTCAAACCCAATTCATTGGCAACATAAGAAACGGTAATATTTGCTAAGTCCGATGCAATAGAGCAAATGCCATCTATTCCAATTTCCTGGCATTTTTCAGCAATTTGTTCTTTTTCGACGATGCTAATTGGATAGAAGAAATCGCTTTGTGTTTCACCGATGTCACCACAGGCCCAAGCGAAGGTGTGGGTTTCTAGCCCCATTTCCTTCGCCTTAAGAATTAAGGGGCTCTGAAAATGCGATGCTCCGATAATTGCAATCTTTTTTTTCACAGAGATCCTTCTTTTCCTTGAAGACGAAAGTATGACAAGAGGCCAGCGAGTGAATCCTGCTGACCTCACTTTGCTTTGGCGCGCCCAGCAGGATTCGAACCTGCAACCTACGGATTAGAAGTCCGTTGCTCTATCCGTTGAGCCATGGGCGCAATACATCCCTCTCGGGTGTGATATCTATTGTAGCGCAGAATAGGATTACGAATATAGAGTAACCAAATCGCAAGATTCTCATTAGCGGTTGATTGGGATTATTGTGGATATAGAAATTGACATTCAGAGCGGGAATGATCAGAACGATACCATTTTCTTTTTTAATTATTCTTCAGGTTCCATAGGCTGGAGATTGATCTAAGGCAACGGCTTGCCCACGGCCGGGAAGCGCTCTGAAAACGCTCTGGGCGACCCATCTTCCTGCCTTGGTACTATGGAACAAATAACAAAAGGTTTGCATGGGGTACTAGACCTAATGAGCGTTTAGAATCCGCCATGGACAGACCGCTGGTTCAAAAGAGAAGAAGGAGCCGAACAGCCATGTCCTATATTGAGAATCTTGTTTTGTATTACCGTAAAAGTTGCCCCTACTGCTTAAAGGTTCTTCGTTTTATGGAAGAACAGGGCATTACCATGGAAAAGCGGGATACCACCATGCCAGGCGTTGAAGAAGAGCTTATCCGCATTGGAGGGAAGCGCCAAGTACCCTGCTTAGTTATTAAAGGACAAACCTCTCTAGGCAACGATGGCGATGTGGCGGTAGAGACGGAAACAGCTCTCTACGAGTCTGATGACATCATCCAATATTTGACTGATCATTACGTGAAGTAGTGGCTCCAGCTTCTCATTCGAATTGGGGCGATAGCTCACGTTGGGTTCCATTTAGGCGCTGGTAGCGATTGCGCCTAGGATCAGTATTTCAGAAGTAGATCGAGTTAGGTCCCGGGTTGAACGCGGGACCTAACCTTGATAATGCCTCAGTTCCTAGAGGTAGCTTGAGTTGCGCCCCTGCTCGATCTGGCGAATGAGTTCGCTGTTCTTGCGTTCGTAATCGTTAAGGACGCTTTCGTCAAAACTCTCGGGTGCTACGGTGCCGTGATACCAATCGGTGTTCCTAAAGTATTGATTCAAGTCATCGTTTTTGAACTGACGGCCATGACGGGCATAGATTTCGTTGCGGGCAATGTAGAGGTCGTAATCGGAGAGACCAGCAAGTTCGGCTTCGGTGTAATAACGGCTATTGCTTTCGGGAAGTTTATAGGCTTGCGCTAGGGCTTCAGCTTCCTGCTGCCGTTGTTGCTCGGCGGCAGCTACCTCAGCGGCCGCTGCTTCTTCTGCCCGCCGTTGATCGTCATTGGGGGCGGTAGTATCGCTCGAGGCTTTATCTTTCGTAGTGGCATCGGTTTGGGCGGGAGCATTCGCAGTGGTATCTGAGGTTGCCGTAGACGTGCCCTGGGTCTTAGGGAGAATAACAAACCAAACGAGAGCGCCGATAAGAGCGAGAACCACAAGGGCAATAATCCCGATAAGAATACCTTTAGGGAAGGATTTCTGAGGCTCTGGAGAACTCATATAGAGGGGAGACGCTACCGGCTGCCCATAAGAACCATTGGCTTGGGGGCGCTGCTGTGGAGGCATTGTCATGGTTTGATCGGGGCGACGACCCTGAGGGCTGGCTTGGGCTCCATAGGTAGGGGCTCCATAGGGCGCTCCACTGGTGTTTGGGGCATAGGTCGGGGCTCCCTTGTCGTCGCTATGGAGAAAGGCCATGGTGGCAGCTGCATCGGCCGCATCAGAGGCCGCGTAGCGCGAAGTAGCAGACTGATGGCCTAACACTGCTGTAGGGTCTTGAGCGGTGGAGGATTGTGTTTCTGGTACGGGTGCGCCGCAATGGATACAAAAGGCCATGTCTGAGGGTAGGGCCGCGCCACATTGGGTGCAGAATCGAGAAGCAGAGGTGGTCATGATGTTCCTTTCCGAGGACGGTAGGGGAGCGGGCGCTGGGAGTCGTGGTTCAGAGGTATCCTCAATGCTGGTTCTCAGCTACTGATGGGTACGCTTGGTTTGGTAGTTCTGCAAGTAGGTGGCAAACTCGGGCGAGGTGTCGGAATTGCCGCTTCGCCAAGCTTTGTGATCAATGATTTCGCTTTCAAACCCATAGTAGGCATCAATGTAGGCAATGAGATTATCAAGAGCCTCGAGCTGAGCCTTTGGATAATCGCCAGATCCTCCCACGTGAACCATCTCGATGCCGATGGAATAGGAGTTCATGCCGTAATCAGCAGCCCAGCTGCCAATAGAGGTAGTACCCACTTTGTCATCGCGGCTTTCATCTTCAACGCCGAATGAGGCATTATGACCCGTGTCGCCAAAACCGGCATGGTGCACGATGCTGTCAAGGGGTGCACACTGAAGGATTGTGCCATTTTTGTTGATGATGAAGTGGGCCGCAACGCCGGCGCCGTTAGAGTCCCACCAGTCGGCCACCGAAGAGGCACTTCCTTCGCCTTCCGTATCGTGCAATACGATGTACTTCTGATACTCCGCCCCTTTGGGGCCATGGTTGAAGCTATCGCGAAAATCGGTGGTAAGAGAGAGTTTTGCTTTGGCGGCATCCACGGTGGCTTCTTGGGCGAGTCGGTTGCGCTCGGCCTCTTGAGCAGCGGCCTGGGCCTCGAGGGCGGTGGCAACGGTGGCAGAAGCTGCGTCGCTCTCTGCTTTCACGGCCATAGCTAAATCTCCTCCATCGAAGGCGAGGGTGTTTGATGATTGCGTGGCAGGGGAGGAGGGGAGGGACTGACCCACAAAAAGTCCCAAGCATACGCCAGCTATAACTACAAAGAGTAAAAGTAGGCCCCCAATGAGGAGTCGTGGTGTTTTGCTGGCGGATCGGACTTGAGCGGCTCCGTGGCGCGGCGTTGGACGTTGATTCAAGGAAGCCTCCTGGCATCAAAAGAGCAAGGGGTTGCTCCAATGGCTAAGACAATGTGTTTATCAGTATAGAGTTTGAGGCCTATTCTGCGGTGTCACGGGAGCTCATAAGGAGAAAAAGCGCCCGCAAATACATGAGTTCATCGGGATTATCGAGGCCCATGCGTAGGTGCTCTTTGATTTTCCCCAGTCGGTAATTCACGGTATTGCGATGAAGATGCATGCTTTCGCACACCACATTAATGCGTCCTTCTGCACGAAGATAGGCCCGAAGGATTTCCACATCATTGGTGCCTTTCTTTTCGTCAGCTGCTTGCAGGCGGGCCAAAGGATGAGACGAGGCCATAAAAGAGGAAAGAAATTTTTCGGATCGAGCAAAGGGGTCACAGAGATAAAACGGGAAATACCGGCGAAAGCGATAGATGAAGGCGCCATCAGAATTGGGTCCATCGAAGTTAGTAAACTGCTGGGATCGCCTGCGACCATAGGTAAGTGCAATAGAGGCTTTCTCTAGGGCAAGCGAGGCGCTTCGCAGATGGGTAAAACGTTCAGAAACCCCAACATCCACACTCATAGATCGAGCGAGGCGAAAGATTTCATCCTCCATGGCCTTGATACGTCCAGGGTTGGTGTCGGGTGCGCAAAGCAGGATAACGGTCTGGGTGTCGTTTACGGCCACTTTGCAATGGGGTTGCGAGGTGAGAATTTCCTTCGCGAAGTAATTGGCATAGCCGACTTTCTGGGGAAGGTCCATAACGCAAATCTCAAACACGCCCTCGAGGGGAAGATTGTGCAATTCAGCACGCTCGGCAAATTGGGCATCGTCGCTCAAATTGCCACTAAGCAGCTCTTTGAGGAAATAGGTATATTTCTGCTCAAGGGGGTTCTCCAGACGCCAATGGCGCTCCAAGCAACTGGCAACACGCTTGCCTAACAGTTGGAACAAAAATGCCTGAGCAGAATCTATGGTACTTGTTGAAGTCATGGTAAGGAGGGCGGCATATTGGCCGCGTTGCCGGATGACATAAGTTGCACTGGGGTAAGGGGAGAGGTCAGTTACTTTGTTCTGTACATCAACCCATTCCTGGGCAACAAAACGCTCGAGCGCGCCAGAATTGCGTGCCTGGCGAATGGTTTCCGCACTATAGCAACCATGGCGAATAAGGTAATTGCTGTGCTCGTCTAGAGGCGGGATACCAGGAGTGTGGGCGATATGGGAAAACGTGGCATCCGAGAGCGCTATAAAGCTATGGAGGATAGGCTGGGAAGCTTCAAGCAGGTCAAGGGTGGTGCAACCTTGTTCCAAGAGTACACCCATGCGGTCATTCCACTGAAGTGCTTCCATAAGACGATGCTGGAGTTCGTCAGCTAAGGTAAACGGAGAGCTGGCGCTTCTCAGAACAATATCATTGGGCCCTAGTAATTCTTCGAACGGCAGTTCTTCGCCGGGTTGCAGCACAATTGCTCGACTCAACCACGGATGGCGATTGTCAAGAGATTCGAGATCAGTGAAATAAACAGTACTCTCAGGACTGCCAAAACCCGCTGCTATAGAGCCGGTACCGGGCAATGCGGTAGCCCAAGAAAAAGAAGTACGTTTATAGGTGGGTTCCTTAACAGCAACAACGGCAGCGTCGCTTTGTTCGCAAAGGTAACTGCAAATGATACCAAGAGGAAAGTCCATGGCAACCTTTCTTACCTACTTGTAAAAATTCTGATGCAAGTTTACGGCGGTACTGTCGCTTTCGCAAAATACTATGGTTATAAGAACCAAAATTAAACAAAATTTATGTATATGGTGAACCTATGAAACCCATTCTAACCCTTCTAAACTCTTGTCAAGAGCTGGGGCCGATGCGTTTTCGGCATAGCTTGTATTCAGAGCGGGGCTCTGGAGGCCTTCCTGATCAGGATCGGTAACACAAAGGTATCGATGGGTTTCCAGAATGCCAAGGAACAACTGTTCTGAATAAAGCCTTAGCAATGAAGTGTCATTGTTGAGGACGCCAAAGCATTGCGCTACGGGACGCCGCAACGCATCTGCCCAGGTGATACTGGTAAACCCATCGAACAATGGATAGGAGGACACTTATGGCTGGTGTGAACGTCAAAAGCGAGATCATGCCCCTTAAGAAAGTTCTGCTGCACAGACCAGGAGATGAGCTGCTCAACCTTACGCCGAATACGCTTGAAGAGCTGCTCTTTGACGACATTCCGTTCTTGAAGGTCGCCCAAGAGGAGCACGACGCCTTCGCGAAAATTCTTCGCGGTGAGGGCGTTGAAGTAGTGTATTTGGAAGACTTGATGGCTGAAGTCCTGGATCTGAACCCCGAACTGCGTGCTAAGTTCCTGGATCAGTGGATTTTCGAGGCCGGCATCCGCACCGAGCGCTGGCAGAAGATCCTGCATGACTACATCAACGAGAACTATCCGAGCAACAAAGAGCTGGTTATGAAGACGATGGCCGGCGTTAACCTCCAAGAGATCCACACTGAGTTCAAGAACTCTCTGGTCGACTTGGTAAGTGACGCATCCAAGCTCATCTGCGCTCCCATGCCCAACCTTTACTTTACTCGTGACCCGTTCGCGATGATTGGTAATGGTATTTCTATTAACCGTATGTACTCGCAGACCCGTAATCGTGAAACCATCTATGGTGATTACATCTTCAAGTATCATCCGGATTATCAGTCAGTGCCTCAATACTATGAGCGCGACTACACCTTCCACATCGAAGGTGGCGACATCCTCAACATTTCTGAGACCTGCTTAGCTATTGGTATTTCTCAGCGTACTGAGCCTGACGCAATCGATCAGATCGCAAAGAACATCTTTGCTTCCGATTCGCCGATCGATACTATCTTGGCATTCAACATCCCGAATTCTCGTGCCTTCATGCACTTGGATACGGTATTTACTCAGATCGACTATGACAAGTTCACCATTCATCCCGGCATCATGGGCCCGCTGACCGTCTTCGAGTTGACCTCTGACGGCAAGGGTGGCGTCAAGGTGCGCGAGGTTAATGAGACCTTGGAAGAAGTCTTGACCGCTAACGTTGGTCGCCCGGTACAGCTTATTCCTTGCGGTGGCGGCGATCGTATTGCTGCAGAGCGTGAGCAGTGGAACGACGGTTCCAACACGCTGTGCGTCCGTCCTGGCACCGTTGTGGTTTACGAGCGCAACGATGTTACCAACGAGGTGCTTCGCAACGAAGGTATCAACGTACTGGAGATGCCTTCCGCTGAACTCTCTCGTGGCCGTGGCGGCCCACGCTGCATGTCCATGCCTCTCTGGCGTGAAGATAAGTAGCAATTAGAGTTTTGGAGACCGCCGGGGTGTTAACGCCGACGGTCTCCGCTTTGGCATTTCCAAAATCCCTCGCTTTAGCTAAAGAGATTTTGGCCTATGAAAGGAACTAAACCATGCCTGTGAATCTTTCCGGCCGCAGCTTCTTAAAGCTGCTCGATTTCACTCCCGAGGAGATCAACTATCTCATTGACCTCTCTCAGGACTTCAAGAACCTCAAGCGTACGGGTACTCCCCATCGCTACCTTGAGGGCAAGAACATTGTGCTTCTGTTCCAAAAGACGTCCACGCGTACGCGCTGCTCCTTTGAAGTAGCCGGCATGGACCTCGGCATGGGTGTAACCTACTTGGATCCCGGTAGCTCTCAGATGGGCAAGAAAGAATCCATCGAGGACACCGGTCGCGTACTTGGTCGTTTCTATGACGGCATCGAGTTCCGTGGCTTTAAGCAGGCTGACGTAGAGGAATTGGCTGCTGTGTCTGGCGTTCCGGTATGGAACGGCCTGACCGACGAATTCCATCCCACGCAGATGATTGCTGACATGCTTACCGTTAAAGAGAACTTCCCCCAGGGTATCAAGGGCCTGAAGTTCGTCTTCTTCGGCGATCTCCGCAACAACATGGGCAACTCTCTCATGGTTGTTTGCTCCAAGCTTGGCCTGAACTTTGTGGGTTGTGGCCCGAAGGCTCTTATGCCTGAGCAGAGCCTCATCGACACCTGCCAAGAAATCGCTAAGGAAACGGGCGCTACCATCACCTTTACCGATGATCCTAAAGAGGCTGCCAAAGATGCTGATGTTCTTTACACCGACATTTGGCTGTCCATGGGTGAGCCGGATGAGCTGTGGGCAAAGCGTATCGAGGAGCTTTCTCCCTTCCGCGTAACCAAGGAGCTCATGGCATTGGCTCATAAGGATGCAATCTTTATGCACTGCCTGCCTTCATTCCATGACACCAACACCACCATCGGTGAGGATATTGCCAAGAAGTTCGGCATCACCGAGATGGAAGTTGAGGATGAGGTCTTCGAGTCCAAGCAGTCTCGCGTCTTTGATGAGGCCGAGAACCGCATGCACTCCATCAAGGCTGTCATGTACGCAACCCTGCGCTAATTGATTTTTTACAGCTGGCGAAGCTGACGAGTTTCGCCAGCTGGTTGTGTCTGAGAGAACAAGATTTCTCTCGCTCGGAACGAACATAAAGGGCTTTTTGGATGCCCTCTAGGTTTTTACGTTCTAAATCCGTAAACGATGAAGTAAAGAGTGGTGATCAACCATGGCATATCAGAAAGGTGACGGCAAGAGCGTTGTCATTGCCCTTGGTGGTAATGCTTTAGGCAATACGCCTCAAGAGCAGCTCGAATTAGTCCGTAACACTGCTGTGCACATTGTTGACATGATCGCCGAGGGCATCAATGTCGTTCTGTCCCACGGCAATGGTCCTCAAGTCGGCATGATCAACAATGCCTTCGACTACGCCAGCGAACATGACGGCAAAACTCCGGAGATGCCTTTTCCTGAGTGCGGCGCCATGTCCCAAGGCTATATTGGCTATCAGCTCTCTCAGGCTATCCTGAATGAGCTCAAGCGCCGTTCCATTATGCGTTCAACGGCTGCCGTTATTACGCAAACCGTTGTTTATCCTGAAGATCCTGCATTCCAGAATCCGACGAAGCCCGTAGGTCCGTTCCTCACTGAGGAAGAGGCCAAGAAGCGTGCTGCCGAGACCGGTGCTACCTACAAAGAGGACTCTGGTCGTGGCTGGCGTATGGTAGTGGCTTCTCCGAAGCCACAGCGTATTGTGGAACTTGACGCCATCAAAGACCTTATGGACGATGGCTATATCGTTATTGCTGCTGGTGGCGGCGGCGTGCCGGTTATCGAGCGCGACGATAGCTACCATGGTGTTGCGGCCGTTATCGATAAAGACCGCACCTCCGCAAAGCTCGCAGCTGACTTCCATGCAGACATGCTGGTTATCCTGACTGCAGTGGAGAAAGTTGCTATCAACTTTAATACCCCGGAGCAAAAGAACATTGACACGATGACGGTAGCAGAAGCCCAGAAGTACATCGAAGAAGGTCAGTTTGCTCCTGGCTCTATGCTTCCGAAGATCCAAGCTTGCTTGGAGTACCTGGAAGCTCATCCGACGGGCAAAGCCCTTATCACTTCCCTGGATCATGCCGCTGAGGGCCTGAAAGGGGAAACAGGCACCATCATCACGGCCTAACTCTAGGTGTGATATCCGTTAGTAAGTGCTGCTTACTAACACCATTACCTCTCGGTTGTCCCCTTTGTTCGGAAGAGCAAAGGGTGATGACCGACCGTAGCCGAAGCTCACACGGCTGCAGCCCTGAACCGCAACATCTTATTCTACGTTCGAAAAGGAGGGGCAATCATGACAGCTGCTGAAGAAAAGAAGAGCCGAAAAAAGCGCAGTATATCTTCGTTCACCATCTTGCTTATCATTTTGATTGTGCTTGCCGTAATCACTATGATCATGGGCGCGACGGGGGTCGAAGGCGTCACTGGCGCTACGTTGGCGAATATCACAACCGCGCCTGTTCTCGGCTTTACTGACGCACTTCCTGTTTGTCTATTTGTTTTGATCCTTGGTGGCTTTTTGGGAATTGTCACCGAAACGGGCGCATTAGACGCCGGCATTGCTGCATTGGTGCGTAAGCTCCATGGCAATGAATTGATTCTTATTCCTATTTTGATGGCTATCTTCTCCATTGGTGGTACCACCTATGGTATGTGCGAAGAGACCGTACCGTTCTACCTGCTCTTGGCAGCCACTATGGTTGCTGCTGGCTTCGACAGCCTGACGGGTGCTGCAGTAGTTCTGCTGGGCGCCGGCTGCGGCGTTTTGGGTTCTACGGTTAATCCTTTTGCTGTTGGTGTAGCTATCGACTCTCTGTCTGGCAAGGGCATCGTAATCAACCAGGGCATCATCATTGCCTTGGGCGTCATTCTTTGGCTCGTGACTCTGATTATCTCCATCATCTTTGTTATGCGCTATGCAAAGAAGGTAAAGGCCGACAAGGGCTCTACCATTCTTTCTCTGCAAGAGCAGCAGGACATGATGGACGAGTGGGGCATGGCTGAATCTGAAGAAGAGGCAGCCAGCAACGATACTGCTTCTCAGCCGGCTATGACTGGCCGTCAGAAGTGGAGCTTGGTTGTATTTGCTCTCACCTTTGTAGTTATGATCGTAAGCTTCATTCCCTGGGAAGACCTGGGCTTTGATGGCTTTAACGCCGGTGCTACCTACGAAGAGGTAGTAAACCCGGTTTCTTCTGAGGACATTGTTGCTACCTATGATGAGGCAACGGAGTCTTCTCTGACGCTCGATGCGCCTGTTGAGGGCGTTGCTGTGGCTGAGGAGCAGGTGACCGAGGGCTGGTCTGCCTTCTTGACCGGTCTGCCTCTGGGCCAATGGTACTTCGATGAGGCTTCTACCTGGTTCTTGCTGATGGCTTTGGTTATCGGCATTATCGGCGGCATTGGCGAATCTCGCTTTGTGAAAGCATTTATCAATGGCGCTGCTGACATGATGTCTGTTGTATTGATTATCGCTATGGCCCGTTCTATTACGGTGCTCATGGGCGAAACCGGTTTGGACGTTTGGATCCTGGATAATGCAGCCGCAGCCCTCTCGGGTATGTCCGCTATCATCTTCGCTCCGCTGTCCTTCCTGCTCTACATCGTTCTGTCCTTCCTGATTCCTTCTTCATCGGGTATGGCAACCGTGTCTATGCCGATTATGGGTGGCTTGGCTCACCAGCTGAACTTCTCCGTTGAAACCATGATCATGATCTTCTCCGCTGGCAATGGTTTGGTTAACCTGTTTACCCCGACCTCTGGCGCTATCATGGGCGGCTTGGCACTGGCTAAAGTCGAGTACACCACCTGGCTTAAGTTTGGTGCGAAACTCTTCATCATCTTGGGCGTAGTCTGCATGATTATTCTCACCACTGCCATGATGATCCTCTCGTAACTGAGCGATTAACTACTCAGGAACCTTGCTTGAATAGGTGAGCAATTCAAGTATCGGAGGCGCTTCCCCTCGGGGAGGCGCCTCTTTTTGTGCCCATGAGAGGAAATACGGGGTGGCTTTGCATTCGCGCTTCTGGAATCTATTGCAAGATGATAGAATCAACCCAGCTATGCAGTCAGGCGTGTAATCACGCAAAAACAATGTGAAAGAGCAGGTAAATAGCCCAATGGATATTCGTGAATCGCTGGAACAAATTGTTGACGGTGCCATTGCCGCAGCTATGGCTGATGGCAGCTTGGTTATGGAAGAAGCACCGGTTGCTGCCCTGGAGCGTCCCCGCGACGAGGCCAATGGTGATTGGGCCTCAACGGTTGCTATGCGCTCTGCGAAATTGGCCAAGAAGAACCCTCGTGAAATCGCTCAAACTATCATTGATCATCTTCCCGAAAATGATGTTATTGCCACGGTGGAAATTGCCGGCCCGGGCTTCATTAACTTCCGCCTATCCGATGCCGTGCTTCAAGGGGTAGTACGCACGGTACGCGAGGCCGAAGAGGATTACGGCAAGGGTGAAATCCCTGAGGGTGAACGCAAGATCAATCTCGAATATGTTTCTGCTAACCCCACCGGTCCCTTCCATGTAGGCCATGGTCGTTGGGCAGCCCTCGGTGACTCCATGGCCCGCGTTATGCGTCAGGCCGGTTATGACGTCTATGAAGAGTTCTACATTAACGACCATGGTACTCAGATGGATGTTTTTGGTAACTCCGTTGCGGTTCGCTATATGCAACTGCTGGGTCACGATGTTGAGATGCCCGAGCAATGTTATGGCGGGTCCTATGTGGCTGATATCGCCCAGAAAATCATTGACACTGACGGCAATAAGTATGAATCCCTCTCAGACCAGGAACGCATGGAGGCATTCCGCGAGATTGCCTATCAGATGATGCTGGACTTGCAGCATGAGGTCATGGACTCCATGGGCACCACGTTTGATTGCTGGTTCTCCGAGCGCAGCCTCTATGTGCCTGATGAGCAGGGTGAAAGTGCCGTGAGCCGTTCGTTGGCTGCTATGGATGCCAAGGGCTACATCTACGAAAAGGACGGCGCAACCTGGTTTAAGTCATCAGCTCTTGGGGATGAAAAAGACCGTGTTCTGATCAAGGCCAATGGTGAAATGACCTACTTCATGAGTGACGTGGCCTATCACTATGACAAAATGATGCGCGGCTTCGACCACCTCATCAACATCTGGGGTGCCGACCACCATGGCTATATCAAGCGCTGCGAGTGCATGCTTGAGGCCTGGGGATGGCCGGGGGCCTTGGAGATTGTGCTTGGTCAGCTGGTTAACCTCTATCGTGATGGTGAAGCTGTTCGTATGTCAAAGCGTACGGGCGAAATGGTGACCCTGGAAGAGCTCATCGAAGAAGTAGGCGTTGATGCTACGCGCTACTTGATGCTCTCTCGTTCTTCCGACCAGCCCATCGATTTCGATATTGAAGTGGCAAAGAAGAAGGACAATTCCAACCCGGTCTACTATGTGCAGTATGCTCATGCTCGCATCTGCTCTATCCTTCGCAAGGCAGCTGATCCGGCTGATGCTGCGGCGGTAGAGGCAGGCACTATGACCATGGACGAACTGGCCAAGAAGCTGGTGCCCGAGGATTGCGATCTCTCCTCGCTCACGGATCCCTCTGAACTTGCCTTAATGCGCAAGATGGCTGACTTCGGCGAGCTGATTGCTTTGGCAGCCCGTGACCGTGCGCCCTTCCGTCTGACTCACTACGCTCAAGAC
>CAJUNI010000033.1:19035-20217 GCA_910587945.1 uncultured Parvibacter sp.
CCTTATTCCATGGTTTCTATACCAACTGCCATGTTTTGGTAGATGATGCCAATCTGCAGACGGCACGTCTGGCCCTGGTGGATGCTACGCGCATCGTGCTGGCTTTGACCTTGTCTCTCTTGGGTGTTTCTGCTCCTGAGAAGATGTAAGGGTTTTAAAGCAAGTGAGCTAGGAGCTTTCGGGCGACTACTCCCATAGCTAGGTTTAAAGGGACTGATCTGTAAAGGTCAGTCCCTTTTCTTGTGCATTGTACGGGTGAAAGCAGGCGGGCAGCTAGTTCCTAAATGTGATCTTCAAGGTCCAGCTGCATGAGGGCGACATTTTCGCGGAGGTGGCGCGCCATTTCGCGCGAAATGCGCTCTTCTTCATACATCGATTGAATCTGCTCAAGCTCCAATTGAAGGGCCCGACGACGAATATCGTCTATGGAGTCGGCCAGTTTGAATGCAGTAGTGAGAGAGGGGCGCTGCTCTAAAAGCGAGGTACGGATTCGCTGATACTCAAGCAGTACATCGGTGGCATCTTCAGTAGAGGTGTTGTTATCGGCAATAAGCTGCTCAGTGCGGCTAATAACATAGTTGACGCACTGAAGTTGTAATTGTCGCTGTTCTTCCACCATGTTCGGAGTTACCGAGTCCGGCAATTCGCGAATCAGGGAGTGGACGCCACGGCGCAAAAGCGTTCTGAGGCGAACATTTAAGTCGTGAACCCGAGCAAGGGTTTTTTGACGTTGCCCGCGACGAAGTAGTCGCTCCGTTTGCTCAATGCGGCTTAAATAGCGATAGCCTACCAGCGGGGAAATATCTGTCTGGTCAATAATCTCCAACGCCTTTTCTCGTTCCCATTCCAGGGCTTGAAGACGCAGTTCGATGTTCAGATCATCGTCAATGTCGTTGCGTTCTTTAATGAGGGTAATGCGGTCGTTGTAGAGTGCAATGGCGGCTCGTGTGGCTGCGCGATTCGCGGTGGTTTGAGAGCTCACGAGCTCCTCGATGACATTAGCCAGGATTTCGAGATAGCACTCGATATCAGACTCATGCTGCTCAATTTCCGTTTTATTCTTCTTGGGACGCGGCACCAACAGCGGTACCACAAAGGTGGCAAGAAGCAGGGTACAAAGAATAACGCCGCAGGCCAAGAAAATGATCAATTCGCGCTGAGGAAAACGAATGGCGAGATGAT
>CAJUNI010000033.1:20227-21985 GCA_910587945.1 uncultured Parvibacter sp.
GAGTGGCATAGCTCAAGAACATGGGAATGGTAAACAGGATGGATAGGGTGATAGTACCCTTGGCGCCACAGAGGGTGGTGGCCAGCGCAAGGCGCACATCGCTTAAGGTAAAGGAGCGCTTCTCTTTTCGTTTCACATGAATGAGATCCATGACCAAGATCCACAGAAAGCGAACTCCCATAAGAATCAACGTGAGCAAGAGAATGTAGCCAATGAGTGTGGTGTTGGAAATTGAAACATCATCCCAGGTGTGGCTCATGGCCCGTGGAAGCTGAGTGCCGAGCATGATGAACACGCAGCCATTGAGGGCGAAGGAAAGCACACGCCAGACACTCGATGACACAATGTTCATGCGGGATACGGACGGATTCATGGCGCGGGGTGATACCACATTCATGAGTCCACCCACCACCACGGCGATAATGCCGCTCACATGGAGGGCGGTGGAAATCAGGTAGATTAAAAACGGAACCGCCACTTCAAACAACACATGAAACGTGGTGTTTTCAACGCCGATATTGCGTACTTGGCGCACGATGAAGTTGCCGATCAGGCCCAAGAGAGCGCCCACAATCAAGCCACCAAAAAACTCTAGTAAAAAGTCTCCGGTTGCTGAGAGCAAAGAAAACGTACCGGTTACTCCGGCAGCAATGGCAAACTGAAATGACACGATGCCCGAGGCGTCATTGAGGAGTAATTCACCCTTCAAAATTGCTTGTTGGCGCGGAGGTATTGCTACTTCTTTGGAAAGTGAAGATACCGCCACGGCGTCGGTGGGTCCGAGGGCTGCTCCTAAGGCAAAGGCGGCAAAAAGGGGAATTGACGGGATAAGATAGTGAAGTGAAAACCCGATAACAAGGGCGGTAGCCACTACTAGTCCGATGGCTAAAGAAAGTACGGGATTGATATGGTGCCAGAGCGATGCTTTGTCAGCATTCTTTGCTTCGTCATAGAGAAGCGGCGCAATAAACAGCACTAAGAACAGTTCTGGATCCAAGGTAACGTTGATATCGCCATTGGAAACGAGGGCGATGGCTACACCGAGTGCAATTTGGATGAGGGGAAGAGAGATTTTGGGAACCAGCTGGTCGATAACGGCTGAAATAAGTACAGCGATACCGAGTAACAGAATTAGCGTAAAGGCTCCCACTACCTTATATCCTCCCTCTATGTCGTTGTTTTAGGCTAGCAATCTATTGTAAAGGAAACTCCCCCCGCTCCTTAGGAAGAGTCAGGGGGAGGGAAGATAAACGATTGCGAAGGCTTAGGGGTTGGAGAAATCGGCTATTTCTTCCGGGGCTGGTTGATTTTATGCACGCGCAACGTGCCATCAACTTTCTCGACACTAAATTCCGGTACCGAAGCAAGATAGGAACGCAATTGGGGATAGCCTAAATCTTGCACCTTAAAGCCCTTGAATGCCGAGCGAAGCTGATTTCCTAATAGTGCGACGGGCATGCCTTGCTTTCCAGCCTTGGTTACGGCGTTCGCAATGAACTTCTGCGGCGTTTTTGCGGCGCGAGGAGCTTGGGCTTTTTTAGGAGCCCGAGTTTGAGCAGGGTTCGAGTTGGCGGTGTCCGCGGGCTCTGAGGTCTCTGGGGTCTGCGCTACCGGAGTGTCCGGAGCTGCTTTTGCTGCAGGGGTGCGCTTCGCTGGCTTCTTAGGCGTGGTCGCAGGGGCTGGTTCAATCTCAATGACTACTTCCACTTCAGGGGAAGCTGAGGGTTCCTCGGTGGTATCGGGGACTGCGCTCTCGGT
>CAJUNI010000033.1:21995-22384 GCA_910587945.1 uncultured Parvibacter sp.
GTCGGGATCCGCGACTCCGACGATTGCGGCCATTGCGATTTTGCTGACGAGCGCCCTCGTCGCTGTCTTCTTTTGGAGTAACTTCCGCTGGCTCGGCAGTTACTGATTCGGGAGCAGAGTTCTCGGTACTCGGTGTGCCCTCCAAAGGTGTCGCAGGTGCCGGGGCGTCTGTTAGCTCTACCGCCACGGAGCTTCGATCCTTGGTGATGGTAACCCGCGTGAATTCCTCAAGGAGTTTGGAGAGAAGATTAGTGCCGTAGTTACGCACGTCGAAATCGGGGTAGCGTTTCAACAGACGGCTTCCGACTTCACCAAGACCGGTAGCTTTGCCGTTGTTTTGGTTATCAGTAATGATGTCCACGACGGCTTGCTCCACTTCTGCCTTAGAC
>CAJUNI010000034.1 GCA_910587945.1 uncultured Parvibacter sp.
GATTGGGGCTGGGTCTTGGGGAACGGCGCTCGCTCAAGTTCTTGCTGGTAATGGTCATCAGGTGGTGTTGTGGGCGCGAAAAAATGAAGTAGCGCGGGCTATTAACGAGCGTCACGAGAATCCCCGTTATCTGTCTACGGTTGTCCTTCACTCCAATATCAGTGCTACTGATAGCATGAAAGAGGCGCTGCAAGGCGCCCAGGCGGCTCTCGTAGTAACCCCCTCAGCGCATCTTCGCGAAGTGGCCGATCAGATGGCTTGTTACTGCGACGAGGACCTTCCCATTGCCATTTGTTCTAAGGGCGTGGAAGCCAAAACGGGGATGCTTCCCATTCAGGTTATGGCGTCCGTGATGGGAGGGGAGGAGCGCTTTGCCTGTCTGGCGGGACCAAATCATGCAGAAGAAGTGATTGAGGGTCAGCCCTCTGCTACGGTGATTGCCTCTCATCATGAAGCTACGGCACAAACGCTTCAGGAGCTTATTGCCACGCGCACGTTCCGTACCTATGTTTCCAACGATCCCATCGGGGTTGAGCTTTGCGCTGCGTTCAAGAATGTCATTGCCATTGCTGTTGGTGTGAGTTATGGCGCTGGCTTTGGAGACAACACGGCAGCACTCTTGATTACTCGTGGACTCGCTGAAATGAGCCGTATGGTGGTGGCCTGTGGGGGAGAGGCACTCACCTGCATGGGGCTTGCGGGTGTGGGTGATATGGTGGTTACCTGCATGTCTCGCCATTCCCGTAACCGTCGCTTTGGGGAAGATTATGTGGCTCACGGCCGCACCCTGGCCGATTTCGAGCGCGAGAATCACATGGTGGTAGAAGGAGCTATTGCCTGTAAAACCCTGCAAACGCTCTCGGAATCCCATGGGGTTGAATTGCCTCTAACGGATACGGTGCGAGCGGTGGTTTGGGATGGCGCTGATTTCCGTAAGGCTGCGGCGGCATTGATTGAACGCCCGCTTAAGACAGAGTTTTACGGACTGTCCTAAGCAGTTTCGGTTGCTTCAGAACCCCTAATATTTCAAAGCTATGACAGCTTTTTCACGGGCGCGTGAAATAATGGCGCTTTGTCTTTTAGTGCGCAAAAACCCGGGATAGACTGCAATCAGTTCGAACGAGGGAGTTTCACTAATCAGCCAAAAGCGTAACTCGGGGTTAGTGGATCAGCTTCGTGAGAGCTGCCTTGAAAACTGGAGACGCGTTGGATCACTCTCTTGCGTGAACCCCTCCTCTCTCTCCTTCCTTCGCGTCTCATATAGCATGCGCACGTCTCTCACCCCTCCTTCTCCTCCGTGCGCAGTGGACGCCTCTCCCAGTTCCCCTGCTGGGAGAGGCTTTTTTCTGTCTGGGGGTAATTTGTGACGCCATTACATGTGAGGCAGGAGCAGACTGCTGGCTGTCTGGATTCAAGGGCTGTATTCGGGCCACGCGAGCCCAGAGACCTCTACCCGCTTTAGTCTTTTGCCAAAGTTCGTTGTTCAAGAAGAAGGCAGCTATGAAGGAGTCGGGCATTCTTATCGGTTCCTAAGGGGTATCCTGCGGCCCCAATGACCCGGTGAGTGGGAATGAGAATGGGCAGAGGATTGGCGCGCAGGGCTGCTCCTACCAATCGATAGGACTGAGGAGCCCCGATGGCTTGGGCAATAGCTCGCGGTGTTTCGGTGTGACCATAGGCAATGGTGCGCACCGCCTGCCAAACTTGTTTTTGAAAATCCGTTCCCTGAATATCAAGGGGCACGGTGAAGCGCCGTCGTTTGCCTGCTAAGTACTCCAGGATTTCCGTGGCGCACAGGGTGGTGAGGTGAGTGGCCTGATGCACTCCATCACAGCGAACCGCTCCCAGGTGTACCTCAGTAATACCTGAGGTCGAGGCGCCTAAGGTGAGCGCCCCATAGGCGGTCGGGTAGGCGTAATAAGTGCGGGAGCTTTTCATAGTGGTAAACCTTCAGGCAATGGCGGGAGCACTAACGGTCATTATCCCAGTTGTTAACCAGAAAAGAACTCGCGGGTAGTCCAATGGGAAAAGTTCATTAGAATGACGTAGGAGCGTTGCAATTCTTTTTACGTGGATACGATGATCCTATGCTTAGAAGCATGCCCTAAGGAGGCCTTCATGTTTCAACCGGTAGCTATTGCGCCATCAATCTTGTCGGCAAATTTCATGGATCTCAATCATGACATCAAACTCATTGAAGATGCCGGTGCTGGTTGGGTTCACGTCGATGTGATGGATGGCCACTTCGTTCCCAATTTAACCATGGGCGTTCCTCTGGTGAAACAGCTGGCGAAATCCACTACGCTTCCGCTCGATGTCCATCTCATGATTGCCAATCCGCTTGAGCAGTTACCCTGGTTTATTGAGGCAGGAGCTCATTCACTTACGGTTCATGCCGAAGCACTGGGAGTATCGGAGCTCGTCGAGGCAGTTGCTCTTATCCATGATGCGGGTTGTGCGGCCGGTGTCTCTATTAAACCTCACACGCCGGTAGAGGCCCTGCTTCCAGTTATCAAGGATGTGGACATGGTGCTTATCATGTCGGTGGAACCCGGGTTTTCAGGCCAGGGATATATCCAGGGGAGCGAAGAGAAGGTGGCCCAGGTAGTGGATCTTTGTCGCAGTATGGGGGTCGCGCCGCTCATTGAGGTAGATGGAGGCATCGGCGTTACTACGGCACCGCTCGTAGCTGCTCAAGGAGCCGATGTTTTAGTTTGCGGTAATGCGGTTTATGCGGCTGAAGATCCCGCGCGGGCGTTACAAGAAGTACAACAAGCAGCCGAGGCGGCTCGTGAAGTGGCCCTGGCGCAACAGGAGGCCTAAGGGTGCAAAACGAAGATCAACGTCCCTATACCTATTTAGACTATGCCGCTACCGCTCCGTTGGGGCCCGAGGCGGCAGATGCCATGGCTCCCTATCTGGTGCCCGGCCCAGAAAACTTGCTCGTCGGAGGAAACCCGAACTCCCTTCATAGTTGCGGGCGTGACGCATTTAAAGCCATGGAGCAAGCACGACGGACTTTCGCGACGGCTATTGGTGCGCGGCGCCCCCAGGAAGTCATTTTTACTTCGGGTGCTACTGAGGCGGATAATGATGCGCTGCTCGGTATTGCCGAGGGCGCCCGTCAGCATTTGATTCGTCATGGGGCGGCTCCTGAAAAGCCGCGGGTTATTGTGAGCGCCATCGAACACGATGCAGTTCTTGCTCCGGCTAAACGATTGGAGGCCTTGGGGTTTGCGGTCACGCGGTTGCGCCCGAATGCTCAAGGTTTTATTACGGAAGAGGCACTCGCTCAAGCCTTGGGTCCGGATGTCATCTTAGTCTCGGTGCAGTTAGCCAATTCTGAAGTAGGGAGCATTCAGCCCATTGCGGCACTGGCAAAACTTACCCATGAAGCAGGAGCTCTCTTTCATACCGATGCTGTTCAGGCGTTGGGCAAGATTGAGTTGTCGGTGTCAGAACTAGATGTGGATGCCGCTTCATTCTCGGCTCACAAGGTGGGTGGTCCCACAGGTATTGGTGCACTCTACTTGCGTTTGCGTACTCCCTTCGAACCTCAAATGCTCGGGGGTGGTCAAGAGGAAGGTCAGCGCTCGGGGACGCAAAATGTTTGCGGTATGGCAGGCTTTGCGGCAGCAGCCACTCAGGCAGCCGACCACGCCACCGAGGAGCGGGTGCGTCTTACAGCACTTCGGGATCAACTCTATGAACAACTGCAAGCCTTACCCGGTGTTCGTGCCACGGTGAATGTGGCGCCTAAAGATGAACGCTATTTGCCTAATATCGTTCACGTTTTGGTGGATAACCTGGAAAGCCAAACACTCATACTGCGTCTTGATTCCTTGGGCTATGGGGTCTCGGGAGGCTCGGCCTGCTCATCCCATTCCCTGGAACCGAGTCACGTGCTGCGTTCCATGGGGGTATCCTCCGATGATGCTCAAGGGGCGCTGCGGGTTTCTATGGGGCGCTTTACCACGGAAGAAGATATTGCGGGCTTTATGGACGCTATGAAACAGGCCCTTGCCTGGGAGGCACGCTAATGGAGCGGATTAGTACTCACTGTCATAGCCATTGGTGTGGCCATGGGGAAGGTGAGGTCTTAGACTACGCCTCCCTGGCGGCAGAGCGCGGGCTCACCACGCTGGCATTTACGGAACACTTCCCGTTGTCGAGCGCTTTTGACCCCGAGGGCTACCTGTCAGTGCCTGCGGCATCGATGGCAAGCTACCGGGAAGATGTAGAACGAGCACGGGCGGCCTACCCGGATTTGGAAATCATTCTCGGTATTGAGCTGGATTATCTGGATGCTTTGGAGGACCGCGTATTCACTCCCGCCGACTTTGCTCCCTATGAGTTGGTTTTGGGGTCGGTACATTTTGTAGATGGCTGGGCCTTTGACGATCCTGCGCAACGCGACGCCTGGGAAGAGCCGGGCGCTCCTGATCGGATTTGGCGACGGTATTTTGAACTCTGGTGTGACCTTGCTCAGGATAAAAGTCTTCCCATTGATGTGTTGAGCCATCCTGATTTGGCAAAAAAGTTTGGCTACTATCCAGCCTATGATCTGCGTCCGCTCTATAAAGCGGCTGCCGAGGCGGTGGCCTCAGCTGGACGGATGGTGGAGGTAAATACCTCGGGCTCCTATTACCGCTGCGCCGAGATGTTCCCAGCGCCAGCGCTCTTGGAAGAGTTTTGCCGCGCAGGGGTTCCATGTACGGTGGGTACCGATGCTCATTGTCCTGCCAATGTGGATCGGGATATTGAAAAAGGCTATGACCTTATGCGCCAAGCGGGTTACAGGGTAGTGACAGTTCCTACGGCTTCTGGCGACCGCCGCGAGATTCCCTTGTTCTAGGGGGTCAACTGGTTCTAAGCTAATGGGTTAAGTATCCACCTTCTTTGAGGAATGGTGGGCTACGATGGATGCTGGGGTTCCCAGGTTCCAGATTTAGCCCTAATAGAAAGAGGCGTTAATTATGGGTCTTTTCAAAAAGAATAGTTCATCAGAAACTGCGCCAAACACAGAAGCCATCGCTAAGCGCGGCGGTTCTTCTCTGGCCCGGCAAGAGTTCTCGCAGACTATCGGCGGATTGGAAAAAGCACTCTGTAAGGAGTTTCCTCCCGAAGATGCTGAAAGCTGGGATCGGACGGGACTATTGGTCGGGGAGCCAGCCCTTCCTGTCACCAAAGTAGCAGTGTGCTTGGATCCTACGGTGGATGCCGTAAAGGAGGCAGCTGCCGCGGGAGCTAATGTACTGGTCACCCATCATCCTGCATTTTTGGAAGCACCTGATTCGTTTGGCCCGGGCGCATCAGTGGCAGAAAATCCTGGAGCACTAGTTTGGGCAGCGATTACCCAAAAAGTAGCGCTTATGGATTTCCATACCGCATTAGATGTAAGTGCAAAAGCAGCTCGCGCCCTTCCGGGGATGCTCAATCTTGATTTTAAAGGCAGCTTCCTTGAGCCACTGCCTACCACGCGCAAAAAGGGTTACGGGCAAATCTGTACCGTAAAAGCCCAGGACGATCCGATGGATCTGGCTCACCTCGCAGCCCGATGCACCGCTGTCTTCGGTCGCGCCCCGCGGGTTTGGGGAGCAATGGATACCCGTATTACCAATGTGGCCACTGCTTTGGGTTCTGCGGCGGGGTTAGGTAAACTGGCCCTTGAGCAGTCCATGGATTGCTTGATTTGCGGCGAGATTAAATATCATGATGCCTTGGCCTGCGCTCAAGCGGGACTGAATATCATTGAGTTGGGCCATGACGTGTCTGAGTTGCCGCTGGTGGCCGTATTAGCGGATGCGCTGCTTCGTTCGGGCGTTCCTGAAGATCGTCTGATCCTTATCGATCAGGCTTCGAATTGGGCTTATCCCGAAGCTATTCGTATGTAGTCAGGGAAAACAAGAGCGCTATTACGGGCTCGGTTGATGTTTCTAAGCTGTGAATTCCCAAAAAATGAACGAGCGCTCGTCTTGAAATGCCTGAGGTCGGATTATCATGGAACCATCCCAAAAGGAAGGATGGTTCCATGCAGGCTCAAACCGATGATTTGACCACTCTCTTGGAAATCCAGCAGATTGATCTTGATATTTTGCGCGAGCGTAAAACCCTTGAAGAGCTTCCTCAGCGCGAAATCATTATGGAGTGTCGACAGAAGCGCGAAACCATTGCAGCAAAACAGGGGCAGGTTTCCGCACTGAAAAAAGACACCATGCGCAAGTTGACGCGTATTACCGATGAAGATGCGTCGTTGGCTAAGAAGGAACAAGGGGTTCAAGCTGCCATTGAAGCAGCCCATGGCGACTTTCGTCATGCCGAAGCCCGGACCAAAGAGCTTGCGGGCATTGCGAAGCGTCGTGCCACGCTTGCCGAAGAACATGATCGCATTGCGGGAGAGCTCGACAAAATCAAAGCCCTGGAAGCTCAGGTCCAGCAAATTCTTGACGATGTAGACGCTCGGGAAGAGCAGGCGACGGCTACGTTTAAGGAGCAGGGCGGCCGTTGCAAGATGCGCATAGCAGAATGGGAACGGCAGCGTCAGTCCTTAGGGGCCACCGTTGATCCTGCTGTGTTTGAAATCTATGAGAAAACAGCTTCCCGAACAGGCGGCGTGGCTATCGGGCGCTTGGATGATTCCCGTTGTGGCATTTGCCGCTCAAGTATTTCCGGTGGACGCCTTATCGACCTCAAGGCCCAAGCCCCCTTAGGAATTTGCCCTTCCTGTCAGCGTTTGCTGATCATCGAGTAGAAATCCTTACAGTTAAAAGCCAAATGAGCGGGTAGTGTAGACGCGGTCTCGCTACCCGCTTTTTTGTGGAGTGCTTCTAGGCTCTGGACCCGGGATCAGTAAGGACGGTCGGCTGGGTGATCAGCAACAAGGATTGAAGCCAAACGCAAAAAACCCGCCAGAGGCGGGCTTTTGATAATCTTTGATAAAGCGGTTAGCCGTTAGGCGCGCTCTACACGACCAGACTTCATGCAGGTGGTGCACACATTAGCCTTGCGGACATGACCCTTGCTGTCCTTGATGGTCACTTTTTGAATATTGGGGCGGAACATACGATTGCTCACGCGGTGGGAATGGCTGATGCTTCGGCCAGCCACCGGATGCTTTCCGCAGATCTCACAAACCTTCGACATGTCGATCAACTCCGTACTTCTTCGGTATAACCGCTAATTAACACAATAGCCTATCTACTATAGCACAACATTTCTGGACTACACAATATGCATTTATGGAAAAGACGCTGCCTCTTGGGACTGCGGCCCTCAGAGACCCGTTCATTGCGCTATACTTCGCAGAAGTATAAAGCCGAAAGGAGACCCGTCCATGGAAACAACGATTCCCGGCGAATTGCATGTCGCCAATGATGTGCTTGCTGATATTGTGGGCAATGCAGCCATGGAATGCTATGGCATTGTGGGAATGACGGCCCCTACAGCGGTAGATGGTATTTCAAAGATCTTACCGGTATCTCGTTTACGCCGTGGTGTTCTGGTAAAGCCAGAAGATGGCGGGGTAAAAGTTGATCTTTATGTGGTTATCGAATACGGCACTAACATTGCAGCGGTGTCACAAAACCTTATTGACCAAGTAACCTTTGCTCTTACGCACTATGCACATGTGCCCTTGACGGGGGTTGAGGTTCATGTCCAAGACGTCAAAGTACGTCGCTAGCTTCACGGGATCGCGTAATTCGCTTTGGGAAGCTCTGAAGGAGAACAAGCCCTTATGTCCACTGCATTTACTTCAAACGATATTCTGAATGCTATTGCTTCGGCAAGCAAAACCCTCGGGGAGCGCAAAGAGGAAATCAATCGCCTCAATGTGTTTCCGGTACCCGATGGTGATACGGGAACCAATATGTCCCTCACCATTGAATCTGTGGTCTCTAACCTTTCTCAATTGCCTATTGGTGCCAGTGGCGCAGATATTCGCAAGGCTATCACCACCGGTGCTCTTATGGGTGCTCGCGGCAATTCCGGCGTTATCACCTCTCAGATCCTTCGCGGTCTTTGTGAGGGAGGTCCGGTAGGAGATCCCTTTGATACTGCGTTTATCAACGCTGCGTTCCAGCGCGCCCAAGAAGTAGCGTTTCAGGCGGTGCGTAAGCCGGTAGAGGGCACCATTCTTACGGTGCTTCGGGATGTGGCTGCGGCGGCAACCAATGCGGCTAAAGAAGGCCTCACCACTGAAGACGCTCTTGAATCTTTGGTGGATGAAGCCTATCGCTCAGTCCAGCGGACACCTGATTTACTGCCGGTCTTAAAAGAGAACGGCGTCGTGGATGCCGGCGGTTTTGGTCTCGCTATTCTTCTGGATGCGTTCACCTCGGCGCTTCTGGGTAAAGAGGGCGAACTCACTGACATGCTTTCTCAGATTCGCTCTACGGCCCCCGTGGTGGCTATCGAGCAAGTTAATGACTGGGAAGGCTCTCAGTATCGCTATTGCAATGAATTCCTGGTGGACTCTGACAGCCTCGATAAGGATGAGGCGCTGGAGTTTTTGTCTACCATGGGCGATTGCGAGCTCTGCGTTGGTGAAGTTCCCAAGTTTAAAGTTCACGTTCATTCCAATACGCCGGATAAGGTGTTGGCGTACTTCTTAGAGCGTGGGCAAATTTCAGAAGTCTTTATCCACAATATGCAACTGCAGTCGGCTGAGCGCACCCATAAGCTTGAAGAAGAGACTCAGCAAGAAATTAAGCCCCTGGGCTTTGTCGCGGTAGCAGCAGGAGATGGTAATGCTGAAATTCTGCGCAGCTTAGGAGTAGATGAGGTCGTATCGGGTGGTCAGACCATGAATCCTTCCACCAAGGATCTCTTGGATGCGGTTAATAAGGTTCCGGCTGAAAAAGTCATTATTTTGCCCAACAATTCCAACATTATTATGGCTGCCCAAAGCGCTGCGGAACTCTCAGAAATCCCCTGCGCGGTTGTGCCTACAAAGAGTATTCCTCAGGCATTCTCGGCGTTGTTCGTCATTGATGTTGATGCCTCTTTGGAAACCAATGTTGAGGAAATGACTGAAGCGCTGGCCGAGGTTAAAACCGGCGAAATCACTACCGCTATCAAGGACTCTCACGATGCTCACGGTAATCCCATTGGCGTGGGCGATGTGATTGGTATTGCCGATGGCTCCATTGAGGCGGTAGGTTCAGAGGTGGAGGCGGTTGCTCTTAAACTGCTTGAGGTGATGGAAGCTGAGGATGCTGACACCTGCACCTTGCTTGCCGGTGAAGATTTCAGTGATGATCAACTTGAGGCACTAGCTGAGGCTATTGAAGAGGCCTTCCCTGACATCGAAATCGACTCTCATCGTGGAGGTCAGCCTCTCTATCCTTTGATTCTTTCGGTGGAATAGTCCCTATAAGTTTGCCCTATGGGAAACGTTAAAGCGAGCCGCTCTTCATCACGATCCGCCTCATCGGCTTCTCGCGATCGACTCAGTGCAACGCTTGCTCTTGATCAGCCCGTGTCGGTAGTTCCTTCAGTGAGCCCGGCTCGGGCTGCTTCGTTACGTAAGCTTGGTATTACGACCGTGCGCGATTTGGTGGAACACTATCCGCGCCGTTACGTGGATCTTTCGGCCCAAGTGGCCATTGCGGAGGCCTCTATCGGTCAGCTTTGCACCATTCGGGGACGGGTTCACCGCATTACGCTTAAACGCCCGAAGCCGCGGCTTGATATCGTAGAGATATCTTTAGTGGACGATACCGGCTTGCTGATGATCACCTGTTTTCGTCAGCGCTGGCTCATGGAGTCTATCCATGAAGGTGACTTGCTAGCGGTGGCGGGTAAGGTGGAGTTCAACTACGGCTATAAGCGCATGACAAATCCCACCATTGAGCCGGTAGGGGAGCAACGCGATACTGGGGCGGTACTGCCGGTGCATCCGGCAACTGAAAAGCTGTCGGCCAAAATGGTGCGCCGCCTTGTGGCCAATGGCCTGGATATTGTGCGCGGTCTTCTTGATCCGCTGCCAGTGGCTCTCAGGGAGAAGTATCGACTCATGAGTCGAGGAAGTGCCCTTTCCTGTATCCAATTTCCTCAGTCTATGAATGAAGTGGCCCAGGCGCGCCGACGACTGGCCTATGAGGAACTGCTGCTTCTCGAACTCTTTTTGATGACGGAGTCAAAAAAGCGCAGTGAAGGCCATCATCCCGTGGCCCATGTCGTGGATGGCGCGCATACAGCAGCGCTTATGGCTGCGCTACCCTTTACCTTGACCACAGAACAAGAAAAAGCCCGGACGGAAATGCTCGCAGCTTTGGCCAAACCCAGTGCTGCGAATCACATGATTCTTGGTGATGTGGGCACCGGCAAGACCGTAGTAGCGGCCTTTGCTTTAGCCGCGGCAGCGGATAGTGGATCTCAAGGAATGCTCATGGCACCTACGGAGGTGTTGGCTCTTCAGCATGGGAAAAGTCTCGGCGGCATGCTTGCTCAAGCCGGGGTCAGTGTTGCGGTGTTGACGGGTTCTACTTCCACCCAAGAGCGAACGCAGATTCTTGGCGATTTTGCCTCAGGCGCCCTTGATGTACTCATTGGTACCCACGCGCTCCTAGAAGATGATGTGGTGGGTGCGGCGGTAAGTGTGGTGGTGATTGATGAGCAGCAGCGCTTTGGTGTGGATCAGCGAGCTCGGCTGTTAGTAAAAGGCGATGCTCCGGATGCCGTGTATCTTACGGCAACTCCTATTCCGCGTACCTTGGCGCTAGCCCTTTTCGGCAACCTGACGCTGTCCTACATAACCCAACGGCCTCATGATTTAGCTCACCGAACGACGAAGGTGCTACCCCGTCATAATGAAGGCGAAGCCTACGAAGAAGCGCGAGCGGCCCTTGAGCGAGGGGAGCAGGTCTATGTGGTTTGCCCCTTGGTGGGCACGTCCACTCAGCAACGAGATGAGCGCTCTCAAGCCACCGACGAACCTGATGAGGGCTACCATCCCTTGGTGGCTATCGAAGGGGACCAAGACTTTGTAGGTGATAACGCGGCCGCCGCTGAACAGGAAGCTCAGCGTTTGCAGGAAGGGATTTTCCATGACTGGAACGTGGCGGTTCTTCATGGTCAAATGCCTTCCGCAGACAAGCAAGAAATCATGGAACGCTTCCGCACTGGAGAAATCAATGTGCTTGTGGCCACCACGGTTATCGAGGTAGGCGTGGATGTGCCCAATGCAACGGTCATGATTATTGAAGATGCGGATCGCTTTGGACTCTCCCAGTTGCATCAGTTGCGGGGCCGTGTGGGTCGTGGCGAGCTTTCTGCTTTGGTCTACCTGATTTCAGCCTCGCGCCAAGAGGCGGCGCTGGCACGATTGCAAGCGCTTGAAACCGTAGACGATGGCTTTGAACTTGCTTCCTATGACCTGTCGCTGCGCCGCGAAGGCGATATCTTAGGCAACCGACAGAGTGGTGCTTCGTCCTTGAAGCTCGTAAACATAGTTCGAGATGGCGCTATGGTAGAAGCAGCCCATGGAGACGCCGTAGCATTGCTGGAGCAAGACCCCACCTTGAGCTTGCCCGAGCATCAGGCATTGGCGCGAGAAATGCGGCTTGTGTTTAGTAAAGATTCCGCGGTTTCCGGCGGCTAAGACCAGTCAAGGAGAATCATGCGCATTATTGCAGGTGAGCATCGAGGGCGGCCGCTTAAGGCTCCCAAGGGTGATGGAACGCGACCGACTACCGATCGAGTTCGCGAGTCTTTGATGTCTATGGTGGCAAGCGCTCGCGGCGGCTTTGAGGGCGCACGGGTTCTGGACGCCTTTGCGGGTTCTGGGGCGCTCGGTCTTGAAGCCCTTTCCCGGGGAGCTTCCTATGCCCTGTTCTGTGAAAAAGCGCCTCAAGCGGTGTCAATTGTCCGCGACAATATCGCCCTTCTTTCCTATGGAGCGAACCAAGCCGCGGTGCGCAAAGGGGATGTGTTCAAGGCGGTACTTACCCCACAGCAGCCCTTTGATCTGGTGTTTTGCGATCCGCCTTACGCCTATGCTCCGTCAGATGTGGTGCAGTGGCTTGACTCCTTGGCTGGGTCTGGATTGCTCGAACCCGATGCCCTGATTTCCTATGAGCACGACGAGAAAGATAGCGCAGCCCTTGAAGAGGCGCTTGTGGATACTTCGTTTGTAATCGAACGCCATCGCGAGTTTGGACTCATTGCCATTGACCTTCTCCGTTGGTCTCCTGGCTCTGTCTGCCAGTTAAGTGACTGATGGAGGGTCGAGGCCAGGTTCATCGCTACAATAGGCACGCACCGCTTGGTTGGAAAGAAAGTGAACAGGCATGAAACGAGCAATCACTCCGGGTACCTTTGATCCTATTACTGAAGGACATCTTGACGTTATTTCCCGTGCAGCCCAGTTGATGGATGAGGTAGTGGTAGCAGTGGCGGCTTCCCATAAAAAGCACCCTCTGTTTAGCCTTGAGGAACGCACTGCTTTAGTCCGCAAAGCCTGCGCCCATATTCCCAACGTTACCGTCCAGCCCTTTGACGGGCTCTTGGTGGACTTTGCCCAAGAGATTGATGCCCATGTGGTGGTGAAGGGACTGCGGGCTATTACGGATTTTGAATACGAATTTCAGATGGCAGCTCTGAATCAACAGCTCGATTATGAGCTTGAAACCGTATTCATTATGTCGCCTCCGCAATATATGTATCTGTCTTCTTCCATTGTGCGCGAAATTGCCTCGCTCTCTGGCGATGTGGCTCAATTTGTCCCACCTTGCGTGCTTGAAGCGCTCCAAGAGAAGTTCGCCACCAACTAGCAGAAAGACCGATCGGGTAGCGGCCTCGTGTCGGCAATTTCACAACCCCTTACCCGTCCTGCTACGGTATTATCACGGCTCCTATTCATAGCATTATCAGGGAAAACAGCCTCCTACAATCGGATGAGTAGTCCTTTGATTGGAGGTTTGTATGAATGCTTCGGCATCAGTAAATCCAAGTTCGGACCAGACAGAAACCCTGACAGATGGATTCCATGTACTGGTAGAAGCACTTAAAGCCAACGGCCTTGACACGCTTTATGGTGTCATTGGTATTCCGGTGACCGATGTAGCCCGCATCGCTCAGGCAAAAGGCATTCGCTATATCGGTATGCGTCATGAAGCGGACGCAGCAAACGCAGCGGCAGCCCACGGATATTTGACCGGTGCCCCCGGTGCCTTCTTGACCGTGTCAGCCC
The DNA here is from genome assembly GCA_910587945.1 of uncultured Parvibacter sp. GTDB lineage: Bacteria > Actinomycetota > Coriobacteriia > Coriobacteriales > Eggerthellaceae > CAJUNI01. Next base: position 13,193 of record CAJUNI010000034.1, read on the forward strand.
CCGGCTTTTTGAATGGCCTTGCGCCGTTGCGCGAAGCAACAGAAAACGGGTTTCCCTGCATTCAGTTTGGTGGTTCCTCAGACCGTGCAACGGTAGATCTTCAGGAAGGTCAATATGAAGGTCTTGATCAGCGAGCCTATGCCGTGCCGTTTGCAAAAGCCTCCTATCGCATTGATCGCATTGAGGATATTGGACTCGGCGTGGTACGCGCTATTCGGGCCGCAAGTTCAGGGCGCCCGGGTGGCGTCTATGTGGATCTGCCTGATTCGCTTTTGAGCCAAACCATGGATGCTCAAGCAGCCAAAGAAACCATCTTTAGCGCTCTTGACCCGGCACCCGCGATGATTCCCTCTGAAGAATCGGTAGAGCGGGCTCTTGAACTCTTAGAGCAGGCGAAGAATCCCTTGATTTTCTTAGGCAAGGGCGCGGCCTATGCCCGGGCCGATGAAGAGATCGCCGACTTCATTCATAAAACAGGAATTCCTTATCAACCCATGTCCATGGCCAAAGGCTTGTTGCCTGATGATGATCCTCAATGTACTGCTTCTTGTCGTGGCCTTGCTATGCGCACGGCTGACGTGGTGCTTATGATTGGTGCCCGTTTGAACTGGATGCTTGGATTTGGGAAAGGCCGTCACTGGAACCCGGATGTTAAGTTCATCCAGATTGATATTGATCCCGTTGAAATTGAAAACGCTCGTCCTATTGCGGCTCCCATCGTAGGCGACATTAAATCCACTATGAAGCTTATGGTGGAAGGGCTTGCTCATCATTCCATTCATGCCAGTGCCGAATGGCAGCAGCTCCTTGATGCCGACACGAAGAAGAATGATGCACGCTTTGGTTCTAAGACTACCGAAGTCACTGACCCTATGAATCACTACAACGCGCTCGGTGCCGTGAAAGAGGTTATTGATGCCCATCAAGATGTGATCATCGTGAATGAGGGCGCCAATACCTTGGATGATTGTCGCGACATCGTGGCTATGTATAAACCGCGCCAGCGTCTTGATTGCGGTACCTGGGGAGTCATGGGCATTGGTACGGGCTACGCCATTGCGGCGGCTGTAGCTACGGGCAAGTCCGTGGTTTCCATCCATGGCGATTCTGCTTTTGGATTTGATGGTATGGAAGTTGAAACCATCTGTCGCTATAAGTTGCCGGTGACGGTTATGGTGTTTAACAACGGCGGCATTTACCGTGGCGACTTTGAGAACTTAGGCACCGATGGCGATCCGTCACCTCTTACTCTTGATGCCACAGCTCATTACGAAAAGATGATGGAAGCCTTTGGCGGCAAAGGTTATTACGCCACTACTCCCGCTGAAGTAAAGCAATACCTCAGCGAAGCCATTGAGTCTAAGGCGCCAGCCCTCATTCATGTTCAGCTGTCTATCCATTCCGGTGTGGAATCGGGTCATATTTCCGACCTAAATCCGCAGCCTATTGTGGGTCCGTTGGCTGGTGGTCATGAAATGGAAGACTTTAATGAAAAAGTTGTTGACGGAAAACTGGTACAAGAGTCGCCCGCCGCATCAACTAACTAAGGCAGGCTTGTAATCATGGAGCATATATTGATTGCAGATATTTTGCCTATTTTGGTCATTATGATCTTGGGCTATATCTGCGGAAAACGGAATTACTTCGACAATGATCAGATGCAAGGCCTCAATAAGGTAGTGCTCTCCATTGCCCTTCCTGCGGCTCTCTTTGTTTCCATTGTGAAGGCCTCCCGGGAAATGCTCTTCAGTGACCTTACGCTTACTATTCTGTCTGTCGTAGGCGTGGTGGGCATGTTCCTGCTGAGCTTCATCATTTGCCGAAAGTTCTTCCATCATTCGATTCAGGAAGCTGCGGTTTGTGCCCTTATTGCGGGATCGCCTACTATTGGCTTTTTAGGGTTTGCGGTACTGGATCCTATTTATGGCAATACAGTAGATACGAATCTGGTCATTGCTATCGTATCTATCGTGGTCAATGCCATAACGATTCCCTTGGGATTCTCCTTGATCAATTGGGGTCAATCCAAGGACAAGGCAAAGCTGGCTGCTTCCGATACCAGTAAAGCATCCGCTTCCGGTGCCGCTGTGTCCGCAGTGCCGGAACCAGCTGACGCCAAGAAAGATAAAGTGATCGCATCAACGGGCGAAGTGGATGTCGCTGCTGCTTCTGATAAGGGGCATGGTTCCGCCTCAAGCTCTTCAAGTTCAGCATTGCATGCGGTAGTCAATGCGTTGAAAAAACCGGTGTGTTGGTCGCCGTTGTTGGCAGTGGCTCTAGTTATTATTGGTGTGCGTTTTCCGTCGGAGTTGGACCCGTGTTTTGATCTTATTGCCAAGGCTAATTCTGGGGTGGCAGTGCTTGCAGCAGGTCTTGCTTTGTCGACCGTTAAATTCTCGATCGGAAAAGAGACGCTCTGGAATACCTTCTTCCGCCTTATCTTGACGCCTGCGGTCTTTATTGGGGCCGGTATTCTTTTGGGTATGGCTGGAGATGGCGACAAGCTTTCAATGCTCGTTATGGCAGTAGCCCTGCCGCCAGCGTTCTCAGGCATCATTATTTCGAGCCGTTACAACATCTATGTACGCGAAGGTGCTTCTACGGTGGCTGTATCGACGGTGGGCTTTGCAGCAACGGCCATCCTTTGGGTTTGGCTTATGCCTATCATTACCCATATCTTTGGCTAGCGAATGACGTTGGTAAGGTGTGGTGATAGCACGCCATCTGTTCTGAAAGACATTGCGTCAATACAATCGGGAAGGAGGAATGAAGGCTGCGAAGCTTTTGAATGAAGCGTTCCAGGGTTTATTGATCGGGGGTAAATTCTAACGTCCTCGTATCAAACTCTCGGATCGTGCGGCTCTAGCTCAGCAATGTAATGGCGCTATGATTGGAGAACCTAACTTAGCCTAAGAAAAGGCCCTCAGGGAAATCCCTGAGGGCCTTTGAATACCGGAAGAAGGGAAGGGAAGTGGGGCTACCTCTTACTTCGTTTCACCATTTTTCTTCGCAGCCTCAGCCTCTGCGTAAGTAACAACTTTCACGGCAGGATTGTGAGGAGTGGTGGGCTCTTGAAGGGTGCCATTGGCTACCATGGCTTGGATTTGATCCTCGCTATACCCAAGAGCCGTAAGGATTTCTACGTTGTTTTCTCCCAAGTCAGGTGCGCGTTTGTAATCCGGGGCGTAATTGGAGAGGGTGAACGGAAGGCCGATGGTCTTGAATTGTCCGCGAGCACCACCCTGGTCGATAACGGGCATTGTGCCGTCTTGCTCTAGTTCCTCATCGTGCTCGATTTCATACCAGTCACACACCGGACCCACCGGAATACCTGCAGCACCAAGGCTCTTGGTTAACTCGTACTTATCGTATTGCTTGGTGTATTCCTCGATCAGCGGATAGAGTTCTTGCTTGTGGAGCTGGCGGTTTTGCCACGGGGTAAAGCGCGGATCGGCGGCAAGTTCGGGGCGACCGATAGCATTGCAAAGCTCGGTGAAGCCCTTTTCAGAGTTTTGAATCACGATGTAGACATAGGCGTTCGGATCAGTTTCCCAGCCCTTAGCTTTGTAGGTCCAGCCAATGACCTGACCGCCTTCGGTATTTTCGGCACGAGGAATAGCGCGGCCCCAATTGAAGTCCGGATAGACTTCGTAGTGGGGAAGGGCGCCTAAGTTGTCGAGCATAATTTGATCGCGCAGCTTGATGCGGCAGAGGTTCAAAACAGCATTGCGCATGGACTGATAGACATAGACGCCCTCGCCGGTGCGTTCACGCTGCATGAGAGCCGCCAAAATGCCAATGGTTAAATGCATACCGGTATTGGAGTCACCCAAGGCTGCAGCAGATTGGGTGGGAACATTGAAATCTCCCTCATTCCAACCGGTGGTTGAAGCAGCACCGCCTGCTGCTTGAGCAACCGGCTCGAAAGCCTTCACATGGGCAAAGCGGGAGCCTTGATTGAAGCCTTTAAGAGAGGCCATGATGCAACGGGGGTTAATCTTGTGCACATTCTCCCAACCGAAGCCCATTTTCTCCACATCGCCCGGGCCAATGTTCTCAACAAAAATATCGGCTTGCTTGAGCAGGGACGTGAGGATTTCTTTTCCTTCGTCGGTTTTACAATTAAGAGTGAGCGACTTCTTGTTAGCGTTGAGTTGCAAATAGTAGACACTCCAGGAATCTGCAATATCAAGCAGCTCACTGCGAGTAGGGTCTCCGCCACCCGGACGCTCGATCTTGATAACTTCAGCGCCGAGCCACGCTAAGAGCTGAGTGCAGGAAGGGCCGGATTGCACTTCGGTCCAGTCGATAACCTTAATGCCCGCCAAAGGAGCAGTGGCACTATTGGAATCCGTCATAACCTCTACCTTTCTTTTGATGGTGATCATGAACTTTCTCAATCTTAGGGTTGCTACGAGCCCCTTGTTTTCCCTTGGAGTAGTTGATACGAGAGTGTTTGGAAGTTGTCCCTTTGTGGTTCATCAGGGCTTCAGCAGTCCGGGAGACGTTTAAAAGCTATTCCGTTAAGCGAACAACCGCTACCTAAATAAATGCCAATTTGGCGATGAAGAGGCTACATTTGGTACTCAAGCCCTTCTCCATGGTATGATGACCAAATCGTGCGTAGTTATAGCGCATACGTACCCCTGCACGATGCCTCAAGGCTTGGAAGGAACGACATGGACGAAACGGGAGTGCTTGGACTTTTGGAGGACCTCTCCATCGTATTGGAAGAGTCAAAGCCGGTTTTTGGTAAAAGCAATATGCGTCAGGTGAATATCTCTGAGGCGTTTGAGATCATTGACGAGATTCGCGATCTGTTCCCTGCGGAGTTTTCCCAGGCACGTCAAATTGTCCGCGAACGTCAGAGCTTGCTTGATGATGCTGAAGCTGAAGCAAATCGCATGATTGAAGATGCTCGTAGCCAAGCCATTACCATTGCCTCCGAGCAAGAAATTGTTCGCATCTCTCAGCAGCAGGCAGAAACCATCATGGCTGATGCCCGTGAGCTGGAGCGTCAAACTCGCGCTGGTGCCGAGGATTATGCTGATGAGGTATTCAGCCATGTTGAGCAAAGCTTAGATACACTGCTGAACAACGCTCGTCGTTGCCGTGAGCGCCTGAACGCGAGTTCTATCAACGTCATGTAACGCTTCGGCGTTGTTTTTCTGCTCTCGCCAGCTTTTGGAAAAAACGGTATACACTGGGTGCTCTGTGAGCGCCCTAGTATAGTGCGCCGATTTTCTACATTGACCTACTAAGAAAGGAAATGAGAAGGCCATGCAGCCAATCTATATTTCCATTCCCCATGATCTGTTTGCTCCAGCGGCTTACGCTCATCATGAAGGGACGCTGGATCTTGAAGTCCTTAAAGCAGGCCCCGATCTCTATAGCTTCACAGAACCTCTCACCTGGTCCATCGATGTGACCAACACGGGTGATGCCTTCTTGATTTCAGGAACGGTGTTGGGAAGTGCTACCACTTCTTGCGCCCGTTGCTTGGAAGATGTGGTAGTTCCGATTACCGGAGAAGTGGAAGGTTACTTCTTGATTGAGGGAAGCGAAGAGGATCGTCCTGAGGATATGGAAGAAGATGAGTTCGATATTCTTCCCTCAGACCATCGCATTGATATCACACCGCTTCTTAATGCAGCTATTTTGCTTGAATTCCCACTGGTGCCGCTTTGTGATGATGACTGTAAGGGTCTCTGTTCTCACTGCGGACAGAATCTGAATGAGGGCTCTTGTGCCTGCGCCCAAGATGAAGATGCCGTGGATCCCGCTAATCCCTTTGCGGTATTGCGGGATTTAGACCTTATGCTGAAGGAAGAAGCAAAAGAGGATACGTTAGAATCCTAGCGCCGAACGGGCGAAATCTTGCGCCGTCGGTCAGGAGATTAAAGAATTCCTTGCGAGTGTATTTTAGCTTTGTTAGAATACCGGTTCGTGCGTTTACGAAATGAGAGCGTCAGATCTGGCGTCCGGTTCCATAGAAGGAGAGTCTAAGATGGCAGTACCTAAGCGCAAAATGGGTCGCGCCCGCACCCATGCTCGTCGCTCCACTAACGACAAAATGGCAGCACCTTCTCGGTGCGTATGCCCCCAGTGTGGCGAAGTGAAGCTTCCTCATCGCGTTTGCCCCAATTGTGGTTTCTACAAGGATCGCGAGATCATCGAGACCGACTAAGCACCAACCTGTGGCACGCGGCTGGCTGACCATCGGCCTGACACGGCGTCTCTCAAGCCTCCTTGCCTGCGTCCTTTTGGGATGCAACGCTAGGGGGCTTTTTTGGCAGTGAGGAGAAAAATTGACGGAGCAAGTAATCATAGCGGTTGATGCTATGGGTGGCGACCGCGGACCGGAAACGGTTTTTGCGGGCATTACCCAGGCCTTAAACGCTGACCCTGCTTTAACGGTTATCGTCTGCGGTGATAAAGCCCTTGTCGAGCCCTATTGCGCCAGTCAGGAGCGGGCGGAAGCCTGTCCGACTACGGAAGTTATTGCCATGGATGAGCATCCGGCTACCGCCGTTCGGAAGAAGAAAGATTCTTCCATTGTGGTGGGCTGTCGGTTAGTACGCGAAGGGCGCGCCCAAGGATTTTTCTCGGCGGGCTCAACGGGTGCCTGTCTTGCGGCTGCAACTTTGGTGATGGGCCGTTTGAAAGGGGTGAAGCGCCCCGCTCTGGCCCAAGTACTTCCTGCCTATGAGCATCCGGTGCTGTTGTTAGATGTGGGTGCGAATGCTGATTGTAAGCCGGAGTATTTGGTGCAATTCGCCCGTATGGGCTGCGCCTATATGCAAGGAGTAATGGGAGTTGCTCACCCGTCAGTAGGTCTCTTAAACATTGGCGAGGAAGACACTAAGGGCTCCATGGAAGTCCAAGAGGCACATAAACTGCTTCGCGCTGAGCTTCCGGAATTCAAGGGCAATGCCGAAGGTCGTGATCTGCTTTCGGGTGGCTTTGACGTTATTGTGACTGACGGCTTTACGGGCAATGTCTGTCTCAAAACCATTGAGGGCACGTCAAAGACGTTGTTCTCCTACGTGAAGGATGCTCTGAAATCATCAGTAGTTACTTCTCTGGGCGCGCTCCTCATTAAGGGCAAGCTTGCGGTTATGAAAGATAAATTGAGCCCGGATGCCTACGGCGGTACGCCGCTTTTAGGGGTCAAGGGTGCCTGCATTATTGGCCATGGTTCTTCTAACGAACGGGCCGTAGCTAATGGCATTGCGGTGGCAGCAGAAACGGTGCGCTCGTCGGTGGCTCAGGTTATTGCGAGCTCCGTGGAGGACAGTGCGGCTTCCGCTCCGAATGCGGCATCTTCCGAAACCAGCCAGGTAGGTGACCAGCACTAATGAGCACCTATTCTGAAGAGCAAGAAGCAAAACTGGCTCGTGCCCAAGAAATTTTGGCCTACTCCTTTAAGAACCCTGACTATCTTCTTTCGGCTATTACGCATCCCTCAGCTACTGAAGGCAAATCGGTGAAGTTTTCCTATGAACGCTTGGAGTTTTTAGGGGACTCAATTTTAGGTGCCATCGTAGCTTCTACGGCCTTTCATCACTATCCCGACATTGACGAAGGCGGCCTAACGCGCATTAAAGTGGCCTTAGTCTCGGGCGCTTCGCTTTCAGAGGTGGCCGCAGGTCTCGGTTTTGCCGACGTCATTGTTTTCGGTTCCTCTGAGACGGGTACCGGAAAGCGCGGACTCCATTCCGCCTTAGAAAATGTTTATGAAGCCATTGTGGCTGCCTTGTATTTAGATGGGGGTATTGAAGCTGCTACCGCCTTTGTGGACACCACCCTTATTCCTCGGATGTCTCTCTCTATGGCCAACGAGCCTGAGAATCCGAAAAGCGCCTTGCAGGAGAAGCTCCAAGAAGGGGGCATTACTCCTACCTATCGTTTGGTAGAAACCCAAGGTCCGCCCCACGATCGTACCTTCGTAGCTCAAGTTTATGCGGGTGATCAAGGGCTTGCCCGTGGCACCGGACGAACAAAGAAAGAGGCCGAGAGTCAAGCGGCCAAATCAACGCTCGCTCGGCTGTCGGAGTTTTTCGGTATCGGGGCCACCGAAGAGCAGCGCACAGAAAAGGCGGACAAAAAAGCGGCCGCAAAGGCTGCTCGTGATGCTGCTCGGGATGCTGAGCGGGCTGCAAAAGCAGAAGAAAAGGCTGCGCGGGCCGAGGAAAAAGCGCGAAAGAAGACTCAGCGAGACGCCGCTCGGAAGAAATAAGAAAGGGCGCCCATGTACCTGAAATCGCTAATCCTGAAAGGGTTTAAGTCCTTCGCCGATCGTTCGGTTATGGCTTTGGAGCCGGGTATCACTGCGGTGGTTGGACCCAATGGATCGGGGAAGTCAAATATCTCCGATGCGGTGCTGTGGGTACTCGGCGAGCGTAATGCCAAGCATTTGCGTGGCCAGGCCATGGAAGACGTGATTTTTGCGGGTTCTTCCGCGCGCAAAGCCACGGGTGTGGCAGAAGTGGTCCTGGTTCTTGACAATAGCGATGGCACCTTGCCGGTGGATTTTGATGAAGTCGCCATTACGCGCCGTATGTATCGTAGTGGCGAAAGCGAATATCTCATTAATGGCACGCCGGCCCGTCGTATGGACGTGCTGGATATTCTGCACGACTCAGGGCTTGGAACCGGTACCCATTCCATTATCTCCCAAGGTAGTTTGGACTCTATTCTGCAATCGCGTCCGGAAGATCGTCGGGCGCTTATTGAAGAGGCTGCCGGAGTACTCAAGCATAAGCAGCGTAAAGCGAAAAGCGAGCGCAAGCTCGAAGTGATGAACAATCACCTTCTGCGTGCACGAGATGTGGCGGCCGAGGTAGAGCGTCAGCTGGGTCCGCTGTCCCGAAA
>CAJUNI010000035.1 GCA_910587945.1 uncultured Parvibacter sp.
CCTGAGCTACATAGCCATCTTCGGTTTTTGTGACATTGCCTTGAGATTGACCCACTGCAAGGCCCTTGATGTCACCGCGCTCACCCGCCGCAGCGCCATCCACCGTAAGATCCAAGTGACCACGCATACAAAACGCAATGGGTCCTTGGGTGGTCTGGAAATTTTTGGCCATATCGGGATACATATAGTTCTTGCGATAGAACATGGAGTGCTTCTCGATGTCACAATTGGTGGCTAAGCCAGCAAGCACGATGGATTCGATGGCAGCCCGATTCGGTACGGGCAGCGCGCCGGGCAAGCCTAAGCATACCGGACAAGTATGGGTGTTGGGGTCGGCCCCAAACTCCAGCTTACAAGAGCAGAACATTTTTGTTTCAAGCGTGGTGAGCTCGGCATGGATCTCAAGACCGATAACCGCTTCCCAGTCTTGCAATACTTCTTCGAGTTGCTTCATGACTATTCACCCACCTTTCCCTGAGCAAAGGCCGGTGCCACTGGTGCCACCCCATAGGCCTGCTCAAGAACCCAAGCCGCCTGGAGCATATTCTCGTCTTTAAAGGGTGGTGCGATGAGCTGCACACCAACCGGCATGCCACTCTCACGACCCAACCCTACCGGCATAGCCATGCCGCCGTTGCCTGCAATATTGATAGAAATCGTAAACATGTCCGAAAGATACATTTCGGTTGGATCCCCAATTTCGCCAAACTTAAAGGCTGTACGCGGGGCCACGGGGGCTAAGATCACGTCCACCTGGGTAAACGCCTCAAGATAGTCTTGAGTAATGAGCGTGCGTACCTGTTGAGCTGGATAGTAATAGGTGTCATAAACGCCTGCTGAGAGCAAATAACTGCCGAGCATAATGCGACGGCGAGCTTCCGGCCCAAAGCCCTTGGCACGACTGGCTTCATATTGAGAACCAAGGTCACTATGATCCGGGTCGCAATAGCCATAGCGTACCGAATCAAAGCGGGCCAAGTTAGAGAACGCCTCGCAGGGCCCCAATACATAGTAAGCACTCATGGCTGCTTGGGCATGAGGAAGCGAAACTTCAATGAGCTCAGCTCCAGCTTCCTGGAGCTTGGTTGCTGCTTCTTGCACCTTCTCCTTTACTTCCGCCGTGAGTCCTTCGGCTTCCATAAACGCGGGCACTACTCCCACGCGCAAACCTTTAGCGCCCTTACCTAACACCGCCGTGAAGTCGGTAGTGATGTCTTGGCTTGTGCAGTCATGGGGATCATGGCCGGCCAAGGCATTGAGGGTAAGAGCGGCATCCTCCACGCTTCGCGCAAACGGACCAACCTGGTCAAGAGAGCTACCAAAAGCCACCACACCGTAGCGAGAAACCACGCCATAGGTGGGTTTTACGGCCACGATGCCGCAGAACGAACCGGGTTGACGAATAGATCCGCCGGTATCCGAGCCCAACGTCACCGGCACCATGCCGGCTGCCACCGCCGCAGCACTGCCGCCCGAGGAGCCCCCGGGTACGCGCTCTAAGTCCCAGGGGTTGCGCGTCGGACCAAAAGCGGAAGTCTCGGTGGAAGAGCCGAAGGCAAACTCATCCATATTAAGCTTGCCAATGGGAATTGCGCCGGCATCCAAAGTGCGCTGAACGCAGGTGGCCGTATAGGGCGACACATAATTGCGCAGCATATTCGAAGAGCAGGTGGTATGCGTGCCCTCGAGATTCATGTTGTCCTTGTAGCCCACTGGCACTCCGGCTAAGGGGCCGAGCTCTTGCAACCGACCTTCAGCAACAGCAGCATCAACCCGCGCTGCTTGCTCAAGCGCTTGAGCCTCAGTGGTCTCAAGAAACGCATGTACCTGCTCATCTACCGCTTGAATCCGTACAAAGACGGCTTCAGTCATCTCTTTGGCAGAAAACTCTTTCTGAGTAAGTCCTGCTTGAATGGTGGCAATGCTTTGAGAACCAAAGTCTGCCATTAGCGATCGCCCCCTTCGCCCAGGATCGAAGGAATCAAGAAGCAGCCTTCTTCTTGCTTCGGCGCATTCTCGAGAGCTTCTGATTGGGTAAAGCTTGTACCTTCCACATCTTCGCGCATCACGTTTGACAGCCCGCCGATGGGATGAAATGTAGGCTCAACCCCGTCAAGGTCGTATTCAGTAATGGGCTTGAGACTCTCAATGATGGCATTGAGATCAGCAGTCATGGTAACCACTTCTTCAGCAGAAAGGCCGATACGCGTGTATTCAGCAATACCGCGCACGTCACTTTCGGTCAAATGCTGGGTCATAAGGCGCCCCGCTTTCTTCTACAGGAATCAACCTGCCTATGATAGCAAAGCACCCCCACTCAACAGGCCGCACACCCAAGAGCGACTAAGATTTCATGAAGAACGACCGCCGAATGTTCATGATGGAGGCAGCGAAAGAATCCCGCGGAATGCATCGGTACTTCGATGCTTAGGAATGGCGGTTTTAAGAATTCGTCTTTACCGCTGCGAGAGCTGCTTTAGTGAGGAGCGTGCCAGTAGGCACTAATGCTGCCAGACACGGGAAACTCGGCTTCTGAGATAAGAGCGAACCCGGCGCAAGCCCTAAGGCTCTTTCCTCATCTGCAAGCCCTGCACGAATCGCCGCCTTACTAAGTCCGGCACGACGCAATGGTGATAGTACTCCCTGCTCTTTGAGTGCCTGAAAGCCAGGACGCCGCAAGGGATCATCGGTGCCATTGGTGCCATCCACAAGAGGAATGCCCGAAGCACTCCTCGACGACCCCTCACATACCCTTTCTTGCCGAAGCGCCTGCTCAATGCTGCGGAAGATTACCTTCTTGCATTCATAACAACGTAGCGGCGTGTTAGCCCGTACTTGCTCCTGGCTCAAAATATCAAGTTCGAGAATCTTCAGTTCAATATTCAGGAGCTCGGCCACACGTTCGGCGTCATCCAATTCTTCCTGGGGCTGAAACACGCTCTGCACTTGATAGGCCCGTACCACACAACCCGCTCGTTTTGCCCGCGCCATCAAATAGGCAGAGTCCGTACCCCCAGAAAACGCCAAAGCGAGCTCAGGGGTACGGGCCAAAAAGGCCTCAAGAGGTTCAACGCCAAGCTGTTGTCCCGCACCGGTGTCAGGAGCATCCGGAGCGAGCAGAGACTCATAGGCAGGAAACAAACCCGATGGCTCTGCACTGGAAGTCTGCTGCATCATCGGCTATTCCTTTCCCTCCTCTTCATCTAGGCTCTGCTCGCAAACCAACCCAGGTAGTTAAACAACCCAGGAGTACGACCCCTGCTTCTAGACGTTGAACTTGAAGTGCATGACGTCGCCGTCCTGCACCACATAGTCCTTGCCCTCTTGGCGCAGCTTACCCGCATCCCGACAGCCCTTTTCGCCACCAAGAGCTACGTAATCCTCGAACGATGCTGTCTCAGCCTTAATAAAGCCGCGTTCAAAATCGCTATGAATAACGCCGGCAGCCTGAGGCGCTTTCACCCCAATGGGAATCGTCCAAGCCCGGGTTTCCGTTTCGCCGCTCGTGAAATAGCTTTGCAGACCCAACAGGTGATAGGCTTCATGAATCAAGCGAGCAAGACCGCTCTCACTCAAGCCCAAGGCCTCTAAATACTCCGCCGCTTCTTCTGGGTCCATCTCTGAAAGCTCGGCAATGTCAGCTTCCACCTTGGCAGAAATAGGTACCGGAATGCAGCCATCAATTTCCGGGAGTTCAGCATCTACCGCATCTTCATCCACGTTGGCAATGTAGAGCATGGGTTTCATGGTCAAGAGATGGAGCTCGTAAATAGCTGCCCGCTCATCTTCGCTAAGCTCCAGCGTCCGGGCGCGATGACCCTCATTGAGTCCCTCAAGCACCTTCTTAGCCGTCTCAAGCTTCTTGACGCCTGCTTTATCGCGCTTTGCTTCTTTTTCGAGACGCGGGATTGCTTTTTCGAGGGTTGCGATGTCGGCAAGAATGAGCTCCGTTTTGATGGTGTCTACATCTGAAAGTGGATCAACGGTGCCTGCTACGTGAGTCACATCGGGATCTTTAAAGAATCGCACTACCTCAGCAATGGCGTCGGTCTCGCGGATATTGGCCAGAAACTGATTTCCCAAACCCTCACCTTGGCTTGCCCCGGCCACCAGTCCTGCGATGTCGACAAACTCTACGGTGGCAGGCACAATTTTTGCCGGATGATCAATGGCTGCAAGCGCATCAAGGCGCGTATCTGGCACCGGCACGATGCCTACGTTGGGTTCAATCGTGGCAAACGGATAGTTAGCGGCCAGGCCGCCCTTGTTGGTAAGAGCTGTAAAAAGGGTAGATTTCCCCACGTTGGGTAAACCGACGATACCAATAGAAAGCGCCATGAGATTCCTATCTCCTAAACATAGATAAAGGACGACTGCTTAAAAAGCAGCCGTCCTATTGTAGAGCTTTTAGGGGCGTTGTCTTCCCTTCGTTACATAGAGAAGAACCCGAATTGGGCCGCCACGTAGGCAACCAAAATGATGATCACCAAAACCGGGGCCACATACTTGATCATAACGGACCAAGCGCCTGCCGGCTTGAAGGGTGCAGAGATGCGCACCTCATCAATAAGCGTTTTCGGCTTGATGATCCAGCCCACAAAGATGCAGGTGAGCAACGCAACGATAGGCATCAATACTGAATTCGAGAAGAAGTCGGCAAAGTCAAGCAGCGAGCTGCCCGCACCAAGCGGCTCAATGAAATCGAGGATGTTGTAGCCAGCGTTAATGATCGAGCCCACAATGAGCACAAAGGCGATAACGATGGCAAAGGCCTTCTTACGAGCACACTTCAATCCGTCTTGGACGATGGATACCAGGGTTTCCGTCAAGGAAATAGCACTGGTCAAGGCGGCAAACAATACCAGGAGGAAGAACACGAAACCGATGATTGCCGCGACCGAACCCATGCCCGTAAACACCGAGGGCAGCGTAATAAACATAAGGCTCGGACCGGCTTGGGTAGCCACGGCCTCACCAGAGCCCATAGCCACAAAGGCAGCCGGAACAATCATCAAACCAGCCAAGAAGGATACGCCCACATCAAAGCCACCGATGCGCACTACTGACGAGGTGAGGCTATCCTTTTTGTTCAGATAGGAGCCGTAGGTAATCATGATGCCCATAGCCAACGACAAGCTGTAGAACATCTGGCCCAGCGCACTAATTACCAGCTCAGGCGAGAACTTAGAGAAGTCCGGCAAGAGGTAGTAGGCTGCACCCTCTAATGCACCTGGCTGAATGAGGGTATAGATGGCAATAATGACCGCCATCACAATCAACGCCGGCATCATGACCAGATTGGCCTTTTCGATACCACCCTTAACGCCCAAACCAACGATGATAAATACAAGCGCCATAAAGATAGCCATCCAGATATAGCTATCAACGGGACTGGTAATAAAGCCCGTAAAGAAGCCGCCACCATCAGCCATGGCGTCAACTTCAGCTACCACATAGCCTGCCGTATAGCGAGCTACCCAGCCGCCAATAATGCAGTAGTAGGGTGTGATAATAAACGGCACCGCTGAAGCAAGAATACCGATGAAGGAATACTGCTTACCAAACGCTTTAAACGCACCAATTGCCGAAAGTCCCGTCTTGCGTCCAAGAGCCGTTTCCAGCAGCAATAACGAAACGCCGAAGGTAAATACCAACAGCAAATAGGTAATAAGGAAGGTGCCTCCACCATACTTAGCTGCTAAGTATGGGAAACGCCACATATTTCCCAGACCCACTGCGGAGGCAGCAGCCGCAAGAATAAACGCCCACTTACCTGACCAGGCAGCACGGGGGGTGCTAGAGTCCGCCATGAAAACCCCTCTCAATACAATAAACCCAGGCCTTGATCACTCCCCTGACCAGACCCTAAACAATGCAATTGAAGGATTATAGACATCTTCTCTTTAGGAACACCGAAATAAGGGTCTCTCGTCCGGATGACGGTTGAATCCCTAGGCTCGATGACATCGGCGAAGACTCAAGCGGTTACGAGCGCGAACCACAATCGCTCCGTAATGAGGCATTACACCAGCAGCAGAGCATTGACTGCGGCTAAGTGGCCACCCCCAAATTCAAAAAGGCAAAACTGACGATCCCGGCTCTCGTAGAGTAGGCTCAAATCTGCAGGAGCAGAAGCACTCTGACAAGACGATGTCGTTGGAGGTACTGGCGTACTCCATTCATTGAGAGGCGCCGGAGCGTCCAGTAAACAAGCGCCAGAACCTATCCCGTGCGTTTTCCCATGAGAAGCCATCGCAGGAGTTGAAATGCAGGTGGTATATTGCATAGCTTTCATGGGCGCTCCTATAAACAAACCGATGCCTGGTCCCACTGAGCGGGCCAGGTCGCTTCCGACAATATCGTGAGATTCAGGGGATACCCCACAGACCACAGTACTAAACCAGCGGCTGGAGCATTCTCCCCTGCCGCTTGGCGATCCCGCGCTGCCAGCACCGATGCCACCCAAGCAGGCTCTCTGCGGCCACGACCCACTGCCACCAAGGTGCCGACAATAGCGCGCACCATAGAATGCAAAAAGGCATTGCCAATAATGGTAATTTGCAGCATCGGCTCTCCACAGAGTTCCGCATCCTCAAGGGCAATGGACTCAATGGAGCGAATCGTAGACTTGCCCTTGGCTGAAGCCGCCATACAAAAGCTGGCAAAATCATGCTCTCCCACCAGATAGTGGGCGGCTGCGGTCATTGCCTCAAGATCAAGGGGCTTTCCTAAATCCCAGCAACGACCTTCATTAAGTACCGATCGATAGGGCGTTGTGGAAATGAAATATCGGTACTCGCGATTGAGCGCATCAAAGCGTGCCGAAAATCCGGCAGGCATTAGCGCTATTGCTTTGATAGTGATAGCAGTATCCACCAAGGCATTAAGAGAACGACACCATCCGTGAGGCGTGCGCAGCATCATTTCCGCACGGTCAGCTTCAAAGGACACAATCTGGCTGCGGCAGTGCACTCCACGATCCGTCCGTCCGGCGCACACCACCTCTACCGGGCGTCGCATAAGTAACGATAAGGCCTGCTCGATCTCCCCTTGTACCGTAAACCCCTGAGGTTGCTTTGCAAATCCCGAGAATTGAGTCCCGTCATAGGCGATCTCAAGAGCGACCGCGCTATCACGCTCTGCCTGGGAGGCGCGTTCTTTAAGAGAAGGACGATGAATAGGAGTTGTACCCGAAGGAGATTGGGTCTCTAGGAAATCGATAGCTTCAGTCTCTTCTACCGAAACACAACAAGACTCATCGCAGGAATACGATGAGTGAACTTCCGGCGAAATGAATGCCGGGTTATGAGACGACCGAGGCGTCTCCATAGTGTGCTCCTTCATCTGGGCTGCCTCTAGGAGCCCGAGTGGATTTAAAGTGTGTTTCGATAAAGGCAACGTTATTCTATCAGGTTTTTCTCAGAGCAAAAGAAACCGCCCCTCTACCCCAGGTAGACGGGCGGTATTCGGAACAGAAATTCTCTACCGTTTTATAGTCCAGCCACTAACGGCGCCGTACTTGCTCCCTCAAAGGGGCTCGCCAACCGCTGTTACCTACTTCGTTTTCTTCGTCTTGCGCGTTGAGCCCTTCGCGGAGCGTCCTTTGGTGGTCTTCTTTGCTTCCTTCTCTTCGTCCTTAGAAGGACAATTGAAATTGGGGCAGAGCTTCCACGGACCGCGAGACGTTTTCACCACCACCATAGGAGCACCGCAGGACTCACAGACCTCATCGGTGGCACTCAGCTCTCCATACTGAGGCAGCGGATAGCGCGTCTGGCACTCATCATAGTTTTCGCAGGTAATAGAGCGCTTGAGCGTGCGCGGATTACGACGAGCAATAAGCTTGGATTCCTTGCCTGCGGCCGCACAAATGGGACAATTCCCCACCACGACCTCCGGCTCTTGGTTTGAGGCGCATTCCGGATCAATACACATAATGCGGGGCTTCGAGCGGAATGCCGTAACCTTGACCTGAGGCATGCCGCAGGTGGGGCACACCTCCTCCACGGCTTCAATCTTTCCACTCGGAAGCGGGTAGGTCACATCACAGTCCGGCCATCCTGCACAACCGATGAACTGGGAGCGAGACTTCTGAGACTGGCGAATTTGCAAGTCTTTACCGCACTTGGGACAGGTTCCCACGTAGGCATCGGCCGCAACCGCATCGGCCAGAGCATCCATGACTTCCTCAGAATGCGGAAGCAGTGTAGCCAGCTCTTGAGAGAGCAGATTCCGAGAAGTTTCCACCACTTCATTGCGAGAGATATCGCCCTCGGCAATAGCATCCATTTTTTGCTCAAGATCGGCAGTCATTTCCGAGTGCGTGATATGGGGAGCAAATTTATCCAAGGCATCAATAACCGCAATACCTAATTGGCTTGGCTCAATGGGGTCATTGGCCAAATATTTCACCGCATAGAGGCGCTCGATAATAGCATGACGCGTTGACTTAGTACCGAGCCCCTGCTTTTCCATCTCTTGAATGAGCTTGCCTTGGGAATAACGGGCCGGAGGTTCTGTTTGCTTATGGGTGCAGGTCGCACCATTAAACGCGATGGTCTGTCCCTGAGCGAGCGCTGGCAGCGTTTCGTCCTTCTTAAGACCATAGGGATAGATTTCGCGAAAGCCCGGATCTACCAACACATCGCCTTTAGCATGGAAATCCTGGTCACGCACAGAAAGGACTACTTTCGTACCCTCAACCACGGCAGGCTTAGAGAGCGTCGCCAAGAACCGTCGAGCAATAAGGTTATACAGCTTATATTCGGCAGCCCCCAGATCATCAGGGGTGGCTTTTGCCGTGGGATAGATGGGCGGATGGTCGGTGGTCTCTTTCGACCCTCGCGTCGGTGTCAGCGTGCCTTGAGCCAAAAGCTTATCGCAGTAGGGCTTATAGGCCGGGTTTCCAGAAATGGTCCGCACCACTTCCGCTAAATCGAGAGATGAGGGGTAGACCGTGTTATCAACACGAGGATAGGAAATATAGCCATCCATATACAAGGACTCTGCTAAACGCATGGTCCGCCCCGGGGTGATGCCTTCAGCTGATGCTGCTGCCATGAGCGATGTGGTATTAAACGGCACCGGTGCTGCCACACTCCGGCGTCGTTTATCTACCGATTGAACGGTAGCCGAGACGGCTCCGTCCAATGCATTCATAGCCTGATCGGCAGCGCCTTTATCCTTAAACCGCGCCGTGGCATGAACTGCCTCAAAGCATTCTGGGCCTTCCTTGTCGGTAGGACCGGCCGAAGCAGCCCCATCGAAGGCGCCGCGAATCACCCAATAATCTTCCGGAACAAACGCGAGGCGTTCACGCTCTCGTGCCACTACTAGACCCAACGTCGGAGTCTGCACGCGCCCCGAAGAGCGCACATTGCCATAGCCAGCAAACTTAACGAGGGTGAGATAGCGCGTGAGTACCGCACCCCAGATAAGGTCGATATCTTGACGAGAAGCCCCGGCTTGAGCCAAACAAGTGTCCATGGAGGTGAGGTTATTAAACGCCCCTTGGATTTCCGCTTTCGTAAAGGCCGAATAGCGCGCCCGGGATACGGGGGCGGTACTGTTCACCTCACGACACATAGCAAGGGCATCGGCTCCAATCAGCTCACCCTCACGGTCGAAGTCCGTGGCGATAATGATCTCGTCCGCCGTTTTGGCCAGCTTTTTCAAGGAGCGAATGATATCGCGCTCCTTAGGCAACTTTTCAATGGGGGCATAGACCAAATAGGGCAACGCCTCCATTTTCCACGCCTTTAATTCCACTCCATCGGTGGTAAAGGGTTTCTTCTTCTTAAAGGGAGGACGAGGCAAATCATCGGGGACGTTGGCCTCAAGCACTTCGCCATCGGCCGTAATGCCCTCCCAACCCGTGGACGGTTCATAACGCAAATGAGGGGTAAAGTCTGGCTCTAAAATATGGCCACGCAAACCGATGGTCACCCATTCTTCTCCGTCTTTCTTAAAACGATAGATCGGGGTGCTATAGACCTTATCAGCTTCCGGCTTAGAAGCCCCCAAAAGATCGGCAATCTTCAGGGCGGCATCGTTTTTCTCTGTTACCACTAACTTCATGGCGTTGGCACTTCCATTCCTTGACGTTGTGCTTCAGCTTCTTCACGAGCAAGAACGCGTTTCATAGCGGCAATAGCGCAGGCAAGTTGCTCGTCGTCAGGTTCATTGGTTGTCAAATACTGCATCTGCATTCCTGGCCAGAGTATGACTCTTACCAGAGGATTCTCAGGATGGCTCCCGGCCCACTTCACGGTAATCTCATAGGAAATGCCCGCGATGAGCGGTAGAAATAGTATGCGCAAAAGGATGACAAGCGCAAGTTTTGGTAACCCTTCCGGCACACCCCATGCGCTAATCAAAGCCGGCACAGGGATAATGGTATAGACCACAATCGCAATAATCATAACCATAATGAGAAACGCCGTACCGCAACGCACATGGAGTCGCGGGAAACTCCGGGCATTTTCCGGCGTTAGCTCAAGACCATGCTCAAAACAGTGAATGGTCTTGTGTTCGGCTCCGTGATACATAAACATGCCCCGGATATCCTCCATGCGGCCAATCAGCCAAAGGTAGAAGACAAAAACCGCAACGCGCAGAATGCCGTCCACAATATTCCAGGCCAGCGGATGGGCGTCATATTCCCCCACCACCAAGTTGGTGATAACTGCTGGGGCCACAATAAAAAGCACCACACCCAGGATCACGCCGGCTACCATAGAAAAGGCCATTTCTTTGGAACTTAAGCCCCCTTCATCGGCGATCTGGGGCTTCTCCTGGGACTTTGCAGGGCTATCCGATATGTCGGATTCCTTTGCAGAAGATTGCTCGGCACTATTCAGCTCTCCCTCACGAAGGTCAGCTGTCTCTTGCTGTGCCACAGCCTCCACCAAAGAAGCGTCGAAGTCTTCCTCCAACGCCTCTGTCTCCCGTATATCCTGGGCTTCTGCTGGCTCTTCGCCAAAAGCATGAGCTCCTGCAATCTCAAGGGCTTTAAACCCCAGCGTAAGCGACTCCACCAACGCTCGGCACCCGCGAATAAACGGCCAGGTTGTCCAACCGCTTGCGCTTTTTGAGCCAAAATCATGCTCTTCTACATAGATCACACCACTGGGTTCTCGTACTGCAACCACCCAGTTATAGCGACCGCGCATCATGATACCTTCGATGAGTGCTTGACCGCCTACATGGGTCTTGCGCGGGCCATCTTCAGTAAACGCTCGCGACGCATCGCTTTTTGAAGATCGAGTCTCTTGCCCCTCATTGTCTTCGGGGCACGATGTTGTAAACGCGTTAGTCATGAACGTTACTACACTCATTTCTCATAACAACTTACAGGATCGTTAGATCCCGGGATAATGTGGAACGCAGTATAGGCTATCGAAATCCTAAAACCCGCCCTTCATAGAATAGGCGCAGAACTTCATAGATTCCGCTCGGCCTTATTTCGAGGGGAAGAGCGCAGCTCGGTCAACTTTAGGATAGGGGTTACCGCAGGTCATTTTTCCTTCCGGACACGAACCATGAACACAAGGGGCTCCAGCATCAGCAAAAATGAACGGAGCCGTAGGCCGTGCGAGCTCCACCATAGCAAGAGCCATCTGACGTATCTCCCATTGCGCCCGGTTGCAGCAACGCAGCTCAAAGAAGTGCAGGAGTTCCCGTACATTCATAGTGATAACGATTTTTGTTTCAGCCGCATTGGGAAGCACATAGCGGGCATCTTCAGCAGGAATGCCGCAAGCCAGCATGGTCTCATAGGCTGCTTCGCAGGCTGCGATAGAAGCTTCGAAAGCAGCCAACGCTTCCGGGTTGTCCGCAACGGTATAGGGGGTAATTACATTCAACCCGTCCTTCACTTTTACATAGCGCTGGGACTGCTGATTAAAACTAGCAATGCGATGGCGAACCAACTGGTGGGTTAACGCCCGCGATACGCCATCCACCGCAAAGGTGTAACTTGCATGCTCAAGGGTGGAATAATGCCCGCTTTCCATAATGGTCGAAAGCACGCTACGAATGCGCTCCTCCGTGAGGGTTTCCATAAGTTCGGCTGCCCCCACTGGCGCGTAGCACAGGCGGGCAGCCGTAGCGATAGCTCGTTCAGGGTCGGGGGTGTGATAGAGCAATTCGACGTTCATAGCACTCCTTAGCCAGGACTTAGCCTAAGCCCAATCTACAATGTAATGGCTCCCCAGTATACGCAAGCCCGTCTTGATCCACCACCGCATCTCGGATTAAAGGCGGGGTACTCCCCCGCCTTTTTAACTACCACTTCCTGGTCGAATGCAAGCTAGGCACTGGCTTCGCAGAGCTCAACCCGCTCAAACATCTCAGGACCTACTCCACAAAACGGACAGCTGTAATCAGCCGGAAGTCCGTCCGGGTAGCCTTCCTCAATATAGCCACAAATGGTGCAACGCCATCCGTAGCGCGGGGCCGCTGCTTCTGCAGCCGACTCGCACTCTTCCGCCGCCGGCGCAGGAGTTGAAGCGGGCTCCGTCTCCTTTTGATAGCTTGCCGCTTTAGGAGGCGTCTTACCTCCTTTGATCTGGTGATAGTAGGCATAGGACATGGGAGCCACATCGGCCAACGTTAAAGCCTCAACCAGTCGCCCAACGAAAACCAAGTGCGAACCAGCATCAACCGTTTGATCCACTTCCACCACAAACCGAGCCACGGCCCCATCGGTCACACAGGGAGTGCCACCTTCGCCCTCCTCAAGGGCTACCTCAGCAAATTTGTCGAACTCCCGCGAAGACTTAAACCCAAACGTGCGAATAAGATCCATGGAAGCCTCTTCGGCTAAAACGGAAGCTCCAAACCGACCACTCTCTTGGATCGCTTGAGTGGTGGCATTTTCTTTATTAAGAGATACAGCAAGTCGTGGCGGTTCCGCCGAAACCTGTACCAGAGTATTAGCCACACAACCTGAGCGTACTCCATCATTGTCAGCCGTAATGAGATATAAGCCATAGGTGAGGCTATGGAGAGCCTTGAGATCTATCATAAAAACTCCTATCCGCAGTCCTTTATCGGTAAAAATGAGCGATTCCATTATCCGGTAACGGTTCCCAAACCTTGGCATCGGCTCGGTAACGACATGCCAGCGAAATCGCAAATCGGCAGGTCGTAACAGTAGTATGAATGTTGACAATATGGCGAACTCAATGAGGCGTTCATTGCTGTTTTGTTTTAAACAGCACCTATCGAGCCACTCATTCGCCTGATATGAAGGAGATGGACCCTATGGCTGAAACCCTCGCTGAATCATTAGCCGCCTATGGTATTGACTACGTAGATGCCATGGATCGTTTTGCAGACAACGCCGACCTCTATAAGAAGATGGCTCTCAAATACTTACAAGACGACCACTATGTTGATCTTTTAGCTGCCATGGAAGCCAAAGATTATGACACTGCCTACAAAGAAGCTCATAGCTTAAAAGGTGTTTCCGGCAATCTTTCCCTCGCAACTCTTTATAAGGTATCCGCCATCATTTCTGATGCCCTCCATAACGGTGAACCCCAAGCCGCCCAAAAACATATGGAGGATTTGGGGAAAGCCCAGGCTAAGACCGTGGAAGGTCTCGAAGCCTGGAGCAACGGCACCTTAGAGGGATAAGAGACACTTTCTTCTTGGCATCCCTAACGTAAGCTTTTTCGATTCTGAACAAACCTAATTTGCGGATCTTGGCAATGCTGCTATTGGTATTACCGGCGCTCTCACCTGTGTTGTGGGCTGGGGCTCCGAGGCAGTTCTTTGCGCTTGGGGCATGCGTGATGAGACAGTGGATAATGAAACAGCCCTGCAGATTCGCGAAACCACTTCGGCTCTTGTCTACGGATTGATTATCCTACCCCTCTTTGGTGCTTGGGCCTTTACTCTGGATTCCTTCCCTTCTCTTGCGACCGCCGTTATTGGGCTCTCGGGATTAGCTGGCGCTTTATCCTATTTGTTCTACTACAAAGCAATCTCTGTGATTGGAGCCGCCCGAGGCATGGCACTCAATATTTCCTATTCTGCTTGGGCGGTATTGTTTGGCCTTATTCTCCTGGGCGCCATTCCCGGCCCCGTTGAAATCATCTGTTGCATCGCCATTTTGCTGGGAACCATTCTGGCCGCCAGTAATTGGAGTGAGCTCTTTGGCTCGAAGACCTCCTCCAACCCCACAGATCAACTTGATGAGCACTTCACCGAAGGGTAACTGTCGGCACAAGAGGCTATAATGAAATGATGGATTATTCACCATTTCATTCTCGACTTCAGGAGGAAGCAGCCGGTGACGTCAACCCCCTCTTCGCGTACTGAATTTCAAGCAAATCCCATGCCCCGCGTGGCCATTGTCACGATGGGTGTTAAACTCGGGAACGAAACGCGAGGTTACACACGATTTCGCATGATTGCCGAACTGCTCTCGGAAGCAGGATTTCGCGTAGACCTTTTTACCTCTTCGTTTCAGCATTGGGATAAAGCCCAACGGGATACCACTGATGAGGCCTATCAAAAACTTCCCTATCAGATTCACTTTATCCCCGAGCCGGGCTATAAGAAGAACCTGGATTTGGGCCGCATCTATAGCCATCACTGTGCCGCAAAGAATCTACGCCCGCTACTGGAAGAGGCCTGGAGCGAGCAGGATGGCTACAAGCTCATCTACGCAGAGATCCCGCCCAACGATGTAGCTCGCGTCTGTGCCGAAGTTGCTCACAG
The DNA here is from genome assembly GCA_910587945.1 of uncultured Parvibacter sp. GTDB lineage: Bacteria > Actinomycetota > Coriobacteriia > Coriobacteriales > Eggerthellaceae > CAJUNI01. The sequence goes on from CAJUNI010000035.1 coordinate 14,731, forward strand.
CCACGACATTCCCTTTGTAGCAGATGTCAATGATCTGTGGCCTGAGGCCATGCGCATGGCTATCGATATCCCCGTGCTGTCTTCCCTAGCGTTTGCGCCCTTTGCCCGGGACGCCAAAAAAGTCTATGAGCTCCTCAGTGCCTGCGTGGGTACCTCTGATGAATATGCTGGCCGCCCCGCCCAGGACCGAGCCACTCCTTATGAGCGCCACACCGTGTATGTAGGTAATGACTTGGCTGCTTTTGATGAGGGTGCTTCCACCCATAGTGCTGACATCAACAAACCCAACGATGAGCTTTGGCTGCTCTATACCGGCACACTCGGAAAAAGCTATGACCTCGTCACGCTCATTCGCGCTGCTGCCCTCTATGACCAAGAACGGACCGAGCAAAGTGGTCCCGCAGGGGTCGGTAACCCGCGCAGTCTTGGCGGCACGCCACTGCCCCCGTTGCGCGTCAAGATTCTTGGAGATGGTCCTACGCGCCAAGAGCTCGAGAGTCTTGCCAATGACTTGCAAGCCCCGGTGGATTTTCTTGGTTATACGCCCTACGACCTCATGGCTGCCTATTTGCACAAGGGCGACATCACCATTAACTCTCTCATTACTTCGGCTCCCCAAAGCATTGTGACTAAAATTGGGGACTATTTAGCCAGCGAAAGCGCCATGATCAACACCGGCTCATCGCCAGAGTTTCGCAACAAGGTGGCCGAAGAGGGTTTTGGTGTAAACATCAAAGCTGAAGATCCCCAAGCGCTGTGCACTTGCATCCAAGATCTCGCCAGCCATCCTTCCCGCCGAAAAGTAATGGCTGCCAAAGGACGAAGGGTGGCTGAAGAGCAATTCGACCAACGTCAAGCCTACCAAACCATTGTTTCTTTAGTGCAAAGCCTGACCTAGACTTAAGTCGCACTATCATAGAAAGCTACGACTGTATTCGATTCGCCTTTGCGTTCCCTTCTTTCAAGGAGTCTTCATGAAAGCACGTTCTATATCATTTTCACCTCCTGATATTTCCGAAGAAGAAATTGCTGAAGTGGTAGCAGCACTCAGAAGCGGCTGGATCACTACTGGACCTCGCACCAAGACCCTTGAAAGCCAGTTACGGGAATTCACCCAAGCAGCCGGAGTAGCCTGCCTTGCTTCGGCAACAGCTGCCTTGGAATGTGGACTGCGAGTCCTAGGTGTGGGACCGGGAGATGAAGTTATCACCAGCACCTACACCTATACCGCCTCAGCCTCATCTATCGTTCATGTAGGCGCCACCCCCGTGCTCTCAGACGTTGCTCCCCAGAGTTACCTCATGGATCCTGCTCAGCTTGAACGTTGGGTTACCCCCGCTACTCGAGCAGTCATTCCTGTCGATATTGGTGGCCGGATGGCAGACTATGCAGCCATCGCCGAAACCCTTAAAGCAGCAGCCGAGCACGTAGGCTGGCAGCCTCGCACCCCCCAAGAGAAAGCCTTAGGTCGGCCCCTCATCCTTGGTGACGGCGCCCACTCCTTAGGCGCCTGGGAAAACGGAAAGCCCTCGGGATCTGTGGCTGATATGACTGCGTTCTCCTTCCATGCCGTTAAGAATTTCACTACGGGTGAGGGAGGCGCATTAGCCTGGCGCAAGGGACTGTTTGACGACGACGCACTCTATCGCCAGGTGATGCTGCTCTCCCTCCATGGACAAACCAAAGACGCTCTTGCCAAAACCAAAGCAGGGGCCTGGGAATACGATATCGAATTCCCCGGCTGGAAATGCAATATGACCGATATCCAAGCAGCCATCGGCCTCATCCAACTCAAGCGCTACCCGAGCCTTCTTGCCCGGCGTCGCGAACTTATCGAGCGCTATGCTAAAAATCTTGCCGATCTCCCACTCGAACTCATGGGACATGCCGGATTTACAACACCCGAGGCCCAAGTGCTTCTTGAGAAGGAACTCATCGCCAGCGACGCCGCCACGTGGAGAGCCCAGGAAGAGGACGGCTCACGGGAATCTCTTGCCTCTGACGTACAGCGTGTTGAGAACATCACCCTTGCCTCCTTGGCTGCAGCCTACCCTGATCGATTCCAAACACCAGGAACGTTCTTATCCAGCGGTCATTTAATGCTCACCCATCTTGTGGACAAAGATACTGAATTCCGCAATCGCTTCATCGAATACATGGGAGAGCGTGGTGTGGCATGTAATGTCCACTTCAAACCGTTGCCGCTCTTGACCGCCTATAAGAATCTCGGCTTCTCTATAGATACCTATCCTCACACCTACGACCAATTTAGCGCTGAAGTAACCCTTCCTCTTCATACCCTTTTGACCGATGAAGACGTGGATTATATTTGCGCCTGCGTCCACGACGCGTTCGCGGTATTGGAGGGCTAGCGCTCGTGTATCGTCATGGTATTAAACGTATTCTTGATATTCTGTTGGGGCTGATCGCCCTGCCCTTTGTGCTGTTGGCAATTCTTATCTTGGCACCTTGCATCTACTTTGAAGACAAGGGGCCCGTGTTTTATAACGCTCCTCGGGTAGGACTCAATGGCCGCGAGTTCAAGATGTATAAACTGCGTTCCATGAAAGTGAACGCCCCCGATCTTGTCATGGCCGATGGGTCTACCTATAACGGAGCTGATGACCCCCGGATGACAAAAATCGGTGCTTTTATGCGCAAAACAAGCCTTGATGAGCTGCCTCAATTCTTCAATGTGCTATTAGGCGATATGAGCGTAGTCGGCCCACGTCCCGATTTGAAACGCGAAACGGAGCTCTATGAAGGGAACGAAGGCTTAAAGCTCACGGTGAAGCCGGGTATTACGGGCTACGCTGCCGTCTATGGACGCAACTCTCTCCCCTGGAAATAGCGTCTCAAACTGGATGTGTACTACGTAGACCACGTAAGCTTCCTTCTGGATGCCAAAATCTTCTTCCGCACCTTTGCCGTGGTCTTAGGTCAAGAAGGGGTCTATGTTGACCCTGAGTAAGAAAACCTCGTTGGGTTAACTTACTCTTGGGGCAGAATCTTATAGAGCTTCATCGGCCCATCGGATAACACAAGTTCAAATCCTGGAGTATTCTCATCGATGGTCGCGATACCTTCCCAGCCCACAGCGTGAGGGATATAAATTCGAGAATAGTTTGAATCCTCCCCGGGACCTCGATCCAGCTGGAGCACATAGTCAGCCCCTAGTTGCTCTACGGCTTGAGCTACCCGCTCATCAAAGGCATAGTCTCTCAGCTCGTTGCGCACAATCCGACTAGCTTCGGTTTCTCTCTCACCACTAAAACCACCCACCGTGCGATACACCAAGGGCATATCGTGGGAGCCATAGGTGAACGCCGATCCATCATCGGGAATATTAATAATTCGGCTCCCCTCAGGAACCACGTCCTTGACCTGTTCCAAGAATGTCAATTCGTCAGGATTAAGCGGAGTTTCCCCAAATGCTCCGAAGGTATGCTTAAACGACCATTCCATATGATCCATAGCACCTTTGAGTGGGGCGGGTACCTGAGATGACGTCCCCACAGTAGTGAGGAGACAAAAGGCTATCAGAATCACTCCGCCCACGAGAGGCTTCATCACCGCTGCCTTCTGGCGATTTTCCAGAAGCCCTTGGAGGGCGGTTATAATCCGCCCTAGGCAATAGGCCGCAGGATAAACCCCTACCATACAGATCATTGCAGCCAAGCGGAAGGTGTCGCCATACCAAAAGCCCGATAGCAAATGACGGATAGGGCCTTCTAGGCAATAGGCAACCAAATAAGGTACACACATCAAGAGCCAGGCAATAGCAACCCAGCGTTTTTGCTTATCGCGCAAAAAGAATACGAGGCCCACTAACGTGAGAGCCGCCAAATAAGGTTCTCCATAGACGAAGCGATATTGCCCAGTAACAATCGTTACGACTCCATCCCAGAAGCTTCCACATACGGGCCAGGTATACCCTACCACCGCTTCCATAAAGGGAAGCTGATAGAGCACACCCCACAGCACGGCGAAAAGAGCAATGAGCCCACAAACCACCGCGAGCCCTAAGAGCCAGCCATTTTTGTGACCACCCCGCTGCACACCCCAGCGCCAAGCACAGCACAACACCAGAGGAAGCCCAAAAAGCGCCGTGGTGAATACAGCCCCCGGCTGGGCCAAGGCCAGAGAAACGGCACCCAGTACCAAAATGAGACCCCAGGTTCTATGGGGATGGACCCGAGGATCTGAATCCCCCTCCAGAAAGCCCCACAAGGCCAACACGACGCCCGGGACCAAGGAGAAAGCTAAGAGGTTCGGAAAGATCGGACCATAGACCATAAAACCCAGGGGGAACGAAGAGGCAATCGGCACTATCACCGCTCCCGCCCAAAGCGCCTGAGGAGTATCCTTAAAGAGCCGTTGAGCCAAAAGCCAAACGCAGCCCGGATAGACCGCAGCCACGGTCCAGAAACACACCGCATTGGCTGCCAGGGGCACCGAAGCTCCGGTCATAGTAATTACCAACGCTACCAAACAATGCCAGGCAGCCGGATAAAACGTGGTGTCTGCCGTAGGCGCCCAGAGCTGCTCTTCAGGGGTGTATACCGATATCCCTAAGCTGGACCAGTTGCTTGTTTCAAGCAACGTACGTATGCCGCCTAAGTGAAAGACATTGTCTATCATCTGGGCAATGCTTTCGCTGGAAGGAATATTTGATCCAAACATCCAGCCTGCAATCAGCACCGAAACCAGAACATAAAGGCCCAGGGTCTTCCAGGCCAGCGGCTCAGAACGCGCAAATAGCGCTGAAACGCCCGCGCCATGCTTTGCGCGATAGCGAGACAGAGCCAGCGCGCAGACACCTAATAAAAAGGCGGGTAGCAGCGTTGACCACCAGGTCGAAGGAATCCCGAGATAATGGTTAATAATCCCTTGAATCGCATAGAGCCCCACTGTTCCCAACGGTGCTGCCGCAAGAGCTTTCGCGGGTGCTACGCGCAGGGCTCGAAACCACACATAGCCAGTACCATAGAGGCAGAAGAGACAGGCAAGGCTTGCCAGAACGAGAGCCATCATACGAACTAAATTTGATAGGCCGGATCCAGTGCTTGCAATTCGCGGAAGGTATCAATCTCGATGAGATCCTCGCGCTCACAGGTTCGCACATAGACGTCATAGTGATCCTGGCAGTGACGCAGCGGAACCTCATCCCAATAGCGCTCACGTCCACCCGGTTGCTCCATGATGGTTTTGATATCTTCGGCAAGCTTTCGGCCATCTTCTTCGGTCCAATAGGAGATGCCACACATTTGATAGCAATCCACACCACCAACTGCCACCGACTCAATCAAGCCATGACGATTGGTGGTAAGACACCAATCGTCCGTCCGTTCTACCGGAAACCCGACATAGTTGGACTTGTACTGATATTTCTTAATCAGCGCCGGATTAGCCAAAAGAATATCCGATTCCAACACATAGGCATTGGCGAGCAAATCTCGGGCAGCATAGGCCGATGAGATATTATTCGCCTCGTTATAAAGCGTGTTGTCAATAAAGCGAATGGTGGGATGAGTACTCAAAAGCTGCTCAAACTGCTCACCCAAGTATCCGCGCACGATCCAAAGCTCCGTAATACCCGCCTGCTCAAGAGCATCTAACAGCGATTCAATAATCCGTCGTCCTTGAACCCGCACGAGCGGTTTCGGGGTGTTAAGCGTAATGGGCACCATGCGCTCGCCAAAGCCGGCCGCAATAAGCACAGCGCGCTGCACCCGATAGGGCTCAAGAGCCTCACGGCCCGCTTCGGTCAGCACGGTACCTTCTAAGAGCCCCTGCTCGCTCAGTTGCGAGCAGAGCTTATTAACCGTGCCCACCGAATAGCCTGTACGAGTTGCTAACTCCCGTTGGGTGAGAGCGGCGTCCTGAGCTTGTTCCGCTTCCACCAAAATTGAGAATTCTTTTTCTGAGAGGGTACGACCCATCCTAAACTCCTTTAATGAACTGCGATTTTGGCCACTCGGCGCTCCAAAACCCGACGCACCCCAGCAACCACAGCCTTAAACACAATATTAGTAATGAGAATCAAAAGTGAGACAAACGCCGCACATTCGGTAAGCCGTTGGGCGTCAAAATCGGTGATGAGTAGCGCCAAGGGCATATCGAGAGTTGTTGCCAAAAATGCCACCGCAGAAATCGTAACCATGCAGTTCACAAAGAAGAAGGAGAACATTTCCACGACGGTGCCAATGGTTTGAGGAACAATGACATCCTTCAAGATATGCCAACGGCTGATGCCTAAGGTGGTACCCACCGCCTCCAGGTTGCCATTCACTTTCCCGAGCGCGTTATAGGCCATCAAATAGGGCGACGCGAAAAAGTGAATGGTATTAACTAGAATCAGAATGGCCAAGGTGCCATAGATAAACGAGCCCTTGAACGCAAACACATAGGAAAGACCCAACACAATACCCGGAATGGCCAAGGTCGTAATGCAAATGAGGTGCACGAACCTTGATGAGCGTCCCTCTACACGGGAGGTTAAGTATCCAGCAAAATAAGCCAATACCGTTCCAATGATAGCCGTCGCAAAAGCAATGGTTAAGGAGTTGAGCCAGTAGGCATCCACTGAAAGGTTAAGTGCGCGGCCAATATTGGCAAGGGTAAAGGTCATGTCTAAGGGGTATTTCGTCACAAACGATACCAAGGCAAAGACCGCAACGGGTAAAAACACTACCACCGAAGCGATACCTACAATCAGATAACCCACGCCGTCCCGTTTCGCATCCGGCGTCACTTCTCGCCGCTTAGTAATAAAGCTCATTTTGCTGGTATTAGCATTGAGCATATCCACCACAAAGGCAATGACTGCAGGAATGAGCAGCAAGAAGCCGATGGTAGCACCGGTATTAAAGTTAAGAAGGCCAATAACTTCTTGATACAT
>CAJUNI010000036.1 GCA_910587945.1 uncultured Parvibacter sp.
GCCTAGGCTGGGTGGCCTAGTTGGTACGAAAAATCGTCCGCACCCCCCTACGGTGAGCGACTCAGTGAGCGACTCAATTCAGGGGTGCTCGCCTAGACAAGCAACTGAATCGGACGTGTCCGCGGAATTGCTTTGATTTTCTGTCTCATCAACCCCTGCTTATTGCAGAAGGCATAGAGCGTTCCCAGACCCTTATAGGGGAACCGCGCTTCAGCCACTTGTTCAGGGTACAACTTTCGAAAAAACACGTGATCCGTCGTGACATAGGCGAAGAAACTGAGGAAGTGATCTTTAGCCATAGGGTGATCTGAGCGAATGTAGATTTCGCCATCCTCGATTTCAATAGTTAGATCAAGCTCCTCGGGAACTTCTTCGGGCTCCAGCGAAGGAAGGCTGATGCCGCAGCAACTTATCGCGGCTTCGCCCGCACTGAAAATTGTGTTGCCGCAAACCGGACATACATAAAGGCACGCCCGGGATAAATTCCCCGCCTTATTCTTATTAATCACCTTTTCGCCCGCCAACAATTCCGCCACCGACATATGAAACGCATCGGCAATGGGCGGCAGCAGCGTGATGTCAGGCAGGCCGCGCCCCGTTTCCCATTTCGACACAGCCTTATCGGTTATGCCCAACTGGTCGGCAAGCTGCTTCTGTGTGAGACCAAGCGACTCTCTTAAGGTTTGTATTGTCTCGCCTGTCAGGTATTTGCTCATGGGTACTCCTTGTAGCATGAATCTATGAGCTCATGATTGATTGAACTAAACTTGGATATCCGCCACTCATTGTGTCAGCGCAAACCCATGAACACAATCTACCCTTGGTAGAGTCCCGCGTTTTTGCGAGGCAGGCACAGGTCATCACCCGTGACAGTGGACCCCGCTGTTGTCCGCATCTCCAGCTTTAAGGTTTGCAGGGAGGAAACGGGGTAAGCTGCGCAAAACCTGATGTGCTACCCTCGCTTGTGTCCCTGTCGAAAGGAAGCTCCATGGACGGAAAAGTCATTCACCGCTGCCTACACGTGCTGGATTTAGAGAAGTCACTTGCCTTCTATCAGGAAGCGCTGGGCATGACCATCATTCGTCAGATGGGACCAGAAGATGGGTCCTGGTCGAACACCTTCATCGGCAACGATACTACGGGCTTTCAACTGGAACTCACTTGGAACCGCGGCCGCACCGAACCCTACAACAACGGAGACCGCGACACGCACCTCGCATGCACCGTACCCGATTTTGAAGCAGCCCACGCACTTCACGAACAGATGGGGTGCATCTGCCATGAGAACCCCGCCATGGGGCTCTATTTCATCGAAGACCCTGACGGCTGCTGGATCGAGATCCTGCCCGAGGCCCCACGCTTTGCGGCACAAGCGGGAATAGATATGCTGGCAGCCATGAGGCGCCGACGCAGTGTGCGACGCTACACGCAAGAACCTATCCCCGACGAACTTCTGGATCACATTTTGGAAGCCGGGTTGCTCGCGCCCTCGGGACGCGGACAGCGACCGTGGGAGTTGGTGGTAGTGCGCGAACGGGAAACCCTAGAGGCGCTCGCTGCGAGCCGCGACCACGGATCCGACATGCTGCGTGAAGCCAATGCGGCCGTTGTCGTTCTTGCTGATGCCGCACGCTCAGACACTTGGATTGAGGACTGCACCCTTGTTATGGCTCACATGCACTTGGAAGCCTCAGCTTCGGGAGTCGCCAGTTGTTGGATACAAATTCGCAACCGCACCGCAGCTAACAGTCAGCCGTCGCGTGATTACGTACTACAAACCCTGGATGCACCTCGAAACTTAGAAGTGGAAGCCATTCTCTCCCTAGGGATGCCCGAGAAGAACGCGCAGGTACGGTCGCTCGATGAAGCGCTCCGAGCCAAAGTGCATCGGGAAACCTTCTAGACGAGCGCGTGTCAAGGGAAATAGCACTTTTGGCACATTGATCGCTTACGGAAGAACGTTTCGAAAGGTTGGGGCAATGCTTCCACTCGATGCGTCGCTCCTTCAAGCTAACTTCTCCGCCTTCGACTCCGAAGTGGATCTTTCAGTCGCTTTGGCTTACCTCACTTTCAGCATCGCCCCAACCTTCCTTATACATGCCCCAAGGGACGTAGCGCCTTCAGCACATCAGCAACGCTTAGCATGTTTAATGAGTATCGACTCCAATAGCGTACGATATCGAGTAGTAGCATAAGTATTCACATGAACCTAGTTTGTGTGTATATTTATGCTACTATACGATCATGAGCGAACAGATCATGACATACGAAAAAGCCGTCCAACAAGCCGGATCACGAAGTGCTCTAGATACGAAGATTGATAGCGGTGAACTTTTCAAAATAAGCCGGGGAATCTATTCAACCACGGAGCATCCCGATCCTCTTGCGGTTGCTTATGTTACCTATCCGAACTCTGTCATAACAATGGATAGCGCACTTTATTTCTACGGACTGACTGACATACCTCCCGCTGAGATTCATCTCGCGACCGCGCGCGATGCTACAAGGATTACGCGCCCAGGATATCGCCAGTACTTCACTGAAAAGAATCTGCTTGAACCTGGAGCCAGCAGCATGAAAAACGGTCAAGGGGTAATCTGTGTATACAATAAAGAACGCCTACTCGTCGAAGTAATGCGTCGCCAAGCAACCCTTCCCCTCGACTATTACAAGGAGATCATAGCGTCGTATAGACGCATAGTTGAGGACTTGGATCTACGACTCGTGGAAGACTATATGTCGCTATTCAAGAGACAAGATGCCATGTTCGATATTTTGCAGAGAGAGGTGCTGTAGGTGGAAGGACTAGCGGGAATTAGAGATGCCTACATAGAGGAGGGATTGAGCTACGCCCAAGCAGAAGCCAAGACTGCCCAAGATGCCATACTCGATCTCCTAGCGAAGTCACCTCTTGCCAGAAATGTAACCATTAAGGGTGGCGTGCTCATGCAGTACGTATCGAAAGATGTCCGCCGAGCTACCACCGACTTTGATATGGATTTCGTTCGCTACCCTATCACCGACGACTCTATCAAAAAGTTCATCGCCACTCTCAATGAAAGCGACTCCACTTTTTCCATCAAGCTCACAGGCAATATCGAGGAACTGAAACATCGAGACTACAGCGGCAAGCGAATACACGTCTTGATATCAGATCAGCAAGGGACGTCATTTGACAGCAAGGTCGATATTGGTGTTCACAACCTATTCTCACCCGAGCTTGAGGATATCTGCTTCGACCTTTACAAGCTCGATGAGTCCGTAACACTCCTTGCCAACAGTAGCGAGCAGATGGTAACCGAAAAGCTCAGATCTCTCCTGCGCATCGGAGCCGCATCGACGCGCTACAAGGATGTTTTTGATATCTACTATCTACTTATTGTAAAGGGAGTAGATTCTAAGAAACTCAATGATGCCCTTTCAGCACTAGTATTTGATGACTCCTCTATGCGTGAGAGGGATTACAACGATATTGCGAGAAGACTTGAAAATGTCTTTTCCAACCGCAGGTTTATCAGTCAATTGTCAAAGACTAAGAACGATTGGCTCGAGGTATCACCAGCAAAAGCAACGTCAGCGATCTTAGGATACTTCTCATCGTAACAAGCCTATACTCATCGCAAAGTAGCCTTGTGATAGACTCCGGCTTGCATTCGCGATAACCCATCATCAAAGAGGTGAAGTCCATGTTCTGTCCGAAATGCGGAAGTAATCTCCCCGATAACGCCGTTTTCTGCAACAGCTGCGGCAACAAGTTGCAAAACCGTGTAGCCCCCAGCGCGCAGCCAGCCCCGGGAAGTCAGGCGGCTCCCATTCCGCAGGCAACCCGGATTCCTCAGGCTACGCCGGCGGCAGGAGTAGCTGCACCGCATAGATCCGCAGGCTTAAAGACAACACCCCTGACGATCATCGTGACGGTACTCGCGCTGCTCTCCCTAGTATTCACCTTGCTTCCCTGGTTCGAGACCTCTTCTTCATTAGCCGTCGGTACCGGCGCCGTAAACCAATTCACCTCGGCCCTGGGTGCGAGCAAGTCCTACGCATTCGCTGACAGCTATACCGTTTGGAGTCTCATCGGTTTAGCCGGCGTATTCCAAGATTACGTGTCCGCCATGGGATCCTTCGGCGGCTCAAGGGCCTCAGGGGCGGCGGCACTGGTCACAGCCGGCTCGTGGCTCTGCCTCATTCTTTGGCTTGTATCACTGGTACTGACGATCTGGGGTTTGATTCGCACGTTCACGCGAAACTCCACAGGCATTCTGCGTGCTGGCTGCGTTCTTTTGGTTCTAACGGCTGTGGTGTTCTACATCTTTGCTTCCTCTATGGGCACGACCGCTGGAACAGCCACCATCATGCCCGTGCTCTGCATCGTTTTCGCAATTGCTGCCTTCGTTTGCTCCTTTGGCATCCGCAAAAACGCCTAGAGTAGTACGCCATGGGAATGCTTGATTTCTTGCGAGGGCCCAGCATGGATGAGGGAGTTCGCGAATACCACAACACGGATGGAGCCGTATTGCTTGATGTGCGCACGCCTCAGGAGTTCCATCAGGGCCACGTGCCAGGTAGTCTAAATATCCCCCTGCAGGAACTAAATCGCATCACTGCTGCCGTACCTGACCCGACTACGCCGCTGTTCGTCTATTGCCAAAGCGGCGGTCGTAGTAGCCAGGCCGCAGCGGCACTCCAGCGTGCAGGCTATACAACCGTGAAGAACATTGGTGGCATGAATGGTTATACGGGAGAGGTAGAGCGCTCATGAAGGTTGTCATTGTTGGAGGTGTTGCGGGTGGCGCCACAGCAGCAGCTCGTATCCGTCGATTGGATGAGCAGGCCGACATCGTTGTGTTCGAACGCTCCGGCTACATTTCCTATGCCAACTGTGGACTGCCCTACTACATCGGCGGCACCATTACCGATCCGAATGCGCTGACCTTGCAAACCCCGGAGAGCTTCTTTTCCCGCTTCCGCATTGCCATGAATGTGCACCACGAAGTGACCGCCATCCATCCGGAGCGCAAAACGGTGTCGGTAACAAACCTTGAAACCGGCGAACAGTTCGAGGAAAGCTACGACAAGTTGCTGCTCTCCCCCGGCGCAAAGCCCACACAACCGAAGGTGCCGGGCGTGGGGCTTGACCACGTGTTCACCCTACGTACTGTCGAAGACACGTTCCGCATCAAGGAGTTTATCGAGGAGCATCACCCGCGCTCGGCAGTGCTAGCCGGTGGTGGCTTCATCGGCCTGGAGCTGGCCGAAAACTTGCGCGAACTAGGTATGGACGTCACCATCGTGCAACGCCCCAAGCAGCTGATGAACCCCTTCGATCCCGACATGGCCGCGTTCATCCACCACGAAGCGCGCAAACATGGAATCCAACTGGCATTGGGTCACACCGTCGAGGGCTTTACAGAAGCGGACAATGGCGTGGACGTGCTACTGAAAGATGAGCCGGCGTTGCACGCAGACATGGTAGTACTAGCCATTGGCGTGACACCTGACACGGGTCTGGCCAAAGAGGCCGGCCTTGAGCTGGGCATCAAGGACAGCATTGTGGTGAACGAGCGAATGGAAACCTCCACACCGGACATTTATGCGGTGGGCGATGCGGTGCAGGTAAAGCACGCTGTAACGGGGCTCGACAGCCTTATTTCTCTGGCAGGGCCAGCCAACCGTCAAGGGCGCATTGCGGCCGACAACATCTGCGGCGGTGACAGCCACTATCGTGGATCGCTGGGCAGCAGCGTCATTAAGGTGTTCGATCTGACGGCGGCCACCACGGGCATCAATGAAGCCACGGCTCGCAAGGCGGGACTTGAGGTTGACAAAGTGATCCTCTCCCCCATGAATCACGCCGGTTATTATCCCGGCGGAAAATCCATGGTCATGAAGGTGGTATTCGAGAAAGGCACCAACCGTCTGCTCGGTGCGCAAATTGTAGGTTACGAGGGCGTGGACAAGCGGATCGACGTGTTGGCCTGCGCTATCCACAACGGCATGCTCGTAACCGACCTACCCGAGCTCGACTTGGCCTATGCGCCGCCCTACTCCTCGGCGAAGGACCCGGTGAATATGGCTGGATTTATGGCCGAGAACATCGATGAGGGCATACTATCTCAGTGGTACTTGGAGGACGTGGACTCACTGCCCCGCGATGGTAGTGTCACGCTGCTTGACGTGCGCACACCTGGGGAATATGCCAAGGGCTCCATCGATGGTTTCCGCAACATTCCCGTGGATGACCTCCGAGACCGGATTGACGAACTGGAACCAGGCAAGCCGGTCTACGTTATCTGCCAGAGTGGCCTGCGCAGCTACATTGCCTATCGCATTCTGGCAGGCTACGGATATGAGGCGTACAACTTTGCTGGCGGCTATCGCTACTATGAGGCCGTAACGAAGGATCGTGAATTGATCGAAGCCGCAGCAGCTTCGGCGAGCGCCAACGCCGCACTCACCGAAGCAAGCACTCCCTGCGGAGCGAACCTGTAGCGACCTAAACCTATAGCGACTACTTCTTTTTCTTCGCCGGCTTCTTATCCAGCATGGCGCGCACTTCTTCGCGGCCCTCGTCATGAAGATCCTTCTCGTCGGGGGCCAAGCGCTCTAGCAACTCCAGCAGCTCGCCCATGTGCTCGCGCTCTTCGTCGCGAATATCCGCCAAGACCTTCTTAGCATCCTCGTTGTCAGTAGCCTGAATATGGGCGTCATACTCGTGAATAGCCTCCAGTTCGCCTACGATATCCTGGCGAATAGCGTTGACTAGTTCTTCATCAGTCAACTTCCGGGGCACTTCCATGACAAAGGGGTTGGAAAGAATAGCCATGACAGCTCCTTTCGTCTGGATGACTCGCGACCGAGCCATCGCGGTACTCGCGGCCACTGACTTCTACCATGCCAAGCGGCGCACTTCCTTCAGTGACGAAAATGCTAGTCTGACCCTAGATAAAGCTCCACCCCTGGTAAACGCCTTGAAAATGACCTGTAGCTATTCCGAAATCGACTCCTACAGTACCTGCGCCCCAAACGGCCACAGAGACAACTTTGCCATTTTGAACAGCTGCATACCAATGGGTATGCCAATGATACTGATGCAGTAGACCACCCCAAGCAATAGGTACGAGAGCGCCATAGGAAGACCCGCTAAGATCACCCAGAAGATATTCGCTACCAGCGACGGCGCGCCGCCGCCATAGATGATGGTTTTCCCAAATGGTGCCAGGGTGAGTGAGGCCATTTTGAAGCACTGCCGACCCAGCGGAATACCCACGATGGTGATGTAGAAGATGACTCCTACAACGCACCAACTAATAGCCGTAATCAACCCACCAAAAATGATCCAAATGATGTTCGCGATGGTAGACATAAGTGATCGACCTTTCGGGTACATATCGGAAATGAGACAGCCAACCGTCTGACTTGACTCGTTAATGTCATTTGATGAGACCCTTGGCTCACTCCCCTTGGCACACTCGACAACGCAAAGATGGTACGGCCAACAGTATAAGCCGTACCATCTCGGGAGGGAGTGTAGGTAGTTTTGTTGGGGTCGCTCAGAAGGAAACCAAGCTACAAGGTGAATATTCCACGCAAGCTAGGCCTTGATAGCTGCCGGCTCAGAGGCAGAAGCCTTCTTCGCCTTCATAGCGCCCTTCTCGACGATCAGTTTCGATGAGAGGAACATGAATCCGAGCACACCGAGCGCCACAACACCTAACACCACAACTATCTCGATTGCAGTGGGAGCGTAGGCGCTGTACAGCACGAAGACATCGATACCTGTGGTATGCGCCGCTACCGAAGAACCTGCAATAATGCCCGGCGCACCGAAGATGTTGGGAGTGATGAACGAGGTAAACAATAACCAAATGCGCTTGAAGAACACGCCGAGCATCACGCAGGCCGAAGCGAAGACAACAAGCTTGGTGTTCTCACGGTTCTTAGCAAACACCATAAGTACAAACGGCACCACCAAACCAACGATAACCTCGACCCAGAAGAACGGTGCGGTAGGACCGGCAAACAATTCGCTCAAGATGATGTTGCCGGCTTCGGTTCCGGGATAAGCCATGGTAAGCAGCTCGCAGAAGATGAAGAATGCATCCACCGCTACGCAGGTCGCCATGAGGCCAGCTAGGCTCGTAATCAGTTTCTTGGGCGTCTCGAAAATCTTGAGAGCATTGAGCGCTACCAGGGTGATGAGCAGAAGACCGAGACCCGAGTCCATTGCGCTGGCGACAAAGATCGGAGCAAGAATAGCCGAATACCAACCCTCCATGGAGATCTGCAGACCAAAGATCCAAGCGGTCACTGAGTGGACCAAGATGGCTACCGGCAATGCGAAGCGGGAGATGATAGAGACCGCATGGTCGTTACCTCTGTGCATGTTTACCAAATAGAGGATGTTGATGACGAGATAGCACGTTATAACCACGATGTCCCAGAGCAGCGGCGAGGTCGGGTTAGGGCTTACAAACAAACGCCAGATATTCGCGATGTTGCCGAGATCGATCAGAACAAACATCCCAGCCAGGCAGATACACACGGTCGAGAGGATCACGGCCGGAAGCGCGACCTGCTTAAACTTCTCGATGTGAAACACGCTCGCCGAGCTTGCCACAATCAGACCACCCGCAGAAAGACCCACAAAGAACATGAAGGATGTGATGTAGAGTCCCCAGCTCGTTCCGTTATTCATGCCCGTCACAGTAAGTCCCGTTGCGAGCTGGTAGATCCAGCAGCCTACGCCTGCGACCACCAGGATAGCCAGGATCGCCGTCAGGACCTTATTTCTTTTAAAGAGTTCCATTTCGTCCTCCTAGACTATTCGAAGTAGTGGAGCGAAGGCTGTGTGCCCTGCTCTTCCAATAGCACATACGCGTGGTGCTCACGGATAGCCTTGGACGCTTCGCTGTTTGGATCATCCAAGTCGCCGTAGATGCGCGCTTTTGTCGGACAGTTCTGGACACACATCGGATCAAGCCCCTCATCGGTGCGCTCCTTGCAAAGGGTGCACTTCTCGACCACGCCCTTCGGACGCACGGGAACTCCTTTTCCGCCATAGTTAAAGTCTGGATCACGAACGGGCTCATGCCAGTTGAACACGCGGACATTGTAAGGACACGCAGCCATGCACATACGACAGCCGATACACTTGTCGTAATCAATGAGCACGCGACCTTTATCATCCTTGTAGGTAGCACCGGTCGGGCACACACGCTGACAGGCAGCGTTCTGACACATCTGACAGGCAATCGGAAGATAAGTACGCGTCAGATTTGGGAACACGCCTGTGGAACCATCGAGCACATCTTCGCCCTCGGAAAGAACCCTATTCCACGTGAGTTCCATGGGAACATTATTCTGCATCTTGCAAGAATGCACGCAGGTTTGGCATCCAATGCAATTCTCAAGATTGATGACCTGAGCAAGTCTTGTCATGGCTACATCACCTACGCTTTCTTCATTTCGACAAGGGTGTCATTGAACGGAATCTGCGGTCCGAACTTCATGTCATAACAGCGCTCTTGTCGGTAGGCATTGGTGACGTTTTGCAGGAAGCCTTCTTTGTAATATTGGCTATAGGTGGTTTCTGCCATGAACAGCGTGCCGGGCATGATGGAATTGTTTATCAGCGCAGTGCAAACGAATTCGCCTCGGTCGTTCCAAATGCGAACGTCATCCCCTGTTGCAATACCACGGGCTTCAGCATCTTGAGGATTGATGTTGACCACCGGCCCGAAATACTCCTGGAACCAGGTAGATGCCGAGTAGTACGCGTGAATACGGTAGCGGCTCTTTCCTTGGACAAACATGAGCGGGTACTCACTGGCCTTCGGGTTTTCGCGATAGGCCTCTTCGGGGGTTTCATACTCAGGGAAGGCAAGGCCAAGATCTAACAGGTTTTCATAGTACAGTTCGATACGTCCCGTGTTCGTGGGGTAGGTCTGATTCGGGAAGGCAGTCTCTCCAGTCAGATAATTCTCATACCCTTTGAATCTCATCGAGCCCTTCTCCCGAAGCGCTTCGTAGGTCATACCCTCCATATTCTTCGTCGGATTCTGGAGCATATGCTTTGCAAGTTGAACATTGGATTCCGGAATATACTCCTCGAGCCCAAACTCAGCTGCAATCAAGCGCTCAATCTCTCGGTCGCCCTTTGCCTCAAACAGCGGATCGATGACCTTCTGATTGAGATATACCGAGGAAGCAATACGACCCGTCCGGACGTCAGATACCTCTTCGGCGCTTTCGAACTTCGACAACGCGGGTAAGACGATATCCGCATAGGCCACCGCTGAAGAATGATAGATATCGCAGATGGCGAAGAAGTCGAGGGTCTTAACCCAATCGAGCATGTTGTTGGCGCTACCAGATTCTAGGGTGAAACAATCGCCAAAGGTCAGTGCGCAGTGGATATTGTTCTCCTTGTAAGGCATGTCATACATCGCCACTTTGTTTTTGACGGTCTTGAATTCATCCGGCATCTTCCATGCGGTCATACCCTGAGCAGACGGAATTCCTCCGCCTCCGCCATACCAACCAACGCCTGAGCCTTTCTTGCCCGTATTGCCAGTGATTGCCGCAAAGATAGCATTAGCATGGCCGAGCAAATCAGCATTCGCGTACTTGTCAGGACCACCGAACCCGAATGCAAGTATTGACGGTCCGTTATTCGCAAAGACATCAGCAAGATCCACGATCTGCTGTTCATCAAGGCTGGTCACACCTGCGGCCCATGCGGGGGTATATTGCTTCATCTGCTTCTTCAGAAGCTCCCATTGCGTTGTGTATTCCACCCCGTCAATGTTCCAGCTACCGTCGATAGCTGGCTCGATGCCATCTTCGTTGATGTACTTCGGCGAACCAGAGGCTTCATCCCAGATCATCGGCATCTTGAACTCTACCGTTTTGCCCGTACTATCCGTCTTCGAATCAGGTTTACCGAGAATCTCTCCAGTCTCTACATTCACCAAATACGGAAGCGATGTGTAATTGCGAATGTGCTCAGCGTCATACCACTCATTCGAAATAACCGCGTTGATCGCACCCAGAATCAATGCGAGGTCCGTTCCGGGAATAACAGGAAGCCACGCGTCGCACTTCTGAGCCGTGGGGCTGAAGCGAATGTCCACCAGGATCATCTTGGCTCCGTTGGCCTTCGCCTTCGTGAAGTTATCGGACCAGGTAATGGAGCTTTCGAACGGGTTGTATCCTAGAAATACGATAGTGGACGCATTCTGCCAGTCCTTCGTAGAGTTCTTGGCCAAGCCATTACCGGTAAGTCCCGATGGGTCGGATCCATTAGCTTGACCACGGTCCAAACCCCAGCTTCCGCCCGTATCCGCATGCAGCAATTTCGGAAGGTACTCATAGTTGTGAGAAGATGATGCCTCAGTGGATTTGCGGAAGAAGAACGAGTCTTCTCCGTACTTCTCTTTGCTTTCCTTGATTGCATCGGCCACGGTCTTGATGGCTTCATCCCAGCTGATCTGAACGAACTTACCTTCACCGCGTTCGCCAACCCGCTTCAGAGGTGTTTGTATCCGATCAACAGAATAGGTGTGCTGAATTTCTGAGATACCACGCAGGCAGATCTGTCCCTTAGTGCCATCTTCAAATGTCTGCGGCTCGATCAGTACCATGCGACCATCTCGAACGGTGCACTCAAGACCACAGCTGCTCAAGCAATGGAATTGATGGCAGATCAACGCTTTGCGCTCTTCGGGCTCCGCGATTGCTGTGGTGGGAGCAAGCCAGTCGCTCGTAGCGGTCATGGCTCCAGCTAGTCCGAGCGTGCCAGCCGCAGCTCCCGTTGCCTTGAGAAAGCCTCGGCGTGTAAGCCCGTGAGACAAGCTTTTCGTATCCGACATTTCCCCTCCTTTTGAAGCTCTCATTCGATCCCTATTCGTTCCTGCGCAAAGAGCAAATGAGAATCGTCGAGAGAAGTTTCCATAGCATCCTTTTCCATGGATGCTGGTTCAATTTTGAGAATCGGCCGAATTCTGTTGGGGTCAATATACCTAATTGTCATAGGACAATCAATAGTTATCATATGACAATTTTGAAATTCGCTGGGCGGTCTCATTCACGCCGGGGTCGAGGGGTTGTATTGCGCGTCTGGGTCGGGCGCGTTGTGACGCACGCTTGGAGCGCGTGGATGCTTTTGCACGCCTGGGTCGAGGGGCACTACTACGGGTAGCAGCAATGAGTGGCTTGCTTGGTGCCCTTGGCCGTCAGCGATGGAAGACGAACGCCCTATCACCTTCCGGAACGATTTATAGGTGATCACAGCTAGACTGACGGTGGTTTTTTTGCCAGCCCCTCCTCGGCACAAAGGCAATCTCAGCGAGCCACAAGGACCGTCTAATGGGCACAAGAACAATCCAACGAGCCAAGAGGAAATCGGCTTACATACCCTTAGGGAAAATGTCTGAGAAGCCCTCTGCGAAGGCGCTCGGAATGACCACGGTCCCCTTTCCTTCGCGCAATGACTCATTTAGAAGATGCATGGTGCGCAGCTGGACTGCCGGATCATTCTCCTCGTAGAGCCCTTCCATCTCGTTAAGCATCTCGAAGATATCCTGCTCCGCCTCGATGAGGATAATACGCGCTTTCTTGCGCTGCTCCGCTTGAGCCTCCAACGACATAATGTCCTGCAACTCCTTTGGAAGTAGTATGTCGCGTACCTCCACTGAGAGGATTGTGACTCCCCAGGGCGCCACCTTCTCCTCGAGTACACGACGAAGCTCGCGGTCGAGTTGCTCGCGGCGAATAGCCACCTCGGCCGCTGAGGCGCGACCGATCGCATCCCGGAGCGCTGTTTGCGCCGAGAATTCCACTGCGGCAGCGAAGTCCCCTACCTCGTTACAAGCCGCCTTCGCATCCCAAACGTGCCAGAACAGCACCGCGTTCACATTCATTGGCACGAGGTCGGAGGTGAGAGTCTCCTCGGCACCAAAGGTAGTAACACGCAAACGCGTGTCGATGCGCATAGCCTTGCTTTCAATGATGGGGATGGTGAAGAAGAGCCCGGGTCCCGCCACGCGATGAAACTTACCGAACCGGAGCACCACCACGCGCTCCCATTGCTGAGCGATCTGACAACCCATGGTGACCAGTGTCGCAACAATCACCGCCACAACAATGGCACCGAGCGTCACTGCAGCTTGCAGGTAGAAAGCCACACCAAGACATGCCGCCAGCACGGCCACAAATAGCGCTACCGAGAACAGGATGACTCCCGCGCCCGATGCCTGTTCGCCCATGATTTCGGTCCCCGCATCTGGACTTACGCGAAAGCGCTCTCTCGCACGAGCAATGCGTCCACCATCATCGTTGTTGCCGCGCATCTGTCTCACACTTCCTTCGCCATCGACCCGTTTTTACCTTTGGCCTTGTCGAAATCGATGATCTTGCCACCGTCTTCCTCATGCTCAGCTTCATAGCGCAGGCGCTTCACATGGCGCACGAACGTTTTCTCGATGTCCTTGAAATCCATGCCGAGTTCACGGCACGCACAGATACAGTCGTCCATGAGAGCCTGAGCCTGGGAGAATTCGCTTTCTTCAAAGCGCGATGCGATATCCGTTACAAACACGCCGCGTCCACGCGTCGATTCAAGGTAACCGTCGGAGACCAAGCTGAGGTAGGCCTTATTCACCGTGTTGTAATTGATCGAGATTTCGGAGGCCAACCCGCGAACCGTGGGCAGCTTTTCGCCCGGCTTCAGCTCGCCAGAATTGATCAAGTACGCTATTCGTTGTCGAAGCTGTGCCCATAGGGGCACATCGCTCGTTTCGTCCACTTCAAATGAAATCATGCTGGGCCTTTCGTTTGGAGAATACAATCATAGTAGCTCACTTCAACCGAGCAACGGGTGCATCGCTGCACCCACAACTATCATGCGCAGAAACGCGCCTCCGCAGAGCACACAAACAGCTGTCGAAAGCGTCAGGATAGAGCGGCTCTGTAGAGTGATGGCACTGCGTCCGAAACCGATGCGTCTTGCCAGATGCACGACGTCCTGGGCAAGCGGAGCCAACAAGCCTAACCCTACAAACCCTACCCAGAATAGCAGCGCGAAACGGCCAGAGAGGATTGATGCGACTGAGGCCGCGGCTGCCCTATCGGTGTAGTTTGCGAGCTGCGAAGCCGCATCGGTCGGGGGCCATACCGAAACCAAGAAACACACCAGAGCGGCTACTTCCAGCACTATGAGTACAGCGTCAATGGCGAACAACCGCGAAATAGTGGACGCAAAGGTGCGAGCAGAGCCTGAAGCCAGCGCAGAAAGAAGCAGAAGCGCAATGCCGCAGGAAAGCGAGGAGAGTGCGAATAGCGCGACGAGCCACGGGGTGTTCCAAAGCGGGACCGCCTGTAGGCCCGAAAGCATAACACCCGTATAGAGCATCACCGCCAGAGCGGATGTCATGACCACAACTTCGATGACGCCAAGGATGCGCCTCGGAGCGGGCACAACACCGATCCACACAAGGGACAGCACCAAAACGGACAGGATGCAAACGACGAGCGACCACGCACCGAACGCAATATAGGTCGGAGCTGGACTGATAAACAACGCCATGACCAGTTCCGGTCGCCCGAGATCAAAAGCGAGGCATAGAGCACCGAGAGTAAGCGCCCCGAGAGACGCGAATACCCCAGAAGCGAAGAAGCGCTTCCAGGGTTTTGCCGGGGTCGAGCGCATTCTGCGGGCGAGCAGCCCATCTAACTGCTCGGGACTCGCCCTGAGACCGAGCAGAGCACAGAAGAAGGCACAACCCGCGCCCGTTCCTCCGAGGAAAAGGTACGCTATTATCAGTTCGCTGAACAATTGAGGACGCTTTCCAGAAGAGCACCCGCAAGGCCAACAAGACAATCGTAATAGCCATCAGGGGCTTCGGCGTGGATGTTCGCATCGAACTTTTCCACCCAACCTCCCGGGTGCTCAGAGACGAACTGCTCGACCTGCTCCGAGGAACCCTCCCCAGAGGCAACACGTCGGCACATCTCCGACAGTGTTAGTAGCTCTATCCCCATGTGGTCGGCATACTGGTTATTCTCATTGCTCACCACAAGGCCCAGGCTGCGAAGGATCTGCTGCATCTGGAACGTGGGTTCGCCGAACCCAACTGTAACCCCCTCTTGGCGGTTCATGGTCTCCCAGGGCGCGGCGGCAGGCTGCGGCGGCCCAATGAAGAGCTTCGTGTATACGACCGAGACATCCTCTACCTCGTCGACTCCCGAAGCCATGGACTCTTGCGCCCTCTCAGCAAACGAGCGACAACGCTCAATGGCTGATGCCACCCTGCTGTCATCGAAGGTGGGAAAGCTATCCCAGAACTGCAGGTCGAGCCCGATCGTTTCCGTTTGGGTCATCGGCTTCAAGAGCGAATTGCCAATGAATGCGAAGGCGTCTGCGTAGGTGAGCCACATCTGGTCGTTCATATGTTCCTCCTCAGGGGGAATTATCCTATGACAATTATGGATGATAGCCCACAGAGATTCAAGGGGGTTACGCACCCCCCTTCGGTGCCCAATACCGCGTCACTTTGATTACGGCTGGAATACTTGAAATGGAGATATATTCCGCACTCACATGAATACGAAATCGCGAATTTTGTTACAAATGACCAATTTGAAATTGCGTATTTTGTACAATCACCAGTAAGGAGCCTATATTTTGTTGTAGCGCAAGGTATATCCGCGTTTTTTGGAATGGAAACGAAGCCAGCAGAAGAAACGCAAGGCTCTTTTTGTGACAGGAGCCCGCCAAATTGGCAAAAGCTATCTCATTCGCTATTTGGGAGAAACTGAATATACCTCGTTGGTGGAAATAAACCTGCTGAACGACAAAGAGGCGAAACGAGTTCTGGCCGAGGCTCAGAACGCCCAAGATTTTATCAATCGCCTCGTCTCGCTCACCTCCAAGCCGTTCATCGAGGGAGACACGCTCGTGTTCATCGGCGAGATCCAGGAGCTTCCCGATGTGATTACTTACGCGAAGTTCCTTATAGAAGACGGACGGTACGACTACGCTTTCTCGGGATCTATGCTGGGCACCGAATTCAACGGTGCCAGGTCTTTTCCTGTCGGTTATGCCGAGGAAATCACTATGCGCCCGCTTGATTTCGAAGAATTCTGCTGGGCGGCCAACGTTCCGCAATCTACCCTCGATACTGTGTGGGAATCATTCGATTTGCGGCGTCCTTTAGCCGACTACCTTCACGAAAACCTCCTCGTACGCTGGCGCACCTACTTGGTGGTATCCTCTACGCTCCATGGTACGCCACGTTGTGCTTTGAGTCGCTCAACTACACCGACGACTTCTTTCTAAAGTAGCCCTAAAAGAAGAGCCGCTGGTTTTGGTCCGGCGGCTCGCTTCGATTGACTGAGTGGTGCCATTTGATGTGACCCTTTGGTGCCCTGATGGCAGAACTATGCCATTTTCAGTATTGTTCTGCCAACTTTGACGGCTCAGGTGAAAATGAGTCAAAAAGGGCTACGGTCGCTGACTCAGGAGTGTTCGTTGGATTGCGTCAACGAATTCGCTTGGTTTCTCGTAGTGAATATTGTGACCAGAATCGATAACGACCATCTCGCAGTCAGCAATGGCTTTTGTGACCCTCGCTGCATCTTCGTCAGTATTGGCTGCGTAGAGAACGCCGTCATCTCCGTAGCTCGTCTTTGCCTTCAAGTACAGAACGGGGCACCTAATCTCCGACAATAGCTGTTCCTGATCTACCCCATCGAACCAGCTTCCAGTGTAGAAGGCGTTTCCAAACGTTGGGTCGAAGTCGTCCATGAAATAGGCGCCGCGTGTCCAGTCGTGCGGAATCCACTCGGTGGTGACATGCTCATCGGGATGCGCCTCGCACCATGCACGTATCTCTTCAACGGTGCGATCCCTGAGGCCTCCGAAGAGCTTGAATAGGTAGCTGCGCTTCGCATAAAAGGCTGCATAAGGTTCTGTCGACTGAGCTGTTACATACTCATGAGCCGGAACGTAGCCATCGAACCACACAAACGATCCCTCACCCTCCTGAACCTCGTCCGGCAGCACATTGAAAAACGGAGGATCTTCAAGGACACAGGCGATCACATTACCGGGATCCTTAGCGGCAACATAGGCAGCCAGGACCCCGCCTGAGGAATGTCCCGACACCACAAACGGCTCATCGATAGCACTATCCGCGAATTCGATAAGCGCATTGCCTTGAGCTTGGCACGTGTAGAGGTCAGCATCGTGTGCCGATTCCCCATGGCCGAAGCAGTCAACAGAGAATACGTGGAAGTCCTTGGCGAGATCGGGAAGCACCTTCGCATAGTCCTCCCATTCCATGCCCTGGCCATGGATAAGCATGAGAGCTGGACCATTGTCCGGCCCTTCTGCGTAGTTGATGATGTTTCCGTCTATCAGCGCCTGCTGTTCGACGAAACCTGCATCGTGCGCTTTTTGAATCAAACGCTCCTCTGAATGCAAATTGCCATCTCTATAAAACAACAGAGCACCAGCTGCGACAACAGCGATAGCACACACCACCACACCTGCAATTGCCAACGGCTTCATCCAGCTCTCCCCTTTCGACGTGCGTTTGTTCATAGCCTAGGCCGCCAGCACCTTTGCATCCACCAACTAAGGCTGGAGAATTGGCGCCACAAATGACAACTAGAGCTAACATGAACAGAGCAGAATTGCATGTTCGAATTGATGGCTTGCGCGCCTAATGCCACGCAGTGTCGAATCGGAGGTATGAAAGCTATGATCGCTCAGAACATTCTCTCACTCAGAACCCACGAGGGTCTCACCCAAGAAGGGCTCGGAGAGGCGCTGGGTGTCTCGCGCCAGACCGTCGCGAAATGGGAATCGGGCGAAGCGGTGCCTGACCTAGTAAACGCGCAAGCTCTAGCCAAACTGTTTAAGGTACGCTTGGATGATCTGGTGAATCACAGCGAGTCCCAAGCGGGATACCCCATCGCGCCGGTTGGGCTGCACATCTTCGGCATTGCGCGCTTAGGCGAGCGCGGACAGATCGTCATTCCGAAGAAGGCGCGCGAGGTATTTGGGCTAGAACCCGGAAGCGAGCTTTTGATCCTGGGCGACGAATCGCAGGGCATCGCGCTTCAACGCCTAGCTGATGCCGAGGCCCGCCTTGAGGCCTACGGGCGCGCGGTCAACGACCTCCAAACGGGTATTGAGTGAGACGGGCGGAATCAGATAGCCAACCATCCGACTTGCCTCATTTACATCGCCCGAACTCGACAACGGCAACTATTCCGCATAATCAAATAAGAAGAGCCGCCGGCTTCGATCCGACGGCTCGCTTTGGTTGACTCGTTGGTGCCACTTGATGTAACCCTCTGGCACCTAGCTGTTCTCACCACGAACATGCCCCTTTCAAATGCGCAAGGTTGAGCCACGCGAGATGGCGCCTGCACAATCTCGCGCGAGATCCGGAATCAGACGGCGCTGATGGAGATTGAGGGCACGCGAGAGGCTTGAAGCCACACATGAGGAGATACAACAGATGGAAAGCGACAGCTGTTAGGCGGAAGGTATTTGGCGCCACTGCTGCGAGAGCTCTCGGCGAGAACTGGGAGGAGTATCACCTTCGAGGCGGCCGCACCGAGACTCCGCCAGCTGATGCCGAGGCTCTTGAACAACTGCTCCTCTGCCGTGCCAGCCAGCTCGAACGCATCGGCGATTGGATAGGGCGACTGAAACGTTTGGACCCATGCGCAGGCAAGATGCCAGGCGACGGCGATGATAAGGTACCTCAAGGCGAGATCGACGCTACTCATGGCAGGGCTCCTCGGCAGCTGTGTTCCCTATACGCGCCAAGACTTCCTTGAACGCAAGCTCGTCGCACAGCTCGTCCCAGCAGACCTCGCCGGCGAGCTTGGAGGCGTAGGTCTGCCTTATGACGGCTGCCGCCTTGGCTCTCTCCTCCTCTGCGGCGCTGTCGCCCGACTCCTCCCAGACGAGGTCCGGGATACGGTCGAAGAGCAAAGCGCTGTGCGGATGTAGCAGAACCTCGCAATACCCGTCGACGGCCTCGGATAGCGAGGTAATCGCATCAAGCGCTTCGCCGTCATCTCCCTGTTCCGCAGACCGCTTGGCCGATTCGTAGAGGACGGATGGCAGAAGCGCCGGAAAAAGAGCAACGTATTCGGGCGAAACCTGCATGCGCTCTGCCAGGGCGTGGATCTCTTCCAGCTGCTCGTCGGTGGCCAGCGGTGCGAGCGCGGCCAGGGTGCCCATCGCTTCGATAAGCGACACGAGCAACTGACGCTGGAGCGTCACCAGCGCGGCATCCTGTTGCCCTTCTTCGAGGTACAGCTGAGCCAGGGACAGCGCTGCCAGGTTCGGCTCCGCCGGCGCGAGGTGCTCGACGAGGGCCTTCGCCTCGTCGAAGCGACCCGTCCATTGCAGTATGCGAGCGAGGGGTAGGATGTCCGTTTGGGAAGGGGCGCCTTGCGGGCCCAGGTCGATGGCCCGACGGAAGAGCTTCTCCGCCGTTTCCGCAAGCGCGGCGGCATCGCCTTCAAGGGGGCGCGCCTCGAACCCGTCGCTCGCCGCGATCTGGGCGAAGGCGGCCATGGCGAGCAGTCGTACGACTGGCAGGCACGACCAATGCTGCCTCGCCTGGGCGTCTACGTAGTCCATCCCCGAGGCGCGGTCCTCGCCAGAGAGGCTGAGCGCCTTGAGATAGATGGCGTCGGCTTCTTCTTGGGTGACGTCGTCGACTCTACCGAAGAGCTCGTCGATGCTCACGCCGTAGAGCTCGGCGACGAGGGGCAGCATCGAGATGTCGGGCATGCTTTGGTTGCATTCCCATTTGGAGACGGCGGCCTTGGTGATCCCGAGGTGGTGGGCGACTTCTTCTTGCGTGAGATGATGTGCGGTTCTCAGAGAGGTGAGGGTGTTCGCTAGGGACAAGCTACTCATGGGCACTCCTTTGGTTGACGCGCTCAATTATCCGCCGCAGAAATGCCCCGAACAAGCGAGAGTGCGTGGACGCATCTCAGCAGAAAATCAACTAATGGTTGACGGGAGATGGGTACGCTGCGACAAAACGCGCTATGTCTATGGCGCCGAATACCGCTAGCTTCTATGGCAACTTTCACGCGTGGCGCACCTGTCGCACTTTAGGTAGTTCATTACACTCTCGTGATCCTCGACAGTCGCCCTAGCTTTTGTCAGATCCCCTTAACTCACAACCAGATAAGAAAAGCCGCCGGCTTCGATCCGGCGGCTCGCTTTGATTGGCTCATAGGTGCCATTAGATGTGCCCCTTTGGCGCCCTTCTTTTACCGTGAGTCAAAAAAGGCTACGGTCCCTGACTCATTGGCCCAATGGGGTTAGCCTAATGAGCTATGTGCAACGCGCATTCGCGTTTCTACGCCACAAACGAGGCCACAATGTAGCCGACAACGCCGCCGATGACAGCGCACACGGTGAACATAATGAGCGATCGCGCCAGCGGGTGGCGGCGGCCGAAGGCACTCTCGTCGGGCGTCGGCTTCTCTCCCTTCGAAAAGGACACAATGTCTTGATAGGTCACTAAATCATTCGCCTTCTTGAGATGCTCCACATGGCTCAACAGCTCCATGCCGAACAGCCAGAATAGAAGGAATGCCACTAGTCCCAGCAGTTCGCTCTCGGACAAACTCGAAATCACCGACGACGGCCCGGTATCCATAACGAATCCAGCCGTTAGACACACCATCCCTACACCAATCAGTGCCCAAGCCAAAAGCGCCAATCGCCGCATTTTCTCCCACTCGGCCTTAATAGTCTCCTCCATGGTTTCCACGTCTCCTTTCACGAGTTCATCGATGGACGTCTCGAAGAGTGTGCTCAGCAAAAGCAGGCTCTGCACATCGGGGTAAGTGCGATCGGTCTCCCAGTTGGAAATGGTTTGACGCGAAACATAGATGCGCTCCGCCAGTTCCTCTTGAGAAAGTCCCATCCGGGCCCGATGAGCCTTAATCTGCTCCTTGAGTTCCACTGCGACATCCTTCCGTGAATTAGAGTGCCATGGCAAGCAAAACGGTACCACCAAATGAGTTTGACAACGGCCTCGAATAGGGAAAATGCGTTTGCAAAAAGTCTTTATCAAAGCTCTGAACTGGTGTTTTGTCGCTTCGTATGACTGACTCCGCCAAGGGAAACAATTGCAGACAAAACCGGCGCAGCCTCAGAGTTCGATTGCGGAGGACCGGAATGGAAAGAGCTGCATATAGGTGGACCAAATGAAATAGGG
>CAJUNI010000037.1 GCA_910587945.1 uncultured Parvibacter sp.
CGTACTGATTCGTAGTCAGTCCCTCTATCCAGCTGAGGTAACGGCGCACTTCAAACAGCACGAGTACTTTACCGAAAGCCCATCGGGGTGTCAATGACTAATTTTGCCGAAGTACAAGTTTCTCGAAATATTTTTGTCACCGGGCTTCGTTATCATAGGCAAATTACGACAAGAAGGGATCGCTCATGACAAAATCGCTTCGCGCCTCTAGTTCTCCGGAAGTTGGTCGCCCTGCTGCCTATGACTCAAGTTTGGATGCCGATGCACGGCCACTTGGCGCTCCGGCTCCTCATTGGCCGGCGCCCATAACGGTCGATCGTGAAGAAGCGGAGTCGGTGGCGCTCTTTGACACGTTTTATCGGGTCAATACAATTCCTACGGACGAGTACCAGCGCTACGACGTGAAGCGAGGCTTGCGCAATGCCGACGGAACCGGGGTCGTGGTAGGTATCACCAACATCTCGGACGTCCATGGCTATCGCATTGAAGACGGCCGCAAAATCGCCGATGACGGTACCTTGCGGTTGCGCGGTTATGATCTCTACGATTTACTGGGCGATCCGGCAGCCACAGGCCGCTTCGCCTATGAAGAGATTGCCTACCTGCTGCTTATGGGGGATCTGCCCACCCAAGCTCAGCGGGAGCGTTTTGTGAGCGTTATTGACGAGCATCGCGAGCTTCCCGATGGCTTTACCGCCTCGATGATCATGCAGGATACGCCGCCGGATATCATGAACGTGCTTTCCCGTTCTATCTTGAACTTGTATGCCTATGACTCGGCGCCCGAGGATCGTTCGCCCCAGCATGAAATCGTGACGGCTCTGTCGCTCATATCGCGCCTGCCGCGCATTATGGTGTTGAGCTACTACTCCATGCGAGCACGCTACAACCATGAATCTATGATCATGCATCGCTTCATCCCGGGGCAGTCCACGGCCGAAACTATTCTCTCTATGCTGCGTCCTGACCGGGCGTTTACTCCCGAAGAGGCGCGCATGCTCGACATCATGCTCTGCCTTCACGCGGAACACGGCGGCGGTAATAATTCCACGTTTACGGCACGGGTGTTAACGTCAGCCGATACCGACCCTTATTCCACCTACGCCGCTGCTGTGGGATCCCTGAAGGGGCACCGCCACGGAGGGGCAAATCGCCAGGTAGTGGCCATGCAAAAGGAAATCAAGGAGACGGTAGCCCATTGGGATAATGATGATGAAGTGGCCGATTGTCTCCGACGTATCGTTCGCAAAGAGGCCTATGACCGTACGGGCTTGGTCTATGGCATGGGTCATGCGGTCTATACCCTTTCGGATCCGCGCGCAGTGATTTGCAAGCAGTTCGCGCGTCAGCTGGCCGAGGGCACCGAGCGCGAAGCGGAATTCAATCTCCTTGAGTCCATTGAACGTCTGGCTCCCCAAGTTATTGAGCAGGAGAAAGGCACGCGCAAAGACATGTGCGCGAATATCGACATGTATTCGGGCTTCGTCTACAACATGCTGGGGATTCCGGAGGAGTTGTTCACTCCGCTCTTCGCCTGTTCACGCATGGCGGGCTGGGCAGCACACCGGTTTGAGGAGGTGGGTTCCACGAAGCGCATTATGCGTCCGGCTTACGAAACGGCCATGGTGCCCCATCGCCAGTACACACCCATTGAGGAGCGCAGCTAATAGGGGCGGTGTGGTTCCATCTTGCGGAGGTGCCAAGGCCAAAGGAGCTACCCTGGCTGAGGCGACCCCCGTTCAAGGAATTGCCTGCGGGAGGATGTGGAAGGAACGCTGATTGTTTATGCATAGCCAGCAACCCGGCCACAGCCTGTACCGTTAACGGGTCTTGACGATTTTCGGCCCGTCCAGGGTGAAATCTTGCAGAACCTGTGGAAATCTGCCTCGTACCGGCGTTTCTTTCTCAAGAGTCTTCAAAAACACCGGTTGCGCCCTATAGAATGCGCTCCTGATCAAATGTGGGGCGTCTCTGCCCTCTGAACCGAGAAAAACATCCCTATAGATGAGGAATCTAGCATTTATGACTAACAAACAACTCGCTATGGATCCTACTCCGAAAGCACCCGTCGCTTCCATCGCGAAGGGAGCGTCTGGACAAGCAGCTGACCGGAATCCGGGGCGCACCGCCTCGTTTGCCGCGCTTGCCCTGGCCTTTCTGCTTGCCAGTATGCTGGTGTTTCTGGGTTGCTCCCATGGTGAAGGCATCAATGACACGTCCGAGGGAACGGCGGCAACACTCAACGGTGAAGCCATTGGTGAAAAGGCGGTAAATGCCTATATCGCCGACTTCCGACAGTCTCTGAATTTGGAGGACGACGAAGCCTGGGCTGACTGGCTGCAGGCAAGTGGTCGGACGCCGGAGTCTGTGCGCAACGATGCTATCGAGGCTCTGATCCAAACCCGGCTCTTTGAAATCTACGCGGCGGAGCATGACATCACCGTGGAGCAGTCCGACATTGATGCGGCGCTCGCGCGTGCGAAGAGCACCTACGAGAACAACGCCCAGTGGACTGCTGCTTTGGAAGAAGCGGGGCTGACCGAGGAAACTTACGTGGAAACCGTGTTGCGCCCGGGCCTGCTTGAGCAGAAGGTGCGCGAGGATGCGGTGCCTGAAACCATTGGTAGCGATGAGGCAGTATTAGCGTCGCTTCAAGATGCAGCGGGGACCCTCGAGGGAGCGAAGCGCTCCAGCCATATTCTGTTTAGCGCTCAAAATGAAGAAGAGGCCGAGCAAGTGTTGGCGGAGATCCGCGCAGGTTCGCTCACGTTTGAGGATGCCGTCGGGCTCTATTCTACCGATGCTGCTTCGGCTTCCCAGGGCGGAGACGTCGGCTGGGACGTGGGCACAGGCTTTGTGAGCGAGTATCAAGAAGCTCTTGATGGCCTGGAGAAGGGTGATGTGAGCGACCCGGTAGCAAGCACCTATGGCATTCATCTCATTTTGTGTACCGATGTCTATGAGGTCCCGGCCGGCGGCATCGAGTCTTTGGATGATGTGCCTGCTGAGATTGTGGCTCTGTTCCGCCAGTCCTTGTCTCAGGCCTCCGATGACCAGGCCTATTACCAGTGGTATCGCGACTATCGCAATGGGGCAGAGGTGGAAATCAACCCGCTACCCGAGAAGGCTCCCTATAACGTAAGCCTCGGAGACTAGGCGCCCGACGGTTCTGTCGGAGAGTGCTGATAGGGGGTAACCAACCCTGGGGCCGTCTCCAGCATTCCTGTCATGTAGCACCGGCGGGACGCTTGCTCCACGCTTAAGGTATGGCGCGAGCTACTAAGAGCGGCGTCTTAAGAGGAGCCCGGCTTGATGTTCGCCAGACCCCTTCTTCCTCCATCAATCCATTCCGAAAAAAGGCTCCAAATTTCGTCTAAAACCGAACGTCATTTCTGGCGATTTCGGGGCAAAATCATGGGCGCTTAAAAAGCTGGGATTATTTTGGTACAGCTTTCCTGAGACGGCAGAGCGACCAAGAATCGAATACCGCCAAATAACAGGTAAAACGCTCATCAATGAATCCCCTATGAATCCCACAGTCTCGTATCGTTTAGGTAACGAAACTGCTACAATGAATTCTGTATAAATATCAGCATTTCAAGTGATTTAGCGGCCAAAACAACAAAAGGAAGGGTTCATCAGGACTATCACCCTGTTAAGGCTCTAAATCAGGCCTCCAGACGACCTGCTCGAAACCGTCTTGAGGGGCAAAAAAGGAAATAGAAACCGTAGCGCGTTCGCGCGCTGTTCTTGGGTTTGCGGCCCTCGGAACGAAAAGTGGTGAAACTATGCATCATCGAGAAGATCTTCTCAACAACCAAGGACAGGGACAGAAATCTCTGCATCCCGAAGGCCATGAAGGCCGGTCCTCGGTCGAGACATCGTTGCAAAACGCTGTCGTCCAAAACTCCTTCCGCACCAAACCCTGGGTTCGTGCGGTATCCGTGGTTATGTCCATGCTTTTGGCCGTAACCATGTTTGATACCACGGGCTTGAGTCCGTTCCTGCAAAGCGCTCAAGCAGCGCCCGCAGAGGAGGTGTCCCCCGAGGACTCCCCACAGGTAACCGAGGAACAGACCCCCTCGGCGGATGAAGTAACCGAGGAAGAAGCGGCGGCTCCCGAAGAAGAGCCGGTTGAGACTCCCGTGGCCCTCCGGGATTACGTGGGTGCCTTGAGCCTCGACTCCGAGACCCTTGCGCCTCTCATGCCTGAGGATTTGGCCGCCGCTGAGTCCGTGGTGCCGATGCTCACCCAAGACACCACCGATGCCGCAACTCTCGAGCAGCGTTTCGCTCCGGCACTCATGGCCTGGGGTGCTCCTTTGGTTATTGACGAGCAAAAGGGAACCAGTGCGTTTGCCGTGGGCAATGACGCGGTAGAGGCTCGTTTCGATTTGGGCAACTTGGGAGCGTCTCTTGAGGGAGGCATGCTCGGCGGCACCGATCAAACTGATGCCGTGATCCTGACGGTGGATGTGCCTTATCTCTATCGCACCGGCGAGAACAGCTATGGCTCTACCTACTCAGAAGAAGAGTGGTTGGTGCGCTCCGCCCTTTGGGCTGAGGCGGGAACTCAAGAAGTGACCGAGACGGAATTGGAAGAGTCGCTCGAAGCCCTGCTGGCTGCCGCAATCGAGCGCGCTTCTCATCGCGAAAATGCTGCCAATGCGCCCCGGGCGCTTCTAACCATGGACGGACTACCGGCCGGGTGGAGTGTTTGGCAATCCCATGGCGGCAGCTATAAAGCGCTCAGCGCCGAGGAATTGGCTTTGGGCGTGAGCGGCCGCTTGGTCTTCCGCTATGAGGGCGATTCTACCGATGGCACGCCGGCAGCTCTTGATGCCAACGTTCAAGCTCCTGAGTTCCATTTAAGCCTTACGGGCACCGTGGCCGAGGACACCCAAGCTACTATCAACTACGGCTATGAGGCCCACTCCTTCACCTCAGCTCCCGTTGACGAGCAGGGTGATACCCAGGAGACCACCACGACAGTGGCGCAACTGCTGCGCAAGAGCGCTGGCGCCCTGAACCTTAGCCCGGCATCCGTTGAAGGCGCGGCCACCTTGGAAGTGGAAGCTCTCGAGGCGCCCGCCATGGTGCAAAACCACGGTTATGGTCGTGGCTGGGCAGCGTACCTGGCTACCTATGCCGTTCCCACAGGTGAGCCCGAGGTGGAGTCGGTAGCGCTCACGGCTTCCTGGCCGCTGGACTGGACGGCCAAAGGCGGTGTTCCGCTTCACGAGTTGGCTGCGTTTAAGGTCAACCAAGAGGCCGTTACTGCAGAAGATGGCACGGCGATTACCACCTATGTGGCCAACACCGATGCCGATGGTCAAACCGACACCTCTTCTGAGACCTTGAACAACTCTGCATTCATTGGCGTTCCCGGCCAAGGGGGCGTTTTGGTGTTTGATGTCACCACGTTGACCGCGGAAGAAATTGCTTCCATCGATGGCGCCGATGCAGCCACCATCGAGGCGTTGGGCCTGCAGGCGCTTCCTTATAGCGTTGACAGCTTGGGTGCCATCCGCGTTATCTGTGATGGCGAAGACGACGCCATTGTTCCGGGCTCCAAGCGCGTGCTCTACATTGCGGCTCCCTTCAACGAGACGGCACTGACGGTGGATCCGTCCCAGAGTGCGGATGCTGCTGAACCCGCAGAGGGCGACGCCGCCGAGAGTGAAGCTGCGCCGGTCTATGAGCCGGTCAAGGCAACGTTTGGTCTGCAAGCGGCCCTTCGCGATAACCAAAACTACGTGTATCTCTCCACCATCAAAGATTCCCAGGTGCAATTTGTGGCAACGGCTCCGGCTGACGCCCCGGACGGCAGTGGGGAAGGTTCCGGTGGCGAAGAGGGTGACGGCGACGCTGACGGTGACGCCGACGGGGACGATGACGAAGATGCCCCCAGCTTAGACGCATCTGACGAAGACAACGCTCCTGCGACTCCTGGTTCCATGGCCCTTCCCGAAGGGCCTTCCGTGCGTCCGGCGCTCAACTCCTTGGCCGCCGCGCCGATGATGGCCTCCATCAACCCGCGCGCCAACGTGGACTGGACTCGCATTATTGATCCCTATCCCACGCTTTTGACGGAAAACGAAGCGGTCCCGGGTTCGGTCAACACCTATCTCATCAAGGGTACCTCCGACATCACGCGGATGAACCTGAGCATGGACTTCATTTTCCAGCAGGGTACGGTCGGCGATGTGTTGAACCCCACCAAGTTCTTCGTGAACATCCCCTACCTCTACAAAGATGCTCTCGGTGCCGTACAAAGCGCCTTTACGGTGGAAGAATACCTGCTTCAGTTGGGTGCGAATCCTTCCACCAATGATGGCGTTAATGCTTCCAACTATATGACGTCGGGCATGCGTTTGGCGCTGGTGCCGGACTCCAGCATCTTCACTCAGTGGGATATTACCGACGATCAGGGTCGTCCTATTACGGCCAAAACCTATCCGATCTTCTATCCCAATGGTTTGACCGGCTCCTTCGTTATGAAGTACCGCGGCACCAATGGTACGGGCGAAATGGGTATCAACTTCAAGCGTCCCGAATTCCAGGTGCAGTTTGTGGGCAACATCCCCGAGAACACTGGAGCTACGGTCTATCAGGGTGCCGAATGTACGGTCTATAGCGACATGAAAAACAAGTACGCCGGCACCAAGCACGTGGATCCCGGCGAGTATGTGACTGGTCGCGACACCCACCCGCGTCACATGACGTTTATCAAGACGAACCTGGACTGGGTGACCAAAGTTACCAACGTGCGCGAGCCTGCTATGTGGGACAAGTACAACTACCAGGTCTATCGCGTTGAAACCATCAACCAGTCTCAAGACGAAGACACCATCATCGACTTCATGCGCTACACCCTGCGCTTTACCGGTGCAAGCTCCGGTGGTGGCGGTGTC
The DNA here is from genome assembly GCA_910587945.1 of uncultured Parvibacter sp. Classification (GTDB taxonomy): domain Bacteria; phylum Actinomycetota; class Coriobacteriia; order Coriobacteriales; family Eggerthellaceae; genus CAJUNI01. The sequence continues at coordinate 6,915 of CAJUNI010000037.1, forward strand.
CGTCAAGAAGACTTGATGACGTGGAATTCTGACGGAACGCCGAACAAAAACTTCATTGCCACCTATGACGGCGAGCTCATTGGTAAGCCCAATGACGGCGGCGTCTTGCTCTATGACGTGACCGATGTTGATGACACCATCTGGACCGAGTTGGACTTGGACAAGTTCACCAACGCCCAAGCCTATGAAGACAGCGGCGTCATCCGTCGCATTCCCTATCGCACCGGCGGTATGGACTCCCAGATTACGTTCCGTATTGGCCAAGGTCATGGCACGGGCGCGCCGGGCGATGAGGGCGGCACGCTGACCCCGGACCCCAACCATAAGGGCAACAATAACCGCCGCGTCATTCTGGTGGCCGTGCCTTACACCAACAACTTCACCGCTATCACCATGGGTGGCGTGAAGGTCTATCCCAACGTTACGCTCTATACCAACTCAGTAGCGGTGTTCGGTGGTCGTGGCGAAGCGGGTTATACCTGGTCAAAGGAAAACACCAACTCCAATACCTTCTCCGAAGCCAAGAATGGGTTCGAACACACCAAGATGGCTTTGGATGTGAGCACCGGCACCACGGGTCGCTGGTTGGCGGGCAACTATGACGCGCGCGGGCGCTTGGGTTATATCTCGTCCTATCGTATGGCTAACCTGCGCACCACGGGTAATGTGCCCGTGACGGGTAGCGACCTCACCACCAGCTGGGGTGCTGCCATCACCGATACGCTTCCTCAAAACTTTGAGCTGGCGGACATTCAGGTGCGCATGCAGAAGACGAAGACCTTGAAAGATGGCACCGTGGTGGATCAAGATCCCACCGATTGGCTGGCCCATAATGGGGGAGCCCTAGAGGCTATCCAGTTTGAGGTGCGCACGGGCAATGACCGCGTCGACAGCAATGGCAACATCACGTCCAAAGCACCGCGTCAGTGGATTTCGCTCGGTGCGCTGCTCGAGCAGGCCGACGAAAACGTGGGCGGGGTAGACCTTAAGATCTACGAACTGGGAAGCACCACTTCCGAAGCTGACAACATTGCCTCGCTCTTAGAGAAGCGCGGCGTTCAGGCGAAGCCCCGTAATACCACCATTACGGGCTCCACGGTGATGGCCTTCACCGGCAACTTCCGTGTGCTGCTGGCCAAAGAGCTGCCGGCTGCTACCGAACTTCCCATTGACATTGTGGTTTCGGGTTACATGCGCTCGCCCTATTCCAATGGCGTTGATGGTCGCTACACCAACAGCATCCAAACCGACTACGGTCGCAAGCAGTGGGTGGTCCAGGTCGGTCAAGGAGCCGGTGGTTATTACGATACGGCTCACTACACCAATTCGCCGTCTCAGGCGCACATCATTTCCCTTAATCCCGTGCAGCCTCAGGTTTATGCCTATCCTTACCGCTTGACCACTACGGACACGTTGCGTTGGGGTTCACAGAGCAGCGCTATGGATGCCCCTCTGGGCACCGATGTTGGCGGTCTGGCCTTCCATCTGGGCAATAGCTCGCCGTCCAAGATTGAGCCGAGCGCTTTCTACACCACGGACTTGCCCTACAACGTCTACAATGGCGCCTTCCGCGGCTTCATCACCTCTAAGGTAATCATTTCTGCGGATACCTTGGCGGAATCTAATATCACGAATGTCACCTTGAAGTCCGTCGGCTTGAACACGGGTGGCTCCGTCATTCCCCAAAGTGTGACGCGCAAGCTAAGCGATCTCACCAAGTATGCTGCGGTGGCCGGGACCCCCGAGGCCGACAAGTACGGCGTTGGGTCTCTGATTATTCCGGCTTCTGAATGGGCGGTGCCGAGCAACAAGACCAATGGCACTATCCGGGCCAGTTACTTCCTGGGTCTGCGTATCAACTTCGATACCTTCAATGGCTCCATCACCAAACCGGCGGTGGGGGATGGCTGCTACGTGGCCTATCTCGGATCTACCAATTACGACGGTCGTTATGAAGTGACGGGCACGTTCACCTCAGATTATGAAATTGCTACGGGCTCTGTGGAAGCGGCCAATAAGCTCTCTAACCTGTCCGCCAAAGACAAGGCTGCCCTGGACGTAAAGCCGGTCAAGCCGCTGGTCTATGCCAAGGGCTTCGAAGTGCAAAACAACGGCACGGCGGCGTGGAGCAGCAGCTGGAACACCGAGCGCAGCTCGGCTCTGGGTCGCGAACGTTCCGGCTTTGCCTTCCATCTGCGCAACATGTCTCAGACCACTATCAATCCGGGTCATTTCGAGACCACGGCTATGCCCTATGAATATCACAACGGGGAGCGCCGCGGCTTCGAGACTTCTGATGTGGTCTTGTCGGCCGATTTGCTGACCCGCGGCAAGGTGGAGAAAGTCACCATCACGGCACTCGACGGCGACGACAACGAACAAACCTATACGCTCACCGCAGCTCAGCTGGCTACCTATATCCAGGGAGCCACCAATCCCTATGGCGCTTCCATGGAAGGCGCTGCGGTTATTCCGGCAACGGTCTGGAACAACCAGTACTTCCAAACGGTACGCGTTGATTTTGAGCGCTACGAGGATCCGGCCCAAGACAATACGTCGGTGACGGCTACCCAAGGTCAGGGAGCCTATGTGGCGCTCTACGGCACCACCACCTGGCTCGAAAGCCAGCTCAAGGTAGAAGGTACCTTCGCTTCTGATTACGAAGACGAAGAGATGAATAAAGAGGGCAAGGGCACGGCCATCCTTGCACCCTACAACGCAAGCCCGGCCGTTGATGGCTATGGCTTCGATACGGCGAAGACCACGGTGTTGGCCGATCGTCAGACGGCTCCGGTCTTTGTGGAGCGCTCCGGCTTCTTCCTGCGCGTGCGCAATGCTAATGACGCCTTGGCTAAGCCCGGTGTGTTCAGCACCTCGGCCATGCCGGCCACTACGATGCCCGATGGTTCGGTCCGTGGCTTTGAAACCTCCTCGCTGGTGTTTGGTGCTGGGTTCCTAGCCGCTGCCGACATCGCCACGGTTAAGATCTACACCCGCGAATCCATTGAGGCTGGGGCAGATCCGGTGGAAATCTCCGGTAAAGATCTGGCCACCTATGTGGTGAAGGCGGGCTCTGCGGAAGCGACCACCTATGGCGCAAGTGCCGTGGGTGCCGCCGTGGTTCCCTCTACTCTCTGGAACAAAGAGTACTTCGATCACATGGAAGTGGTACTCAACTCCTATAACGCCAACGTCACCACGGCAGCTACCCGTGAAGCTGATCCCTATGTGGTGATTTACGGTACGCCCACCCAGATTGGTCTTCAGAGCGTCACGGGTACCTTGAAGACCACCCATGAGGGTAATCAGAATGATGCGGACACCAAAGACAAGTCCGCCTCTGGTGTTGCACGCTTAAACGTGGGCACCATCAAGCCGGCGATCTCCATGGAGTCTCGTTGGTCGCTAGATTCCACGGTGCAAAACCCCGGCACCGACCACAACGATCGTATTACCGGCATTTCCGATGTGGCTTCTAAGGCCGTGCCCTATCGCTGGGGCGAAAATGATCCGCGCGAAAAAGTCTGGTGGATCTATCGCTTGACCAACGATTCAGAGTCCACCGGTGAAGACATGGTATTCGATCTCACCATGGACGAGCTGGCGGTCGACAATGACCCCACCCGCGGTGATCTGCGCGGCTTTGTGGTAACGGATTTGGTCATTGCTGGCTTTAGCAAAGACGACAAGGGCTGGCACCACACTTCCGGCGATATCGCCGGTATTGATGTAGTGGATCTCAGCGGGGCCGTGGCCGATTCCTATTCCATGGATGACCTGGGCGCCTTTATTACGGGCGGCACGTTGACGCTGCCGGTGGATGAGGGAACCGCCACCTCTGCCAAGACCCTGCGCATTCGTTACAAAGAGCTGGCTGCTTACGTTATTGAAGGTAAGAACGCGCCACTTATTGCCAACGTCTACGGCAAGATGGAAACCCATGGCGCCTCTATCAATGGCACGCGTGTGTGGTACACCTACGACTCGCGCGGCAACGTGACAGGCACCTACTATCCTTCCTGGTATAACTGGCGCTACACCACGGCCAGCGCAAAGTTCTATCCGGGCTCCGACAAATACAATGACGCAGCGGGCAACAACAGCATTACCGTCACTGACATCCATCGTACCCATATTGGTCGCTTTGACTGGACCGCTACTCAGTCGGCCTACAAGGCTAAGGATACGCGTCCGGTAACCAGCGCCGATGTTAACTCCACTGGCGTGGTGCGCGTGGCTCACTATGGCCCCAACACCGGCTATGACTTCACGGTCTACAACACCACCCAAAGCCGTTCTGACTACAACCAAATTCGTTTGGACTTAAGCTCTGCATCCAACAAGCTGGAAACGGGCTTCGAGCATATCTCTGGCTTTAAGGCGAACAGCCTCACCTTTGGCAAAGACTTACTGGAGCTGGGCGTCAAGCGTACCGACGAGGGCACGGAGTCTACGCTGCAAAGCGTTGAGTTCTACTTCGTAAGCCCGGTTACAGGAACGGTGGGTACTACCGCTGATGTGACCATGACCCCGAGTGACTTGGCTGCCTATCAAGCGGCGGCAGGGGATAGCTATAAGCTGGATCTGACCAGCGGCACCTTCGCCCCCTACAAGGATCGCTACTTACACCATGTGATTCTGAAGTACCACACCCTCGATCCGAAGTATCTGGGCAAGAGCTTCTCGGCTTCCTTCCGGGGCGACGCCAACTGGTACAACAACTACAACAACACCACCTACTTGCCGGGTACGGTCAACGCCTATCAGCAAGAAGCTACCACCGGTGGCGCCACCCAAGGCAATCCCTGGGGTAATATCAATCGCTCGGCCACAGCCAATCTGTCCGTGCCGCGCCCGTATCTGAACGTGACCACCCATGGTCAGTACGTTGAGGTCACCGAAGGCTCCTACAGCACGACCGCAACCTCGGACGGCAACATCACGGCGTTGGCTGTGCCCTATGACCGCGACTTTAAGCTGTGGGCTCAGTTCTATAACGAAGACAGCGCCTCCTATATTGACGAAGCCGACGTGGATCTGGACCTGCATCTGCTGCGGGAGACCACCATCGAGCAGGGCGGTCCTGCCAAGGCCACCGCTTGGACCGGCTTCCATACCACGAAAGTAACCTTCCCCAAAGCCTTCTTGGCTCCCTGGGGTGAGGCGGGCCAAATCCGCTTCTATGGTGGTGTAGAGTCCGACACCACCTTGGATACCACCACGCCGAAGTGGGTGCTTTTTCCGGTCTATCAGGCTCAAGCCGATGGCACCTCTGCTCTCGTTGGTTTTGCCGATGGCGTAAGCGCGAAAGTTGAGCTGGCGGAAGGGGCTGCCTTAAGCGTTGCTGGCGGCACCGTCTATCCCTTAGAGACTAACGGTGACTTCGTGGTGCCTGAGTCGGCTCTGCGCGCTCACTCCATTAACTTGCTGAAGAAAGTGAAGCTCTACGGCTGGAAGAACATGAACTACGACGGTAACGCCGGCCATGCTTCGGCCCAGCGCATTACCTTCGACGGCTTTAGTGACGCAGCCTTTGGCACCAACTACAACTACCTGATTGCCAATACGGTGGTCTACCTCAACAACATCCGCGAGCATGCCCTGCGCGATGATGGCTACTACTATCAGATGAAGCGCTATGACCGCACCGAAGTACGGCTTTCGAAGATGTTCTTCGATGCCAACACCCGTGCCGCCTTTGACGATACGGTGAACCGGGGCAACGTTAACCGCTTCGACACCTGGTCCTTCGCTGACGACGTGGATCATGACTTCTATAGCTGGTATTACAGCTCCGGTGGTACCGAGCAGGATACCGTGCTTGAGATTGGCTATAAGGCTTTGGGTACCTTTACCGTGGACTTCCGTCAGCGCAATACCGCGCGCGGTTCCAACGGCATTGAGGGCAATGTCTGCCACTACGAGCAGTTCTACGACTATTACTACATGTCCGGTGGCCATGACTATGCCCGCACCATCGATGGTCGTACCTATAATTCAGCCGCCAACCTCAACATTATTCAGAATGTGCCCTACACCTCCTTCGACGCCTATTACGTGAAGGTGCGTGAGGCGGCGCTGCCGTACCTGAATTCCATTACGGTGAAGTACGCCAATGGCGACTCCTTCACCTACAACAAGCCGGCTTCGGGCTGGCCGGTTAATGGCAAGGCCGAGGACTACGGCGGACACTATATGCGCCTGAACCTGTTGAAGGTGGAGAATGGCAAGCATGTGGCGGATACCTCCAACAATGAGGACTACTTCGTCAAAGATGCCTTCGATGATTACTGGACGGCAGCTCAGCAGAACTCCACCGACAAGGTGTCCCAGATTATCTACAACGTAGATATCAACCAGCCCCAGTATCGCAATGCCGAGCACACCCTGGCGGATTCTCCGGACTTTGGCACCTGGTTTGATTACTCCAACCCGAACCAAGACTCCTTCGAGGTTACGGGCCGCTTCTTCAAGGTAACGGGTGGCGCCATCACTTCTACCACCAACGTTGAGATGCGTGTGGGCGGCGATCATTCTGCCACCACTCGTGACGGCTATGTAGCCGTGGCTCGCTTCACTGACGGTACCCGTGATGCTGATGCAGCTACCCATCGTTCGAACTGGGGCTATCAGGACTATGTCTTGTCCGGTAGCCACGGCCATACCCCCTACAAGATGCGTCACCTCCAGACCCAGGCCCACGTCAATGTGGTGGAGTCTGGTGCCTATACGCGCAAGGGTATTAACTCGACGCTCACCAATGGTCGCGACAACGACGAGAACGTGCGCTTCGCTTCCGATCGTCAGTTCTCGGTATCGTTCCAGCGCCACTATGGCTGGGCCAATTACAACAACTTCTCGAACAAGCTGAGCTTCACTGACGAAGCAGTGTTGCGAGATGTGATGCCGGTTTGCGTACCTAACGAGGAGCTGGAATACTACGGCTTCTTGTCTACGGGTATGCAGCTGCTCAATCGTCCCGGCGCCGAGGAAGACTTGCTTCCTCATACCCAATACATCCGCTTCCGCTTAGAGAAGTACACGGCCATTCCCGGTGCGGCAAATACCTCCATCGACTATGCCACGCCTTCTAACTACACCAAGTCTTCGCGGACGGTGGTAGTAGATCGCGCCGCACTCCAGGTGGATGCTGCTCAAGCTGCCGGCGGTGGCGTCTATGTCTACTTCTCACGCCCCGGTGAAGAGCTGCCCGATTGGTTAGTGGCTGACGCCGATGGTTCAAACATTCGTCTGAATCCCACCTTGGCCAACGCGTCTACCTCCAAGCTCTATGTGCTGCCTCTGGAAGCCAATGAGTTTGTAGACAGCTACGACATTGTGGCCACACGCTTTGGGGGTTCGACGGATTACGCTTCTGAGTTGGATCAGCGTCTCCATGGGGCTCAAGCTAACATGGATCGTGACCATGCGGATGTTATCGTTTATGGCCGCCCCTACGCCTATCAGGGTCAAAACGGCGTGGCGAAGACCCGCGATGACGCTACCAATACGTCTCAAACCTTCACCCGTCGGGTTCAAACGGGCCTCGATGTAAAAGACAACGAAGCCAATTCGGGTCAGCAGTACTGGCATGGCACCGATGGCCAGGGCACTTCGGGCATTGGAGATGACTTCGTTAACTCCGATAACGCCTACTTCTTGGGCTACCTCATTCCCTGGGGTATGCACTTCAGTATTCAGCGTCAGAACAACGATTCCAACCGTGGCACCTTCCCCTATTACCAAGGGGATAACGAAACTCCGAATCGCGGAGTCTTCGAAGCGCGCCTGTGGAACATTTCCGATCGCAATCCGGGTCAAGACGACCGCTGGCGTGCCTCCCACATCAGCTCCATTACGACTACGGCGACCACCTCTGCTGCCTTCCGCATGCAGAAGGTCTATGTGCCACGGGAATTGGTGCCGGGGGATGCCAAGGCCGACCCCGATTGGCTGTCGGTGGAGAAATTCACCTTTGTCTACAACGGCCAAACCTTTGGCGGTACCTGGGATCAGCTGAAGGCCTTAGGCATTGTGTCTGCTGAACCCAAAGCCAGTGGCGAATATGCGGGTTGCTATGTGGTAGACGTGGAAGAGTTCCTGCGTCAGTCCTTTAACGCGGGCACGGTGGCGCCGGTTACCTATCGGGCCACGCAAGCCACTAACATGATTCCGGGCTTTGCCGGGGATACCTCCACGGTGAATCTGGAGTATGTAAATACGCGTATTTCCAGCCTGACGGTCACGTTCACTTCTCCCAAGGCGGCGCGTTCCAACCCCTCTACCATGCTCGATTCGGGTCAATACATTGCCGCGGACCGCACCGGTCGCTCGGCCAACAACTACGCCTTCGCCTATGAAGGCGTGTATGCCGACCGTACGTTGGAGGACTTCAAGAACGCTCAAGAGACCACCAACGTGAACAAGACCACGGGTCTGTGGGATGAAAACTCCACTCCGTCCGGCGACAAGACGGGCATGGCTTATAGCAACCAGACCTACGACGAGTCTATGGCTATTAGCAACGCCAAGACCAAAGACCCCAACCACGCGCCCTTCAACAATACCTCCTACACCGGCACCTTGCATCACGACACGGTGGCGGGCAACGTGTTGACTCACACCTTGGCGCGTATGGAAACCTCCATGGTCCGTGGCAAGAAGGTGCTGCTCAATGGCGCCTCAAGCCCCACCACCATCTTCGCCTATGACAACTCCAACCATGACATTGCCTCGCCGGTAACCTACAAGCCCTCAACGCTTCCCGCCGGCACGGACGGTGTGAATGCCGTGGGTTACGACATTCCCGATGGCGGCCTCTATCCGGGCGACTATGTGGAATACACCTTGCGAGTGGGCAACGCCACTAATGCGGCCTTGCCGCTCGAGCATGTAGATGCGAGCTTCCAAGTGGCCGCGGGTCAGCGCATTGTGGGCTGGGAAGTGCAGCGTGCTCAAGATGCATCCGGTCGTTGGTTTGAAGAGAACACGGCGGGTGCCTCCTACAACGGCGGTGTGCCCTATGAGGTAGTGGGCCAAATTGGCTCCAGCCCCAGCTCCTTGCGGCCGGCTCCTCAGCAGACCGATCTGTCGCAAATTACCACGACCGCTGCCGATGGCTCTTCTTCCACCGGGGAAGCTACCGTGGACAACCGCTTGCTGGTGTTCAACATCGGTAGCGACAAGTGGGATAGCGAAGGCAATATTACGCCGCGCAACGAGCGTCAAATTGCGCCGGGCGAATACGTCATGATTCGCGTAATCACCCAAATGACGTCGGAGTTGGGCGATAACGGTAGTGCGTCGGCGCTGCCCAGCTATCGCGCTCAAGCGCCGCGGGCTCAGTTCAAGGCCGTGTCGGCTCCGATGCATGGCTACTTGCAATACATTATCCCGGGTAATGGCACGGGTCATGGGGTGTGGCAGCGCACCAACGACACGGGCCTGCGCCTGCTGTCGGGCTACACCACCGAGCACTATCGCAACACCAATATTAATGTGGATGGCACGCGCAACCAGTTTGGTGCCTTGGTCTACAACGACGTCCACTTCTATCGTCATGACTACGATCAGAGCCGGGGCAACGCCAACCATCGCACCGATCCCACCATGGCCATGCAGTTCACCGGCACCGACCCCGCCTCGGGCGCTCGTCCGCGCTCCGATGGCGACACGGCCCAGGTGACCATTGGCAACCTCACGAACCCCACCTATCACAGCAGTGATATCACGGTGGAAGTGAGCTTGCTGGATCAGTACGGCCGTCAGGGCTTTGAGCTCACGGCGGTGCCGTTCTTGGCCAATGGCAATGCCTCAGTGGCCCGCGATGCCGATGGTAATCCGGTCTTGCTGCGCTATCCCACCAACATTCCCTACAGCTTGAACTTGAACGCCAAAGATGCGCTCTTGCAGTCGGTTATTGCAGGAGTTGTAGCAGGCGTGGTGGATCCCACGGAGCCCAGTGGTCCGGACTACACCGGTGAAACCTTCACCATTACCTATAACGCTGATAGCCATGGCTCAGTTTCCAATGGCGCTGACAACAGCTTGTCAGCGTTAGTGCCCGATGGCTTAGAGGATGGAGCCGAGGTTCAGGGCATTACCGGTGCCATGGCCCAGCCCGACACCGGCTATGTCTTTGAGCACTGGTATAAGGTAGAAGCAGACGGTTCGCGCACCCTTATTGAAACCACCGGTGCGCTCTTGAGTGCGGAAAACATTGTGGAAGCACTCAACCGCCGGGCCGATATTGATGATGCTGACTTGTTTGCTGACACCACGTTTGTGGCCACTTTCTCGAAGGCTCCTGAGCCCGAGAAAGACTGGTCAGGCTACACCTATGCCGTTTCTTACCTGGCCGAAGATAATGGTTCGGTGGACACCGAGATTAACCAAGACTTGACGGCCACGAGCACCAAGGGTGTCACCGGTGCTACGGCTACTCCCGATGAGGGCTACTTGTTCAATGGCTGGTATCTGCGCATTGAAGCTGCCGATGGTTCTACCTCAGACAAACGTCTTGAGGGCATTGGTGAAGTGCTCAGTGCAGAAGATGCGATCAAGAACCTGAACCTGTTGGCCGAAGCGGCCGCCAGCAACAAGACGGTCTACGACAACACGATGTTTGTGGCGAAGTTCCGCCTGGATCCCGGTCCGACCTACACCATTAGCTACAAGGTGGAAGGGGAAGGCACGGTCTCCAACGAGGAAGATGCCGATATCCCGGTTGCGGGCAACCAAGGCATTAGCGGCTCGGTGGCTACCGCCAAGGAAGGCTATGACTTCTTGGGTTGGTACAAGCGGGTTGAGGGTAGCGACGATGAGCTCATCGACACCACTATTACTAACTCTTCTACGGGTACCTCTACCACCGAAACGCTGACGGCAGATGTGGCCTATGCTCATGTGAACAAGGGCACGGACGAGAGCGGCGCTGCGGTTAATGAGGACACGGTTTACGTCGCTAAGTTCCAAGCTAAGACCGATGCCACCTATTCTGTCTCCTATGTAACGGACGGGGAGGGCACGGTTGACCCCGCCAGCAACGATGACCTGATGGCGCTCATTGCCTCGGGTGTGACCGGCGCTACGGCCACGCCGAAGCCGGGTTATAGCTTTGCGGGCTGGTACGTGCGCATCACTAAGCAGGTGCCGAAGCTCGATGAAGAGGGCAATCCGGTGCTCGACGAAAACAACGACCCGGTGATGGTTACCGTTACCGAGGACGTGAAAATTGACGGTGCGGGTGCCACGCTTACCCCCGAGCAAGCGGCGGCAGCTTTGAATACCACCACGGTGCCTGAGCCCGAGGAAGGCGACGGCGAGGGCGAAGGACCCGAAGAGGGCACCACACGGGCCGTTGCTCCGGGTACGAGCCTCTATACAGATACCATCTTTGTGGCGAAGTTCGAAAAGGATGCTACGGCCACCTATAGTGTGACCTACGAAGCCGAAACCGGTGGTCTCGTAAAGGCTGCGGATAAAGCTGATGGCTGGGCTTCCACCTTTGTTAATGGTGGCATCCAGGCCTTAGGCATTGCCGGTATTACCGGTGCCGATGCCAAGGCCGATGGCGGCTATCGCTTCAAGGGTTGGTATGTGCGTACCTACGATGAGGAAGGTACGGCCACCGACACCGCCATTGAGGGCGCAACTTCAGCATTGTCCAAGGCAGAAATTGCCGACTTGCTTACCAAGGAAGAGGGCCTCTATCGCTCCATCGTCTTAGTGGCGAAGTTCGAAGCCGACCCCGAGGGTACCTACACCATTACCTATCTGGCCGAACGTGGTGGCAACTTTGGCTATGAGCCCACCACCGATGGCAGCACCGGTGCCGCTATCACCACCCAAACCGAAAGCCTCCAGGTGTTGACTGCCGAGGGCATCAAGGGAGCTACGGCCAATGCCGAAGCCAACTATGTCTTTGAGGGCTGGTACAAGCGCACGCCTACCACCACTCAAGCCACCGATGACGAGGGCAACTTGGTGGTGGACGAAGAGGGCAACCCGGTATGGGTCATGGAAGACACCCGCATTGAGGGTGCTGCCGCGGCCCTGGATCCGGAACTTATTGCGGCTCAACTGAACAAGGACGAGCTGGATAGCAACCTCTATGCCGATACCACCTTGGTAGCTAAGTTCACTGAAGACAAAAGCGGTGAAGGCGGCACGGTGGTACCGGGCGGCGGCGATACCGGCGAAATCCCCGGTGGCGAAGTGCCCGATGGTCCGAAGAACGACGAGGATGAAGGCAACGTTAATCCCAATCCCTTCGATAACGTCAAAGAGAAGCTGGGCGATCGTCCCTCCATCAAGATTGAATACTTCGACTCGAAGGTTAAAAACGATGACGGTACCTACGGTGCCTGGTTGAGCTACGAAGAGCTCATGGCAGTGGACGCAAAGCGCGTCGTGAACATTGCTGATGAGGGCTACTATTCCAACGCCAACCCCTATCGGTACATCACCCATGTACGCTGGACCTACTACGATGTGCCTGCCACGATGACCGGGGCTCAGGATGCCGCGGGTACCCATAGCGCCTATCGCTTAGACGATGTGGCCTTGGTAGGCGTTGCCCGTTATCAGTCCAACCGTAATAGCTATGGCGAACTGGAAGAGTACTGGACGGGCACCAACTTCCCGACCAAGGTGACCTACACCCATCATCATGAAGAATCCACCCAGCTGGACTTCTATGAGGTGGCGAAGGGTTCCTCCGACGGCGGTGCAAGCCTGACCAAGGCTCAAGCCCATGGTCCCGAGCACATTTGGGCAAACTCCGGCAAGACGGCTAACTTTACGGTCTATCGCCGTACGCCGGTGGTGCGCTTCCAGACCCAATTCTTCCAGACCGAAAGCCAGGCTAAGGGCACGGCAGCAAGCACCTGGAATGCCGCCCAAAAGACCGGCTACATCCCTGGTGAGAAGTTCTGGATTAAAGACAGTCTCTGGAATGTGAAGCGTGGTACCAACGCCGGTATGACGGGTGTGGAAGGCGAGCTCTACAACCCGGTCTTCTACGAGCGCATTCCGCTGGATTACTTGCGTCAAGCCGAAGAGGCTGCAGGTACCACCATTGATGCCGCGTACTTGGAAGAGCAACTGAACAAGCCGGGCGCTATCCGTTGGTTGGATCAAAACGGCGCCAATGTAATCGACAACCGTCTCAATGGCATGCGGCTGAAGGTAACCGAAGTGGCCGTCGAAGATGCGCCGACGGAAACGCCGGACTATGGCGGCATGATGAACTACACCAATTCTTACACCGGTTACAACGCGAACCCACGTTGGGATACCAATGCTAAGAAGGCGTCACCCAATGGCGGTAAGCCCTACTCTGATTTGGACCCGCGTTCAACGGGTGTGAGCGAGACCACTACCTTTGCCACGTTCCGCATCGAATGGGAAGTGGATCCGACCTACAATCCGGCTGATCATGACGGCCTGCCGGCAGGTTCCACGGTGCCTCATACCCGTGAGGAAGTATCACCGGTAGACCTGGTGGTGCCGGGTACGGTCTGTGTTGAGGTAGGGGATACCATTGAGCTGTTCTTCTCGGTTCAGGCAGCAATTGATGGCCTGCCCCAGGTCTACAGCACCATTAACGCTAATGCGGGCACCAAGGGTTCTGAGCCCGGGTACTTCCCCCGCGTGGGCGAGTATTGGTATGCCTACGAGAACACCTGCACCGGTCATAACTATTACACCGAGTACAACTATGTGAACCCGCTTTCAGGCGGCAACTATAGTGCCTCTCGTCCGGGTGTGGGTGCAGCCTATATCAACAACGGGTCGGTCATGATGGATATGGACTTCCTCCATCATGATGCCGCCTTCACGGCAGACCGTCCGAAGAACACGGATCGTTGGGAAATGTTTGATGGCTCGCTCTCCTTTATTCCGGGCGAGCAGAATGACCAGACGAACTGGCGCGTGCGCTATGGCAACGATGGTCACCTCAATACGTTCCTCGACACCGATGTCCGCACCTCTAACTTCGTGCAGTATGCGCGCTATACCCCCGTGCGTCCCTTCTCCTACACCACGGTGGCAGCGACCACAGCTGAGGCCTATGCCGACAAGATGAATAGCTCCCTGAAGCTCATTACGTGCACGAACTGGGGCGACAACTATAACAACGCTACCTATAGCTACAACTATG
>CAJUNI010000038.1:0-13442 GCA_910587945.1 uncultured Parvibacter sp.
CTTATACCAGTGCAAAAAGCGCACTTAGTCCCTCATGGTGGGTGGTAAACCCCTACCTTCTCATCTCTGTCTTGGCTGGTTGTGTGTCCTGACGCTAAAACTGGGCGTTCAGTGTTTGGGTCTTTTCGCCAAAGCGTTTCGTGTTGCGATACCAGAGGTAAAGCCACTCGCCCGTGGGATCTCCGCAGGCTTCTTTATAGAGTGCCCACACAAACCAATAGAACGAAGAGAGCGTGGTATAGGCAAAACAATGACGCTCTTCTTCTTTCGTAAGCGGCCGCTCAAAATACATCTCATAAACCCGCGCCGCCCCTTCAACATCGTAGGGACTGCAACAGACAAACGTGCCAAGGTCACTGGCGTAGTCACTCATACCGGAGTATTCCCAGTCGATGAGATACATCTCATCGCCGCGCACCAGGAAGTTCGGATCGTAAAAATCGTTATGACACAGACATTGCGGCACCGCATCAGCCACGATGATGGCATGGGCACACTCCGCTAAGTCGTAAAGTTCTTGGAAATCTTTGAAGGTGGTTCGGGAACGCTCATCAAGCATGCGAATGATCTTTTGAGTTTCCTCGTAGATATCGAAGTTCCAGGGAGAGGTAATACCACAGCGATGGAGTCGACGTGCCTTGTCCATAGCCATGGCCACTTCATCCCAATTCTCGTAGTCCAGGGTATGACACCCTTCAATGAAGCGAGAAATCTTCCAACCCGCGTTGCCATCTTCGTAAATGAACGTGTCGTCCAACCCGAGCTCTCGCGCCACCGATTGCGAGAATGCCTCACTTTCGCGATTAATGATCTCGTCGGTACCTTCGCCCGGATGGCGATATACATAGGCGGTGCCATCGACGGTGAAGCTAAAGGACAAGTTAGTGATACCTTGGGAGATGGGGGCGATAGCCGTGATGTCATTGCGCTCGCAGTGCAACACCGTGCAAATGTTGTCGAAAATGCAGGAATCCACGTTCTGAATGAAAGTCGGATCAAAGGCCGACACTTCATCCAGCGAATCAAACTCCCAAATGACTCCTTCCGGATAGGGGCGCATGACCATAGCGAACTGCTCGATATGGTCGATATAAATGTCTTCCCATAACTTGGCCGCAGTTTCCGGCTCGTTGTAAATAGCGTCAAGCAGCTTAATGAACGCTTGAGAGAACGTACGGTCCCAGTACACGTGGCCCATCATGACCCAGGAATCAGCGCCCCCTACTTCGACCCCTTGAATAAGACCGGCATCGTTCACCTTCGTGAAGCAATACTCCTCGGTTTCCCCTTCTTCATACACCGCCGAATAGTAGGACTCATAGACGTAGCGCTCAAAGGGGTTGCTCGTAAAGTAGTCATCTGATGAGCAGATATAGGTGTTATCAAGCACATCGGCCACGCAACGAATGGAAGAATTGTTATTGCGGGAAAGATATTCACCATTGATGCGAATGTGAACATTGAACTCGTCTTCTAAATAGAAGAACTCTTCTTTCTTGTAGCCCAATACCAAATAGATGTCTTCGATGCCAGCTTCGCGCAGCTGACGAATTTGGCGCTCTACCAGCACTTCGCCACGAACCGTAAGCACACCTTTCGGGCGCTCATAGGAAATAGGTGCAAAGCGTGACGACATACCCGCTGCCATGATGACCGCGTTGCGCACGCGATAGGGCTCCAAGCGCTCAAGGCCCTGCTCCGTTACCACGTTATCCAACGAAAGAGCCTCGATCTCGGGCGCCTTCAACGAAGCCAACGCCCAGGCCGCTTCTTCGGCCTCAAGACCCGAAGCGTTGATGAGCGCGTCATCGCTTAGCCCTTCTTGAGCCAAAGCCGTAACGAGAATAGTGAATTGAGACTTTCGCAACATGTTCAGTTTCTTTCCCCTGATTCCAAAAAACTGAACACATGCTAACAACTTCATTGCATATTTCAATAGTTTTCATTCACGAAATCGCTTTTTGGAATATTTTATGAACGCAAAAGGTGAGAATTCGGCTTCGATTTTACTCCTACGACCCCTAAGGTAGACCGTTCAGCTCCTACCGTTCGCGGCTGCCCTTCCCCCAGTAAGACCGCTTTCTCAGAAATAAGTTGCCCCGCCGTTGCCTAAAACCCATAATTGGCCCGTCAATGTTTCTGTGATGTCTTCGGGATGCCCACGCAAACCGGAGGCGGAGAAAACTCTGGAGAACTCTTAAGTGAGTGCCGAAGGTGCAAGGCGGTGCAATGGATGCCGCCGAATCTCTCAGGCAAACGGACAGAGGAGCTGACAGTTGCCCTTGCAACGCGCGCTCTCCAAGTTTTCAAAGAGAAAGAAGGAGAAGCGTGGAAGAGGCACTGCTTGGTATTGTTACCACCATTAACAACTATCTCTCAAATTACATCCTAATTATCTTACTGCTAGGCATGGGCCTGTGGTTCTCCATCCGCACGCGGTTCATTCAGTTCCGCTGCTTTAGTGAAGGCTGGCGTCGCCTCTTTGGCGATTTCTCCTTGCGGGGCGGAAACCAGGGAGGCGGCATGACCTCCTTCCAGGCATTGTCTACCGCAGTGGCCGCTCAGGTAGGCACGGGCAACATCGTGGGTGCCTGTGGCGCCATCATCGTGGGTGGTCCGGGCGCCATCTTTTGGATGTGGATCATCGCCCTGTTAGGTATGGCTACCAACTATGCTGAGGCGGTCATGGCCCAAAAGACGCGCGTGGTAGACGCCGATGGCACCGTTCATGGTGGCCCGGTCTACTACATCACCACCGCCTTCAAAGGTAATGGCGGTAAGTTCTTGGCTGGCTTTTTTGCCGTTGCCATCATCTTGGCTCTGGGCTTCATGGGCTGCATGGTGCAATCCAACTCCATTGCCGAAACCATGAACTCGGCCTTTGGAATTCCCACTTGGATTGTAGGCCTTGCGGTCGTGATCTTAGCGGGCATCGTATTCATCGGCGGCGTTTCTCGCTTAGCTTCCGTCACCGAGAAGATTGTTCCCATCATGGCTGTGCTCTATGTGGTGGGCTCGTTGGTAATCCTTATCATGAATGCCCCCGCTATCCCGGCTACCTTCGCTCTGATTTTTGAATGCGCCTTTAACCCGGCTGCCACTGTTGGTGGTGCCACCTTTGGCATCATTGCCGCTATCAGCCAAGGTGCGAAGCGTGGTCTGTTCTCCAATGAGGCTGGTATGGGTTCTACCCCCCACGCTCATGCATTGGCCGAGGTCAAATATCCCCATGAGCAGGGCGTTGTGGCTATGATCGGCGTGTTCATTGACACCATCGTTGTCGTAACCATGACAGCACTGGTGGTACTCTCCACTCTCTATGTAGGCGACGGCGTTCTGGCCACCGGCGATTACGCCACCCTTACGGCAGAAACCATCACCAAGACCAACATCGCCCAGCTTGCCTTCGGCCAGTTCTTTGGCGAGAGCTTTGGTGCTTGGTTCGTAGCCATCTGCCTACTCTTCTTCGCCTTCTCCACCATCCTGTCTTGGAATCTGTTTGCCAAGCTCAATGTCGAGTGGCTCTTTGGCAAAAAGGCTGTACTCCCCTTCACCATCATTGCCCTGATCTTCATTTTCCTGGGCTCGTTGCTCTCCAACAATTTGGTGTGGGAATTGGCTGACATGTTTAATCAGCTCATGGTTATCCCCAACGCCATCGCTCTCTTTGCACTGTCTGGCGCCGTGTTGGTTATCGCCAATGCAAAGCACGACATGAAAGCCACCGACGTCCACGAGGAGAAACTTGAGGACGAAGAACGCGCTGCCTTAAACGCCATGGCCGAAGCTGCTGAAAAGCTTGATGAGGTTGAAGAAGCCCTGGCTCAAGAGGAACTGGACAAGCGCTCTTAACGAGCAGTATGGCTCCGGGCGGCCTCGCGTCCGGCGCTACTCTACAGCATTACCCGGCTACTGCACACCAACCACTGCGCGGTAGCCGCACAACCAGGAGTGAGCTTACTTGGAGCTTGCCCCTGGTTTTTTATTGCCTGCAGGTATGAGAGACAGAGTTGAGAGAGACCTCTTAGCACGAATCCTCGAGATCCGTATAGTCCGGTTGGGCAGCTGCTCGAGCCACGGCTTCTTGCACCAGCTCTTCATAGCCGCGCAGCGCTGCAAAGGGCTTGAATTGCTTTGCCCGATCCGGATGCACCTTCCCTACCATGTAGCGCTCCGGGTGCACGGAGCGTGCGGCCTTAGCTTGCAGCGCCTCCCATACCGCGGGTTCAATGCCGTAGCGATTCTCAGGCATGGTGGCCCCCTACTTGATGAGCGCGTTCTAGGCCCCGCGCCTTTTCCTGAAGCGAGGTTCCACGCATGAGCGCATCTTTGCCGAAGCGATGCTTGATAGCCAAAATAGCCTCTTGGCGCGTGCGTTCCTGAAGCTCCTCTTCAGGTTGAGCAAACAGACTCGGGGCAGCAAGCTCTTCGGGCTCCAAATGATCACAGGAAACATTAATCCGATGCAACGGCTTGGAGCGGTCCACCTTGTCTTCGTAAAGTTCCTCAAAGAAAGCCATGAGCGTGTCGAAGGAGTTAGTAGGCGTAAGCAGTTTGCGGCTCGCACTTACATGGGAGACCACGCCATCTTCTTTGCCGTAGCCTACATAGAGATGGATGGAGCTCGTGACCACGGCTCGGTCCACCAGTTCAAGAACCGTTTCGTCCACCATTTCCCGCAGGATGATCTGCCCTTCTTCAAAACTGTAATCACAGGGCAAAACTTGACCATTGCCATAGGAGGTGGCTTGAGGCTCATAGGCTTGAATCTCTGCGATGGTACAAGGCTCAATACCCCAAGCGTGATCAAAGAGGTACTCCGCATCTACGCCAAATTCGCGATAGAGGCGATCTACATCCGCATGAGCAACCGCGCCCAAGGTGGGCAACCCCATGGTCTCAAGGCGGCGGGCTATTCCCTTCCCAATGCGCCAAATGTCCGTGATGGGCTGGTGGGGCCAAATGACCTCTCGAAAGGTTTCATAGTCCAGCACTCCAATATTGTCAGGGCTGTGCTTGGCCGTGACATCAAGAGCTACTTTTGCAAGAAAGAGATTAGGTCCGAGCCCAGCTGTAGCCGTGATACCCACTTCTTCCAGTACGGCTTGGCGCATCGCATTCACCAAGTCTTTGGCCGTGCACTGATACAAACTCAGATAGGGTGTGAGATCAATGAAGCATTCATCGATGGAATAGACGTGCATATCCTCAGCGCTCACAAAGCGCAAATAGATGGCCACAATCTGGGCCGATACTTCCATATAGCGCTTCATCTGAGGACGCGCCATGATGTAGTCGATACCTTTGGGGATTTCAAATACCCGACAACGTCCTGGAACACCCAAGGCCTTGAGTGCGGGAGATACCGCCAAGCAAATAGTCTTTTCTGTGCGCGACGGATCCGCCACCACCAAACGGGCCTTGAACGGATCAAGGCCGCGCTCAATGCACTCAACGCTGGCGTAGAAGCTTTTGAGGTCGATGCAGCAGTATGTTTTCTCCCATTCATCCATAGGATTCATGGTATCACAGGACACGAACAGGTGTTCTTAAGACAGCAGCTCCATGCGCACGCTCATATCGAGCGGCTTCGCAGCAAAGGGAGCGGTAGTGGCCAGGCCATCCACCCCGGTGGCAGCGTAGGCCTCCGCATTCAAAGCATTCACGCCACCAGCAGCCACCAGCGTAAGCCCCGGATTAAGCTCACGCAATTCAGCCACCAACGCCGCTAACTCCTCCACCGGAATCTTGTCCAGCTGCAAGCCATCGACCCCCGCTTTGGCGAGTACCCGCGCCTCTTCCGGGTTCGCCTCAACAAACAGCTTCTTCTCTACGCAGCGGGCTTTAATGGCCGGGATCTGAGCGACAAACTCATCGAATCCCCCGAGAAACGTACGATGGTGATCGAACACTAACACCGTTTCCGAAAGGCCCAATCGATGCGGGAACGCACCCCCGATCATGACCGCTTCCGTCACCAGATCCTTCGTTCCCGGCATGGACTTTCGCGTCGTGAGAACTTCGCAGTGCGGGTTAGCCCGATGGGCCGCATCCACCATAGTCCGTGTAAGCGTGGCCACCGCCGACAGATGATCAAAGAGGTTCAGGCACACTTTCCAGGCGCTATGAAGATCCGCGGCGGAACCTTCCACTACCAAAAAGACCTCTCCCGCTTGCAGCGTCGCTCCATCGGGATGGGCCTCCACCACGGTAAGTCCCAGCTTATCCATGATTCGCTGCACCACGGCCATACCCGCAAGCACGCACTCTTGGCGCGTGAAATACTCCATACGCCCAGGCTGATCCTCAATACCAAGCACCACGCTCGTTAAGTCAAGATAAGGAATATCCTCGGCAATAAGCTGATCGAGGCGGCCATCAGGAATGCGAATCATCACGTTCTCCTTGATCGTTCTCTTATTTAGGCTTGCTCTTCCAGCAGACGAATGGCATCCACCAAAGAGCTCATGATATTGCGTCGACTCAACGTACCCACCAGTTTTCCTTCGTGGACCACGGGTACCTTCTTTATGCGCTTGCTGGCAAACAGACCGCAAACCTCTTCCACCGGCGTGGTGGTATCCACAGAAATGACCCGCGGCGTGGCCACGGCCATAACATTTAAGTTCATCAGTTCCTTCAGGCGGGATACCGCTCGTTCGTCATCGATATAGCGGTACATATTCAGCGTCGTGTCCACAACCGAGATTTCGGTCTTGCCCAGATAGGCTGCGACGTCGCCGTCAGACACAAAGCCAACCAACGCACCCTTCTCATCCACCACGGGAAGACCACTGGTCTGATCTTCATTAAGAAGGCGAATGACCTGAGCCATGGAGTCTGTATTGCGCACACAAACAGGCTGGCGATTCATGACGTCGGCGGCTACATACTGACGATCCTCGTCTAGGGTTTCAGCATAGGTACCGTCAATAGTTACCCCATCAAAGCCAGCACTATAGTCCGTGAGCTCCTGACCTTGTTCAACCGGCGTCACTTGAGCCCCACGTGCCCGATCCCGCACAAAGAAGATAATAACCAGCAGCGCTACTACCATCAAAATAGCCGTTGCGCAGTAGGCCATATGGTCACCCATATACAGGGTTTCCAACTCTGATGCCTCCGGCACCACCATCGGGGCCAGAGCAGAAATAGACACCAATACTGCGGTGCCCAAAGAAGCCGCCACCTGGTTCAAGGTGTTTGATACTCCTTGCGCGTGCTGAATCACGCTATTTTCGAGAGAATTAACGCCCCAGGTATTGAGTGGGGTCATCGTGAATTGCAACCCCATAACCAACACGGTATAGGTCAGTGTCAGGAATAGGAAGCTACTATCCATACCGAGGCGCACTAAACCGGTTGCGCCTAAAGCCGCTACAATGGCGCCAGGAATAACGACCCGGCGCACCCCGTAGCGGTCAAACAGACGGCCGCTGATCAAGCCCATAAATGCGCCAATAAGCGCGCCCGGCAACATAGCAACACCCGACATCGTTGCCGTGAAGCCCAGCACTCCCTGAATATAGAGAGGTGTAATAACACCTGTACCCATAAGGGCGGCTTGTACAATCACGATAATAACCACCGCGGTGGCATACTTGCGACTTTTCAGGATATCGACCTTAAGCATGGGCTCCGGCAAGCGCAGTTGTCGCCGAACGTAGAGGGCGCAGAGCACCAAGCCCACCGCAATGAGACCTAAGGTGAATGCAAGATTGCTCGATGAGGCGAAAGTGGACAGACCATAGAGCACCGACACCAAACCAAGGGTAGAAAGAATCACCGAAGGAACATCGAAGGTACTCCGGGCAAAATTGCCGTAGTTGCGAAGTACAAGTGCTGCCAGCACCAACACCACCACGGTAAGCACTGTCACAATGGCGAAGAGAGCGCGCCAGCCTACTGAGTCCACCAACAAACCGGCAATAGAGGGGCCGACCGCCGGAGCAAAGCCAATGATGAGGCCGATGACACCCATGGCAGTGCCGCGCTTTTCTCGCGGGAACACCAGAAGAATGACCGTGAAGGCCATGGGCATAGCCATGCCGGTGCAGGCTGCTTGCAGAATGCGTCCCAACAGAAGAACCGGAAATACTGGCGCAATCGTTGCCGCCAAGCTACCCAAGGCAAAGAGCACAAATGCGCTAATGAAGAGCTGCCGAGTGCTAAACCGCCCAATCAGATAAGCGGAAAGCGGAATAATCACCGCTTCTACCAAAGAATAACCCGAGGTCAGCCATTGTACGGTGGTAGCATCCACGGACAGGTCTTCCATAATGGCCGGTAATGCTGGAGACAAAAGCGTTTGATTCAATACTGCCAAAAGCGTTCCCGCCAAAAGAACGCCCACCATAACCATTTCTTTTCTGCCCACTCCTAATGCCATGGGTCTACCTCCTGATGTGCCAAGAATCAAAAAAGTCGAATAGTCCTATGTTAGGGACACAAACCTCTATAGAAGCTATATTCCCGTCAGTGGCACTATCACCCTGACGACAGGATGTCTTCCCCATCGCTTCCCCACCCTCGTGGCTGGACTTTCACTCCTTCACCTTCCCCCACAGAGTGAGACAGTGAGACAGGGACCGTAGCCCTTTTTGACTCATTAAAAATGAGTCAAAAAGGGCTACGGTCCCTGTCTCACTGTCTCACTCGCTCAGTCAAAAGGCGCATAGGTTCCCCCTCCCTCTTCCTTAAAAGGGCCGGACTATTCCCCTCAACTCTCCAACAACCCGTCATCAACTTTTGTGCGCCTTCGAGCCGGAGCAACGGGGATGCTAGGCTTCAGCTAATCCGAGGAAAGGATCCCTCCATGCTGCAAAACAACTCCATCTGGATGGCCCAGGGCGAAAATCCCGACGGCACCCTCTCCGACACCTCCTGCAATCTTTTGCTTTCCCAAGCGAATCGCCATGGTTTGATTGCGGGCGCCTCAGGTACCGGCAAAACGGTGACGCTAAAAGTTATGGCGGAAGGGTTTTCCCAAGCAGGGGTTCCCGTTTTTATGGCCGACGTAAAGGGTGACGTCACCGGCATGGCTGAAGCCGGCGAAGACAGCGCCAACATTCAAGAACGTGTTGCTGCTTTTGGCATTGATCCTTGGTGTTTGCAGGGCTGCCCGGTCCATCTGTGGGATATGGTTGGGGGCGCCGGCATTCCCATCCGCATTACCGTATCATCCATGGGTCCCACGCTCCTCGCGCGATTGCTAGATCTTACGGAGGTTCAAGAAGGAGTCTTGAACATTGCCTTTCGGGTGGCCGACGATAAAGAAATGCTCCTCATTGACCTGAAGGACTTACGGGCTATGCTCACCTACCTATCCGAGCATGCCAAAGAGTTCGAGATGGACTATGGGCGCGTTTCTTCCCAATCTGTCAGTGCCATCTTGCGTGCCCTTATTGCCGTGGAGGATCAAGGAGGAGATAGTTTCTTTGGAGAACCGGATTTGGCCTTGGAAGATTGGTTTTGCACCACCGAAGAGGGCCAGGGTATCGTCAATATCCTAAACGCGACCCAGCTCATCCAAAGTCCCCAGATCTATGCCATGTTCTTGCTTTGGATGCTCTCGGAGCTCTTTGAAACGCTGCCTGAAGTGGGCGATTGCGACAAACCGAAATTCGTCTTCTTCTTCGACGAAGCCCATTTGCTCTTTAATGGTATGCCCAAGGAACTCACTGACCGCATCGTCCAAGTGGTAAAGCTCATCCGATCCAAAGGCGTTGGTGTCTATTTCATCACCCAAAGTCCTTCCGATATCCCCGATGAAGTGCTCGCCCAGCTTTCAAACCGCATTCAACATGGACTGCGCGCCTATACACCGGCCGAGCAGAAAGCTGTAAAAGCAGCAGCGGCTTCATTCCGGGAGAATCCCGCCTTTGATAGCGTAACCGCCCTCCAAGAAGTGGGAACCGGTGAAGCCTTGATCTCATTTTTGAACGAAGAAGGTCAACCTTCTATCGTAGAGCGCGCCAAAGTCTTGCCGCCCCAATGCAGCATGAAAGCAGCCACGGACGAAACTCTTGCCTCCGTACTGGAAGCCTGCCAACCGTTGATGGAAACCTACGGGGAAGCCATCGACCGCGAAAGCGCCTATGAGCGGATTGCTCAAACGAAAGCTGAAGCCGCTGAAGCCGATGCCTTAGCCGCCGAGCGCGCTGCCCTCGAAAAAGAGAAGGCTGAGCTAGCGGCTCAGAAAGCGGCCTTGGAAAAGCAGGCAGCCAAGGAAGCCGCAAAAGCAGCTAAAGAGGAAGAGAAGCGTCAGCTTGCAGCCGAAAAGGCAGCTCAAAAAGAAGCAGAGCGTGCTGCTCGAGAAGCAGAAAAACAGCAAGCTCAGGCCGCAAAAACCGTCAGCTCTATCCTCGGTCAAATTGGTAGAGAAGCAAGCCGCCAGCTTGTACGTGGCCTTTTTGGAACGCTGCGACGCTAGTAGCCGCCACCCCAGCATCTGCACCTTCGCGTTCCGCAGACCATAACTCCCCATCAGTGATACAGCAGGAAGTTCGTCCGGCTTCCCCTTTCGCGGTGCCTCGTTTCAGTGTTAGACTATATCTACTATCTGCTATCATCCACGAAAAGGAACAGAACGCACGCACCCATAGTCTGACACCTCGTACACGAAGGAGCACCCATGGATTACGAAGCTTACTATCGCCACGTTAATCTTGAAGAAGCTGGCCCTGAAGCCGTTCAAGCCTATTACGATCAACTAGCTGCCGCAGCCCCTACCGATCCGCAGGCCACGGCCCGCACCCGGGAAGCCGATGGCACGATTCCAGGCGAAGCCAAAGCGCTCCTCTTTAACGTATCAGCCGAGATCAAAAACACCTTCCATGAACTAGGCGCGCCGATTCCTCCCCTATTGAATGGTTGTACCGTAGTCGATCTGGGCTGTGGTAGTGGTCGTGATACCTATCTAGCAGCTCAATTAGTGGGACCTTCTGGTCGCGTTATTGGCGTTGAGCCGAACACCCAACGACTCGCTATTGCTCAGAAGTACCTTTCTGCCGAAATGAAGCAATTCGGCTATCAGGCCCCTAACGTTGAGTTGGTGCAGGGCATCCCGGAAGACCTAAGTTTCATCCCCGATCACAGTGTTGACGTGGTAATTTCCAACTGCACCTTCAATCAATCGCCCGATAAAGGCGCCTATATTCGGGAAGTGAAGCGCATTCTCAAGCCCGAGGGTGAGTGGTATTTCACAGACGTATTTACCGATCGTCGTATTGCGCCCGCTACAGCAGCCACCATCGAGCGCGTAGCTGAACGCTTAGGAGGCGCGCTATTCATTGAAGACTTCCGTCGCCTAGCGCAAGCCAACGGCTTCCATGACCCTCGCTATGTTATGACTTGGAAAACACCTCTCACCGAAGTAGAGCAGGCCGCGTATCCCGACGTTGCCTTCGCCACCATTACTTCGCGACTTATCAACTCTGAACTCACCTGCGATCATTGCGAAGACTATGGCGAAGAAATCATCTACGATGGGTCCCTGCCGGACTATCCCGATTTCTTCCTCTTCGACAAAGACATCAAGTTCCCCGCCGGCGTTCAGTGCCACGTTTGCGACAACGTCTCTGTTCTAGGCTTAGGACAAAGCCGCTACGCGCACGTTATAACAGTGGTGGGTTCTCGAGATCAGCACTTTGGCGACATCCACGGCGACACCATCATCAAGACGGCGCCCGATTTTGAAGGGGTTGTAGACGAAGACGACCGCCCCATCCAAGCAAGCTGCTGCTAGCATAGGCACCACCTTACCCATTGGTATCTGCTGTACCTATTATCAGAGAGGTTAGTTATGAATCCCCTTCGCTTTATGGTCGTAAGTGGCTTTCTTGGGGCAGGTAAAACTACTACCATGATTGCCCTGGCTGAAGCTATGAACAAAACCTATGGTGAAACGGCCATTATCGCCAACGACCTTGGTGCCAACCTCGTAGACACCAACCTTACTCAAACCTCGGGCTGCACGGTCACCGAAATTGCCAACGGATGCATCTGCTATCAAATGGATAACGTCGTCGATCAGCTCCGCCGCTTGCGGGACAAAGATGGCGCTATTTTCGTCATGAGCGACATTCCTGGCTGTGGTGTGGGCGCCCTTGACCATGTCTACCATACACTGGCTACCGACTATCAAGACGAGTTTACCCTGGCACCGTTCACGGTTATCGTCGATCCCGAGCGTCTTCGCATGATCATGCCCGAACAGGCCGATATTAATTTGCCTGAAGAGTTGGTCTACCTGCTCCAACTCCAGCTTGAGGAAGCCGACTTGGTGGTCCTCAACAAGTGCGATCTCTTAGACGAAGAAACCATCGCCCGTTATGTGGAATTCCTCCACACAGCCGTGCCCGATGTTCCCGTAATGACCATCTCCGCTCGCGAGAAAACAGGCATCGAAGAGCTGGCTGCCTTTATTACTACCCACACCTCCGCATTGAAGAATTTCTCTGTGCGCAATAATCATGAATTTGAGCAGGCTGAAGCAAAGCTCACCTGGTATAACCGTCGCGTCTATTTCAAAACTAATAGCGGCGCTAAAATCGACATGAATGCGGTTATCGAAGATTTCATTGAAGAAATCCGCCTAGGTCTCATCGAGCGCAAGCGCAACGTTCCTCACCTCAAAACCTTTGCCACCTCCGGCAATGGAGACTTCAATAAGGCTTCCTTGATTGGCGTGGATTACGATATCGAATATGAGCAGCAATTCCTGCGTGACCACAAAAACATGCGCATGATTGTAAATGCCCGTGCGGTATGCGAAGCGCGAGTCCTTTCACGCATCGTAGATGACGCCACTGACGAAATCTGCGATCGCTACGATTTAGACAGCCAGATCTTCTTTACCGAATGTTTTGGCATGGCCGATGAGGGCCGCTAGGAGTTTTCATGACCACACAAACCTTCGGCCACGATGAAGCCCATGCTTCCTTAGTGCCTTCTCTGGATCCATCCCAGATTCCCAGTGAACAGCTTTCAGTTCACGATCAAATCCGTGCCTATTACGGGGACATCTTGGCCGGATCCGATGATCTTAAGACCAATGCCACCTGCTGTTCGGAAAGCACCCCTCCGAAGTACGTCTTAGACGTTATGGGTTCTATCGATGATGAGATCATGGCCCGTTTCTATGGCTGCGGTTCCCCCATTCCTCCTGCTCTAGAGGGCTGTACGGTGGTGGATTTAGGCTGTGGCGTGGGTCGAGATGTCTACGTGCTCTCAAAGCTGGTTGGGCCTCAGGGGCGAGTTATTGGGGTAGATATGACCCCCTCTCAGTTGGAGGTAGCCCTTCGTCATAAGGAAAGCCAGGCGCAAACCTTTGGCTTTGAGCATTCCAACGTCGATTTCGTCTGTGGCTACATTGAAGACTTAGCCGAAGCAGGGATTGCCGATAATTCCGTCGACCTCGTGGTCTCCAACTGTGTCATTAA
>CAJUNI010000038.1:13452-18723 GCA_910587945.1 uncultured Parvibacter sp.
AATCTATCTCCTTTCAAAGAGCAGGTATTCAAGGAAATTTATCGAGTCTTGAAGCCGGGCGGTGAGCTCTATTTTGCCGATGTCTTCTGCGACCGACGGATGCCGGAGTCTCTTAAAAATGATCCAGTTTTGCGTGGAGAGTGCTTGGGAGGTGCCCTCTACTGGGAAGACTTCCGCCGCCTCATGCGCTCGGTGGGCTTTGAATCCTTTGCTGTTGTTGTGGATGACGAAATCCATGTAGCTGACCTCAATCTGGTCACCGCCGTAGGCTTTACCGGGTTTCGCTCCCGCACCATTCGAGCTATTAAAGCCGAAGGTTTAGAAGATCGCGAAGAGAACTACGGTCAAGTGGCCACCTATTTGGGAACCATCCCTGAGATGCCACGCTACTTCGATCTAACGGAAGATATTCGCCTGATCAAGGGACGCCCCGTAGCCCTCAGCGGCAACTTGGCCACCATGCTTCAGCAAAGTCGCTACGGGAAAAGCTTTACTATCACGGACCCTAAAGCTCACCGCGGACCTTTTATCTTCGCCCAGGCTCAAGAAGCTCTTGCTGCTCGCAAGGGAAAGCGAATCGTAGGCGCCGACACTCTTGCAGCTGCTCTTAAGCGTCGCGAACTCCCATCCTTTGAAGAACGCGTCAATGCCCCGGCAGCCCTGAAGGCTGAGGCCGGCGGTGATACGCTCCAAGTAAATATCACCTACGCTTGCAACCTCGCCTGTAGGCATTGCTATCTCGAGTGCACTCCCAACCGTACGGAGTATATGGATCGCGCCATTATGGAAAAGGTACTCCAGGCCTATGAGAGCGGTTCCTTTACTACCCTGGACATCACCGGTGGCTCTCCCGAGCTCCATCCTGATTTTGCCTGGTTTGTGACTGAGGCCGGACGCATTGCCCGCGCCAAGGGCGGCAACGTTATTGTGCGCAGTAACCTCACCCTGTTGGACCAGCCCGAATACCAGCCCCTTATTGCCACCATGGCCGAAGCAGGAGTCCAGATCAACGCTTCTTTGCCCTACTATCGCGCAGGCGCCGCCAACGCTCAGCGAGGTGCGGGGGTCTTCGAACGTGCCGTCTCCGTCATTCGCGAGCTGAATAACGTGGGTTATGGCACCTCCGAGGGCAATCTTCGCCTGGATCTGGCTTACAACGTTTCGGGACCTTTCTTGCCGCCGCCCCAAGATTTGCTCGAAGACCTCTATACCACCGAACTTGAACGCCAAGAAGGTATTGCCTTTGACAACCTGTTTGCGTTCAATAATTGGCCCATGGGTCGTTTTGCCCAGGATCTTATGGAAGCCAATCTGCTTGATGACTATCTTCAGCTCTTGGTCGATAACTTCAATGCTTTGGCGGTGGGGCGCATGATGTGCCACAATCAAGTCAATGTAGATATTGATGGACGGCTCTATGATTGCGAAGTAAACCACGTTTTTGAGCTGCCCATTCAGCTGCCCGTGGATTCTGGGTCGGCCGAAGGTGGCGCGACTGCAGCTGCAAATCCCGCCGCCGTTGACCACGCTGCTGACAGCCCATCGACCCGAGACGCCACCATTGATGATTTGCTGGCCGGGCCGTTGCCCGAACGAGCCATTCGAACCCATGCTGCCTGCTTTAGTTGCTCCGCTGGATCTGGCTCGAGCTGCGGTGGCTCCCTCGTCCGAGAATACGCCTCGTAATCCTCAGGCTTGTTGCGTTTCCTGACACTCGTGGTGTTACCCGCCAACGAACCTGCGCCGCTGTCTCCCTTTGGGCAGGCAGCGGCGTTTTCGTAACAGCCCATCTATCCGAAAGCCTCGATATAGCCAAGCGTGTTAGGGTACAGAAATACCCATTGTCCCTGGAGCAACCTAAGGTAATTCTCATGAAGCAGTTTTTTGATAATCTTTCGTGGAAGCTCATGGCTTTCATGAATGGCCGCAATGGCATGGATACCCTGGCTCGCTGGTCCTTTTGGATTGGCTTTGCCTGTATGGCTATTGATATATTCGCGAACAGTCTCATCCTGACATTCATCAGTTGGATCTTTGTAGGCTATTCCCTCTTTCGCTGCTTCTCAAAAAACATTGCTACGCGTGCACTCGAGAATGCAAAGTTTGAAGCGCTCATTCGCGGACCTAAAGCTAAGGCGGCGCGGGCCAACGAACGCTACGAGCAGCGCAAGACCAAAAAATTCTTCAAGTGCCAGCAGTGCGGCCAAGAACTGTCGGTTCCGAAGGGTAAAGGAACACTCCGCGTAACCTGTCCCCGCTGCGGAGCCCAGACCACCATGAAATCCTAGCGCCTATGTTTGGGTTCGTCATTGCTACTCTTCCCACGCTTTCTGAGGAAGAAAAGGAGCGCTACCGCAGCGTCTATTGCGGACTTTGTCACAGCCTCAAAGACAACTATGGGCAGATTAGTCGTGCAGCGCTCTCCTATGACCTGGCATTTTACATATTGTTAGGGAACTCCCTCAACGAGCCTCCTGAAACCCAGCGCTCCATCCATTGCCCAGCGCACCCGACGCGCCTCACTCCCCTTGCCCAGAGTTCGGTAACCGAGCGCGCTGCCGATTTAACCATTGCCCTGGCCTACCACAAATGCCTCGACGACATTGCTGACGATCACAGCATGACCGCTCGAGCCGGAGAGCATCTCCTGGCTAAGGCCTACCAAAAAGCACGCACCCGCATCCCAACGATTTGCGAAGCCATAGAGCAATCCATGGCAGCTATTCGCCTGATTGAAGCTGATCCAAACAGCTCTCCCGATGCAGCTGCCGCTGAATTTGGCACGCTCATGGGTGCAATTTTTAGTGCCGATGCGGGCTATTGGACCGAAACCATGGAGCAATTTGGCTACCACCTCGGACGTTTTATCTACTTGATGGATGCCGCCGTAGACAAAGAAAAGGATGCAAAAAACGGCTCCTACAACCCCTTTGCCAATCTTGATCTAACGGCTCAAGATATGAAGACGTTGTTAGCAATCATCATTGGCGAGGCTACCCATAGCTTTGAGCAGCTACCCTTAGAACAAGATCTGCATCTTATGAGGAATATTCTCTATGGGGGCGTCTGGCAACAGTTCAACAAAACCTACAAGGACGAACTGAATCTCAGCGCAAACGACTTAGATACTTTATCTAACGCTTCTCTCGAGAACAACCTCGCCGAAGCGCAGATCTCAGTTCTCGATAGCGATAGAACTGCAGAATATAGGTAATCGACAGTAATACTTTGTGGGAGCTATGACTGAAAACCCCTACGACATACTAGGAGTAAGCCGCGACGCCTCCATGGATGAGGTCAAAAAGGCTTATCGCAAGAAAGCGCGTGAGAATCATCCGGACTTAAATCCCGATGATCCCCATGCTGCTGAGCGCATGAACAAAATCAATGAAGCCTACGAGCGTATAACCAATCCCGAGAAGTTCGCAAAAGAAGATGCGCGCCGGGCCGCTGCGGCAGGGTACGCCCCCTATCGTCCCGGGGCAAACCCTCACAACCCCCAAGGCTCCGGCGGCGGCAATTCCTCCAGCAATCCTTACGGAAATCCCTATGGCAATCCCTATGGCAATCCCTATGGCAGCCCGGGCGGTACCTCCGGCTATCAATGGGTAGAAATGGATTGGGAAGATATCTTTGGCGGTGGCAGCACCCAAAGCTCACGAACGGGGCAATATAACGTTCACCCGGAACCTTCTAGCCAAGATACGCCGGAGATCTTACAAGCTATTGCGTACATCAACAGTGGTCAGTACCACTCCGCCTCTGGGCTCTTACAAAACATCCCCAGCAGTGGTCGCAATGGACGGTGGTATTACCTCTATGCCATCGCTTGCCAAGGTGAAGGAAATACTGTCGGCGCCGTTGATGCTATCCGTCGTGCACGGCTTTTGGATCCACAGAATAGTACCTACGCGCATGCGGAAAATGTTTTCACCTCCCGCGCCAGCTCCTATCAGCAAACCGGCCAAGACCAGGGCTTTAACAGCTGCGGCATTGATCCTTCGCTTTGCTGTTGTTGGGGGCTTGTAATGTGCAGCCCCATGTGTGGAGGCCCTATTTTATGTTGCATTTAACTCTCCGTTGATAGTCAAAGGAGCGCAACATTCCCATTGCCCCTCTCTTCTCAAGGAAACCCTGCACCTTGTTCCGTGAAAGGATACTTCTATGACAGCCATCGGTATCGATCTGGGAACCACAAATAGCTGCGTTGCCTGCGTCGAAGGAGGACAGCCTGAGGTTATTACAAATGCCGAGGGCAGCCGCACCACTCCTTCTATCGTCGCCTTCAATAGCGCGGGCGAACGTTTGGTGGGCACCGTAGCTCAGCGCCAAGCAGCCATGAACCCCCAAGCCACCTTCTCCTCGGTTAAGCGTCACATGGGAACCGATTGGCGAGCCACCGCCCAAAGTCGCAGCTTTACCCCCCAGGAGCTTTCGGCCATGATTCTCCGTAAACTCCGCAGCGATGCCGAGCGTCATCTGGCTGCCGAGGTCACCGATGCGGTCATCACCGTGCCTGCCTACTTTGACGACAACCAGCGCCAAGCTACCAAAGACGCGGGACGCATTGCCGGTCTCAACGTGCTGCGCATCATCAATGAGCCCACCGCTGCCGCCTTAGCCTATGGACTCGATCATGGCGATCCTCAATTGGTTATGGTTTATGACTTTGGCGGAGGAACCTTCGACGTTTCCATTATTGAAATTGGCGAAGGAGTGATTGAGGTACTCTCCACCGCTGGAGACAATCATCTGGGAGGTGACGACTTCGATCAGCGCCTCGCCGAACACCTTGCCCAAGAATTTGCCACTAAAACAGGCATCAATCTACGCAACCAACCCATGGCATGGCAGCGCCTCAATGAAGCCGCTGAACAGGCGAAAAAGGAGCTTTCTTCCCTCGAATCTACCACGGTGAATTTACCGTTCATTACTCAATCTGCCCAGGGAGAGCCCCTTCATTTGGAGACGCTCATCACCCGCGCTACCTTCAATCAACTCACAGCCGACTTGATTCAACGCACAGAAGCACCGGTGCGCCAAGCTCTAGTAGATGCTGGTATCGCTGCGAGCGAATTGGGATCAGTGCTATTGGTAGGCGGCTCCACCCGTATTCCCGCCGTTGTGACACAGGTGGAAAAGCTCACGGGTAAAACGCCGAGCAACTCCATTAACCCCGATGAGTGCGTCGCCGAAGGAGCTGCCATCCAGGCTGCTACATTAAGTCGCACCAGCAATGCCCTCATGCCCCGCGGCGGCGAATTACTGCTC